>NZ_CVTK01000029.1:0-65142 GCF_900004785.1 Pseudomonas sp. 28 E 9 | reverse complement strand
TATTTTTCATTGGGCATAAAAAAGCCCGCTCAGTGGCGGGCTACGGGGTCAGATCGGGGCGGGCAGAAACAAGAAGCCCGGCGCTTGGCCGGGCTTCTTTCTAGAGATCAGTCGAGATTACGAGCGATTCATAAGCTCTTTGAGAGCGTCTCTCGTATCCTTTCTGTCTTCTCTCATTTCAATGCGAATAGTTTCGAACTCTTTTGCTCGAGCGTCGCGGTCTGCGCGCAGTTCAACCCTTAGGGTGTCGCCCAGATGGTCAAGACTGCTTGATGCATCAGATCTAACGGCATCTAGCTTCGAATCAATGTGCGTATAAGCCGCCCACACAAGCGCCAGCGCACCGACTGCCGAACCTAGGAGTGGCAAGGTGACAGACATAAACAAATCTTTTCGAAATGCGCTCATGATGGTTATCAAATCCTTTGGTGTATCGACAGTATACACGGCGTCAAGCGGTAGCGAGTCTTCAGACAGTGTAGAGGTGTCAATGTTCGAGATGTAGTAAAAGCCCGAAACATTTTTCTCAACAACCTCTAAAAATGAAGAAATCTCGCCCATCAAATCATAGGGTGATCCTTGAGCGATGCGCATCAGTCTTCCCTAGTCATCGATTTGAGAACCTCTTTTGAATTGAAGAGCGCTGTATGTCCGCAAATATCGCATGAGGCCACGTAAAACCAGATTCCTAAATGCTGAACATTTGGCACTGGCGTGGCTACGACGCCCGCAACGCCTCCACCGGTGGGGGCGGAGATGACGTCGTAATCACCAATCTTACAAAAGCAGCATTTGTTACCCGGGGCCACCCTGTTTAGGAAGTCTACCAACGCGGAACCTGGGACCTTTAGCGCCCTATCTTGCTCCGGGGTATTCCCAGAATCCTCTTGATTCGAAACACTGCCCGTTTTCTTCTCGCTCACGGTGAATCCCTTCTATTTATGAAGATCCGCCGATGCGGATTTCTGTCGATTTACAGCATCCCGCCGCGCCAAACCACGCGCCCAATGATTCGAACCTCGTTTATCTCCCCATCACGCAGAGTCTCGTCGCCGTAGCGCGTCTTGTCCTGGTTGTCGCTTCGGATGATCCAGCCGTCGAAGTCCGACTTCACCAGGCGCTTAACGATCGTTCCCTTCGATTCGCTCTGCATGGCGAATATCTGACCGTCCTTCGGCTCAACCCGTGACTCATCCACCAGCAGTACGTCGCCGTCGTTGATTGTCGGCTCCATGCTGTTGCCGCTGGCGTAGATCACGTCCAGGTGCTTCTGGTTGAGGTTGTTTGCGCGCAGCCAGGCCGACTTGAACGCCATGACGCCACGGATCTCGACGTGCGGGTTGTCGTCGCCATCACCGGTTGATCCGCGCGCGGTCAGCTGTAGGACGCCGGTATAGCCGGGTTCATCCTTCAGATCGAAGCTGCGCGGGGCTGGCCGGGAATCTATTTCGCTGGCTGAGCCGGAACCAATGTTTGCTCCCGCTGCGTCGGCTAGACGCTTTATGTCAGACGCCAGCCTCTCGCTGAATTTCTCAACGGGCTCGCCAATCATCTCGGAAAGAACCAAGGCGAATTCAATATTCAGCTGGTTCTCGCCTTTGAAATAGTGATTTACGGCAGGCGGACTCATGCCTGCCGCTTTAGCGAGCTTTGCCTGGCTCAGCTTCAAGGCATTTTTTTTCGATAAAAATAGGTCCCTGGCGGCGTGACATTCGGCCAGTAATTCTGGGGATAGCGGCTTCTTTTTACTCATGCGCGCACTTTATAACCGCTGGTTAATTTATAACAGAAACCGGCGGTGTTGATTATCTAGTAACCGCCGGTTAATATCGTGCCTATTGAAACCAGAGGCACGACCATGAAAGAGACCTCCTTGGACGAGTTCGTTGCCGACAAAGGTCAGTCGGAAGCCGCTCGATTGCTGAATGTCACCCCTCCGGCCATTCACAAAGCCATTACCGCAAAACGCCATATCCGCGTGCTTGAGCTTGCCGACGGCAGTTTCCAGGCAAGCGAGCTGCGCCCATTTCCTTCGCAGACTGTCCGCCTGCAAACAGCCTGCTAACCAATTCATCAGCCACTGGAGACAAACGATGCACTTCGACCCAAGCCACATGCACGACAAGCCCACCAAGGTCCGCCTGGATGAAGTGGCCGACGATCTGCTCACCGCTATGGCGCGTTTTCAGCGCACGCAGAAGGCAGTTCTCGCTCGGGAAATTCTCGAGCGCGGCCTGAACCAGATGATGGAAGAGCTTAACGCGAAAACTGACGTGGCCTGAAGTGGCCCAGGAGGCCCTGTGCCTGAAAGAAAACCGCTGGAAATCCAGCTCGACTGGCAGGGACTCGCTGATCTGGAGCTATTGGCCAGACGCAACGGGATAACGCCGGAAGAGATGGCCGCAACAATTATGAACCGGGCACTTGATCGAATGACCCGGCCGCCCAAGAGCCGGAGCAACGTCGCTTCCATAGGACGCAAGGGCTGATTAGCCCCTCAGGGACTATTGAGGATCTGCCAATGAAATACCGAATTACTAAATCACAGGCACAAAAAAACCAGGTTCGCGGCCTGGCTTCTTGTGCAGCACTTACAACAAAGTTCTGGAGCGAATAATGCCTATTCCCCAATCAATCGTCAACACCAACGAATCCGCGCCACGTTTTTCGATTGCTGAAAACGTGGCGCGGACAATGTCATCAGTCGAGTTGCGCGACCTTGTAAACGATGCCCGCACCCGCGCAGGGGAGTCGAAGGTCCGTAATGACCAGTTCATTATTCGCGTAGAGGACGAGTTATCCGGCGAGCTGGGGGTATGCAGTTTTATTGCACACCCCCAAAGCGGGGTAATGATGGCCTCATACGACCTCACCCTGGATCAATGCACCCTGGTGGGGATGCGGGAGTCCAAAGCTGTTCGCCGCACGGTCCTGCAAAAGATCAAAGATCTGGAGGGACCTCAGCAGCTCTCGACCATCGAAATCCTGCAGATCGCCATGGAGTCTGAAAAGGCCCGCTTGATGCTCACCGCCCAGGTCGAGCAGCAGGCCAACAAGATCCACTCCCTGGAGAACCTGTTCAAGGAAGGCATGACCCATACCCAGTTCTGCAAGGGCCTCAATGGGGTCAACGTCATGCAGGTGGGCAATTACCTGGAGTCGCGCAGCTGGCTTTACAACGAGAGCAAGTCCGGCACCCGTCACCGTGTTGGCTCGTACGCCCGCGATAAGTACATGACCGAGCACCAGGTGGAAGTCACCCCGCACGGCAAAGACCCATTCATCTCCTACACGCCCGTTCTGCTCAAGAAGGGCGCCGCACGCCTGTACGACCTGTACCTGGCCGGCGAGCTGCCCATGAAGAAGACCTGGGACGGCCTGTTCACCCACGACAAAGCATTCAAGGGGGCCGCGTGATGGCTCGTTCCAGAAACATCAAGCCAGGGTTCTTCTCGAACGAACACCTGGCAGAGGTGGATTTTGCCACCCGCTTGCTCTTCATCGGTATGTGGACCGAGGCTGACCGTGAAGGCCGTCTTGAGGATCGCCCGCGACGCCTGAAAATGGCCCTGTTCCCGGCCGATAATGTGGACATCGAAAAGATGCTCGCTGACCTGGATCATTTGGGGTTCATCACCCGTTACACGGTTGGATCATTTAACGCCATCCAGATCGTGAACTGGGCGAAACACCAGAACCCGCACCTCAAGGAAGCCAAGAGCACCATCCCTGAAATACCCGAGCCAGAGCCTTGCCCGGTAAAGGTTGGTGCAAGCACCATGCAAGCACCAGACAAGAACAGTTCTTTCCCGGCTGATTCCCTCTCTTCTGATTCCGGATTCCTGATTCCTGATTCCCTTCCTCCGTCGCCTGCTCCGGTGGTGGTGGAAGACCTTTTCCCAAAGTTCTGGAAGCTCTATCCGCGCAAGGTCGGGAAGGACAAGGCGGAGAAGGCCTGGGCCAAGCTGAAGGTCACCCCGGAGCTGTTAGAACTGATGGTGAAGGCGCTGGGCAAGCAGGTGCTGACGCCCGATTGGCTCAAGGAGAAGGGCCAGTTCATCCCGCACCCGTCGTCCTGGCTGAACGGTAAGCGCTGGGAGGACGAGATACCCGACACCCCGACCAACGTCCACCAGTTCCCACAATCGCGCCACACCGGTTTCGCAGAGCGCGACTACACCGCAGGCCTGATTCAGCGTGAGGACGGTTCCTATGCGCTCTGAGAAGGTTATGGCGCTTCCAGAAGGCGCGCCGCCGATCCGTACCCAGCCGGCGGAATGCGACAAGCACGGCGGTTTCGACCAGAAGGTCACTGTGCTGCTGGGTCGCGAGTTGAAGGGCGGTTGCCCTGAATGCATGCGTGCGATCGCAGAAGAGCGTGAAGCCAGCGAGAAGGCGAACAAGGCCTACGAGCTGAGGATTGCCCTGGCTCGCAAGCTGGGCGATGCGTTGATCCCGAAACGCTTCCTCACTCGCACGCTGGATAACTACCAGGTCGAGCATGACCAGCAGCGCAAGGCGTTGAAGTTCTGCCGCCACTACGTCGCCACGTTCGACCAGATCCATGAAGTAGGGCGCTGCATGGTGCTGATCGGCAAGCCTGGCACTGGCAAGACCCACCTCGGCGTGGCCATCGCGAACGAACTTCTGCACAAGACCTCTCGGTCGGCGGTGTATCGCACGGTTGGGGCAGTACTGCAGGCCATCCGTGGCACGTATGACCGACACAGCGAGCGGACCGAAGGCGACATCCTGGCCAGCCTGATCAATCCCGACCTGCTGGTGCTGGACGAGATCGGCGTGAGCAAGGAACAGCCGAGCGACTTCGAGCTGACCACCCTGTTCGCGATCATCAACGGCCGGTACGAGCGCGAGGCACCGACGGTGATCATTTCCAACCTGGAAGCGAGTGATCTGGGCCGAGCCATGGGCGACCGCTGCGTCGACCGGTTGCGGGAGGGCGGTCTGATCGTCGTTCCGTTCGAATGGGAATCGCAGCGCGGCAAGGAGGGGTTTTGACCATGGGCCAATACGGTTATTTGTTTGCCGCCGCGTTCATCGCGTTTGCACTGATTCCTGTCTGCGTCGTCATGTATTTCAGGAGTAAGCCATGACCGACTACACCGAACTGAAGCGGCTTGCCGACGAATTGATCGCTGCGAATGATCTTTTCAACGAAAGCCCGCAGGACAACGAGGTTGGCGATGTTTGGAGCTTGGCTAACGACCGATTTACCGAAGCTGCGTCGCCTGAAGCCATCCTGGCCCTGATCGCCGAGAACGAGAGGTTGCGCGCCGACTGTTCAAGCATGCGCGGCAGCCTTAAGGCATATTCAGCGACCACCAAAAAGCTCGTTAAGGACGGATCAAGGGCGGCCCGTGAGCGAGACCAGCTCCGCGCCGAAGTCGCCGGCCTACGTACCGGCTACGAAGCCTACGAGCGGGTGAATGCTGAGCTGAAGGATGAGAACGAGGCGTTGCGCGACGACATTGAGCAGAACCAGTACGACGCCAGCGCTTGGCGCAATGGCGAAGAGTCGGTCTGGATTGAGGTCTTTAACAGCGAAGGCGACGATCCATTCATCAGCGCTATCACCGGCCAGATCACCGTCGAACAGCTGGCTTTGATCCAGGCTGAGATCCTTGAATATCGGGAGGACTATTTCGAGAAGGGTTCAGGCCTTTACGTTTTCAGGTGCGCCCACTATCAGGCGCATCACGACAACGTGGGCATGACGGAGCCTGCTCACTGGGAGACTGACTTTGAGTCGTATAGCCCTTTCCCATGGGAAGAAGAGGCCGCCGCCATGGGCAAGGGAGAGCAGTCATGACAGCCGAAATTCATCAGTTCCCAGCCTCGCGCAGCCTTCACAACAGGCGTGTCGCTGGAGAGCAGGCAAAACGCAACGAGATCGCCGAGTACCTGCGCACCGTTGCAAAGTGGATTCAGGCCGACGACGTCAAGAGTGAGCCCACCGCGGTGCTATTGGTTCTTTCTGGGAAGGACGGTGACGAAGTCGTTTGGAAGGGCTACCAAGACAACGCCGACGTGAGCCTGCGCGACGCGGGGCGAGCTGCTGATTCGCAGGTGAGCACGCAGTTCAAGCGTCGTGGTGGCAACTTTCACGACCGGAGGAATCCATGACCAGTCTCCAGATCCGCAACGAATCAGACCGCAACAAGGCCATGGGCTACATCGCCGGCCTGGACCTGGCCAGGCCCAAGAAGCTGGCCATCACCGAAGTTGACCGCAGCGGGGAGCAGAACAAGGCCCTGCACGCGGCGCTGGCCGATATCGCCGCCCAGGTAGAGCACGCCGGTAAGAAGTGGGATGTCCTGATCTGGAAACGCCTGCTGACTGCTGCTTGGTTGCGTGAGACTGGCGACCAGCCCCAGATGATCCCGGCAGTGGACGGCAATGGCTTCGACGTCATCTACGAGCGCACCAGCAAGCTCACCGTGAAGCAGTGCGGCGAGTTGATCGAGTGGGTTCACGCCTTCGGCGCCGAGCACCAGGTGCGGTGGACACAAAAGGACAATTGGGGAGGTAGGTACTGATGGATTACGCAGACATTTACGGAGTTCTGATTGCCTTGGCCCTGGTCATTGGCACGGTACTCGATCACCGCCGCAAGCGCGCAGTAGAAGACTTCGAGCGCAAACGTCGCGACCGGAAAGCGGAAGTAGAGCGGGCAGCGAGGAAGGCGCTATGAGCCATAACTTCAAGCCGGGCGACCTGGCTCTAACCATAGACCTTAACGCTCATAACACTGGCCGGGTGGTGGAGTTGATCACCTACCTCGGCGCGCCTGAGTGGTTCGAGGTTCAGGGAAAAAGCTTGCGAAACTCCAACGCGGAGGCGGCCTGGCTTGTACGAGCGCTAGGTGAGCCGCTGAGGCCGGGCAAGAAGTTGGTGAAGATGCTTGGGCTCGTACCAATGACTGAAGCTCCAATCCCGACGCGCTGCCTGATGCCCTTGCGCGGCGACTTCTCCCATGAGCAGCAGAAAGCCAAGGAGGCTGTATGACCATCGAACGGAAGCCGGCCAAGCCGAAGAAATGCCGCGTTGCTACGTGCGGGGCCTCATTCGTGCCTTCGCGCATGGGCCAAGCGGTGTGCAGCCCGGCGTGCGCAATGATCGACGCGCCCAGGCACGAACCGAAGGCGCGCAAGGCGCTGGCCGAAATCGAGCGCAACGACATCAAGGTCCGCAAGGAGAAGCTGAAGAGCAGGGCGGATCATTTGCGTGAAGCCCAGGCCGCAGTGAACGAATACGTGCGCCTGCGTGACGCCCACCTGCCGTGCATCAGCTGCGACTCGACGCCGAACGACAGCGACCTCATGACCGGCAGCCGCTGGGACGCTGGGCATTACCGATCCGTTGGCGCCTGCCCGGAGCTGCGCTTCGAGCCGCTGAACATCCACCGCCAGTGCGTGAAGTGCAACCGCAACCTATCCGGCAACGCCGTGGAGTACCGCATTCGCCTTGTGCTGCGCATCGGCGCCGAGAAGGTCGCCTGGCTGGAAGGTCTGCACCCGCCATGCAAGTACTCCGTGGAAGAGATCAAGGCCATCAAGGCCAAGTACCGGGCAAAGACCAGAGAATTGAAAAAAGGGGAAGCCGCATGATCTATCGCAACGTTGTTTCAGCAGTAGTTCGCGCCCTTGCGGCCGAGACGATTAATTCCGCCGGTGGCTGCGACTTCGAGCCAAAGGTGCAGTGCGCCAAGCAGAAGGGGGAGATCGTGGGCAAGGAGGCGGCCTTTCTCCAAGACTGTTGGGTATTCGGTCGGCTGCACAAGGCGCTTTCGGCCGAGCACTGGCGCGCTCTGGTGGCGAAGTTCTCCACGGATACTGAGCGCAAGCACGCGGCTATTGCTGAGCTGACCCGGTTGATGCGCTCGCCGGCGCCGGAACGGTTCCTGCACTGCGCCGTGGTGACATGGGCCTTGCCTCGGCTCCCCGGTGTCGACGGCAAGCGCTCCACCAACGTTCTGCCGGCCGGCTGGTACGAGATGGACAACTGGTCGAACGAGCCGCACCCGATCAAGACCCAGGAGCGGTGGAGGCGTGATATTCGCAAGGCGCTGGAGAGCAGCGTAGACCTGGCCCTGGTGGAGGCTCAGCACATTCTTGAGCAAGAAGGCCTTGTGATATCAGAAGTCGCTTGACGGGTAGTGATCCAATGAGCCATTATCCACCCATCCTGTCGTACTTGCGCATGTAGGTGATGCAAGAGACAAACAAACCCGGCCACTGCGTCGGGTTTTTTATTGCCCAGATTTTGCGTGGTAGAGCAGCGGTCAGCTCGTCGGGCTCATATCCCGAAGGTCGATGGTTCGAATCCATCCCTCGCAACCAATTCAAAGGTTCTCATTGAGGGCCTATTGAGGCCTCGGCATTGATCGAGGCCTTTTCGTTTTCGGCTCCACCACACCCATTGCTCCGAGCTGGGAGTGCTGCTGGAGCTGACTTATTTGTACAGGTCGTACCTCGGCCACCTTTCTCTATGGAGTGGCGATGGATCCTAACGACCTGGGCCCTGGCACGTTTGCGTGGCTTGGCGGCACCGGCACTGTGTTGCTCGGCGGTCTGTTGTGGCTGAGGAAATTCCTCTCTAAGGACGCGACCGATCGGGCCATGGACAACGCCGACATCGGCACCGTCCGCCGGCTCAATGAATTGCTCGACACTGAACGTGCCCGTGCCAACGCCGCCGAGGCGCGCGCTGACCAGTTCGCCAAGGAGCGCAACGAGCTTGCTGCAGCGGTTGGCCGTATGGAGGGGAAGATCGAAGCCCTTTCAAGCCAGGTCGCGCAGCTCACTGCAACGGTTACCTCGCAGAGTGACGAGATCGCCCGCCTGCGAACCAAGCTGGGAGGCATCAACTGATGGACAGATGCGCAATCAACTTCATCGCCCGCCACTGGTGGAGGCGCGCCGAGGTATGGGTAATTGCACTGCTGCTGGTAGCCGGCGGATCGATCCTTGGCTACCAGGCCGGCGTCTGGTCTGCCAGCAGCGAGCAGACCAAGCAGCTTGCCGAAGTGCGCGCCGCGTATGACGCCGCCCTGGGCAAGCGTGACCTCCGCCTTAGCAACCTGGCCGAGAAGACCCAGGACGCCGCAGTGAAGGTGCAAGAGGCATCGCACTCGGCGGTCCAGGCTGCTGATACAGCGAGCAAGGCCGCCGAGAAAGTCAGTGAAGCGGTAGAGCGGCAGGCACCGTAATCCGCGCCACGTTTTCGAATGCGCCAAATCGTGGCGCGAGACAGGTCACATGAAAGTTATCGTAACCAAGCTCTTGGGGTCGGCTGAAGTCGAGTTCCTGCGTAAGGGTGTGGTCGTTCACCGCGAGCGTTTCACCGGCAAGACCAACTCCCGGTATGAGCGCACCATTGCAACCCGGGAAGAGTTCGATGCTCACCGCTGCCGGTTCGTGACGTCCATGCCTTCTGATCGGGCGTTCCAGTATGAGGTGGCGCCATGAGCGACCAAACAGGCGAGCACGTTCACCACTGGGATGATGGTCGAGGCCGGCGGGAAGTGATCATCGATGGCCAGCGCGTTGACGGCGTCAGGTACTGCGACACCAAGGCCGGCATCGCCGTTGTCTTGGATGCTCCGCTCAAGTCCTCCGATGGCGAGCATGTCGACTTCCACCCTGTATGGGGTGAGATCACCGTTATAGGCATCGAATGATCATTGAATGACGTTCGAATGCATTGAATGAATCGTTCTGCGAAAACCAACCCCATGAATGAGGCTGACTATGGCCCTATGCGGCGCATCCAAGCGCGGCAACGGGGAACCATGCAAGCGTCACGCGATACCGGGTTCCTCTCGCTGCAAGCTACACGGCGGCAAGAGTTCAGGCCCCAAGGAACAGAGGGGCAACAAGAACGCTGCAAAGCCCGGCTCGATCTACAGCCGATTCCTGACTGACGAAGAGAACGACATGCTTGCCAGCATTGAGCTGGGGCGTGTGGACGATGAGTTGCGGCTGACGAGAGTGCGCTTGATGCGTGCGCTGGCCAGGGAGAGCGAATTCGGCAACACCCTTGAGGTGGAGTTGGAGAAGGAAGAGCCGATCCTTGTCAGCGGCAAGGAGACCTCACTCACCTCGATCACGACTACGAGCAAGGTTCGCGACTACTCCAGCCTGATCGACCGCCTCACTGCGCGCGTTGAGAGCCTGGAGCGGACCAAGGAAGACCTGGAGACGCGCCGCCTCACCAACGAGAAGCTGCGCCGCGAACTGGAAGACCCGAATAAGGGCCTGCCCGAGCCCAAGCAAGTAATCATCGGGGTAGAAGATGCAAGCGACCCTGAAGCTGAATAGGCCGCAGTTCGAGTTCATCAGCCACCCCAAGAAGTTTTCGGCGTTCGTCGGCGGCTACCGTAGCGGCAAGACTTTCGTCGGCTGTGTGAGGCTCTGCATCAACGCGCTGGAGAACCCCGGCATCCCTCAGGGCTACTTCGCACCGACCTATCCGCAGATCGCGGACATCTTCTACGACACTATGCCGGTGGTTGCTGAGGCGTTCGGCCTGTTTGCCGATATCGTGCCGAGCAAGAAGCGCGTGTACCTGCGTGACAACCGCGGCCGGTGCCTATCCACGATCGTTTGCAAGAGCATGGAGCACCCGCACCGCATCGTCGGCTTCAACATAGCGCATGCGCTTGTCGACGAGATCGACTGCATGCCGATCAAGAAGGCCGACAGCGCCTGGAAGAAGATCATCGCGCGGATGTCCACTGTGTGGCCTGGCCGCGACATGAACACCATCGACGTCACCACGACGCCGGAGGGCTTCAACTGGGTGTACCGCAAGTTCGTCAAGGAGCTTGCATCCAACCCGAGCCAGCGCCCGCTGTACGGCATCGTGCACGCCTCGACGCGGCAGAACGCAAAGAACCTGCCGAAGGACTACATCAAGTCGCTGCGCGAGTCTTACCCATCCAACTTGGTGGACGCCTACATCGATGGCCTGTTCGTCAACCTGACGTCTGGCAGCGTTTACCCGAGCTTCTGCCGCAAGCAGAACCACACCGACGCGACTATTCGCCCAGGCGAGCAGCTGCACGTCGGCATGGACTTCAACATCAACCGGATGGCCGCGACGATCCATGTCATCCGTGACGGACTGCCCATGCTGTTGGAAGAGGCCACAAGCCTGTTCGACACGCCGGCGATGATCGTCGAGCTGAAGCGCCGCTTCCCCGGGCACAGCATCACGGTCTATCCGGACGCCAGCGGCAAGAACCGCAAGAGCGTCAACGGCAGCGAGTCGGACCACAGCCTGCTCCGCGCCGCCGGCTTCATGGTGATGGTGAACCCATCCAACCCCATGGTGCGCGATCGGGTACTGGCAGTTAACGCCATGTTCCTGAATATCGACCGTAAGCGCCGCTACCTGGTGAACACCGACAATTGCCCAGTAACCACCCAGGTCCTGGAACAACAGGCATACACCGAAAACGGCGAACCCAACAAGGACGGCACTGAAGACCCGGTCGACGCACTCGGCTACTTCATTGTCCAGCGCTTCCCGATTGCGGGCAGCTACACACTCGCAAACGTGAGCAACTCATGAGCGCACTCAGCTACCTGAAAGACAGCCTGCAGAACCTGGTCGCAGGACTGGGTACTGCGCGCGACAAGGCATCCCACTCGCACTACGCCATCCCGGAGATGGACGACCAGCAGCTGCTGAACGCCTTCCGTGGCTCTTGGACTGCGCAGAAGGGCGTGACCATCCCAGCGGTGGACGCGTGCCGCAACTGGCGCAACTGGCAGGCCGACAAGGACCAGATTGAGCAGATCGAGGCCGAAGAGGATCGCCTAAACGTCAAGGGCAAGATCCTTGAGGCCCTACTGAAGGCCCGCCTCTTCGGCGGAGCTGCTGTGTTCATCGGCACCGGCGAGCGTGACACGGCATCCGAGCTGAACCCTGAGCGCGTCAAGCAGGGGGGCGTGAAGTACCTCACTGTCATGACCCGCCGGCAGCTGAGCGCAACCGAGATTGAGCAAGACCCGCAGAGCCCGCGCTTCGGTAAGCCCAAGGCGTACCGGCTGCCGGGCAGCGTGGTCGAGATCCACCCGTCGCGCTTGGTGATCTTCATCGGCGCCGCCCACCCCGACCCTGAGTTGGCGGTGGGCACCGGCTTCGGTTGGGGCGACTCGGTGTTGCTGGCTGCGATGCCCGCCGTGCGTCACTACGACGAGACGGTGGCCAACGTTGTGAGCCTGGTCTACGAGGCCAAGATCGACGTCATCAACATCCCCAACCTGATGTCGAGCATGCAGGACAAGAACTATGAGCGCTTGCTGCTGGAGCGCCTGCGTCTGGCTGCTACCGCCAAGGGTATCAACGGCACACTAATCCTCGACGGCGCCGAGACGCACAGCTCAAAGTCGGCCAGCTTCGGCAATTTGCCTGAGGTGATTGCCAAGACAGAGCAGGGTGTGTCCGGCGCGTTCGATATTCCCGGAACGCGCATGTTCGGCCAGTCCTCCACCGGCCTGGGCGCCAACGGCGAAGAGAACACCCGCAACTACTACGACAACGTCGCCTCGCGCCAGAAGCTGGAGATCAAGCCAGCCATGAGCGTGCTGGATGAGTGCCTGATCCGCTCAGCGCTGGGAAGCCGGCCCAAGGAGATCCACTACGCGTGGGCGCCACTGTGGCAGGCCACGGCCAAAGAGCGAGCCGACATCGGCAAGACCACTGCCGACACCATCAAGGCGCTGAAGGACTCCGGCCTGTTCCCTGATGATGCGCTCTCGGCTGCATCGGTGAACCTTCTGGTCGAGCTGAGCGTGATGCCGGGTTTGGAAGCGGCCATCGACCAGTTCGGCGCCGAGCTTCCGGACGAAGAGGGTGGAGCAGGTGATGACGATCTTCCGGTAAGTGAAGGGGATCTGGTAGCGGACAAGAAAGCCCTTTCAGATGCCGCGCCGCGCACGCTGTACGTGTCCCGCAAGGTCACCAACGGCGCCGACATCATCGCCTGGGCCAAGACGCAGGGCTTTGAATCAACCGTGCCCGCCAATGAGCTGCATGTCACCGTCGCCTACAGCCGCAACCTGGTCGATTGGATGAAGGTCGGCGAGTCATGGTCAGGCGATGGCAAGGGCGAGCTCAAGATAGCGCCGGGCGGGGCAAGGCTGATCGACAAGTTCGGCGAAGGCGCGGTGGTGCTGCTGTTCAACAGTTCCGAGCTGTCCTGGCGGCACGTAACCATTGTCGAAGCCGGTGCCTCATGGGATTGGCCGGACTATCAGCCGCACATCACCTTCACCTACGAACCCGGCAGCGTCGATATCGACAAGGTCGAGCCCTACCGCGGCGCGATCGAGCTGGGTCCTGAGATCTTCGAGGAACTCGACCCATGATCTTTACCGATTCCGTGCCAGTAACGGGAGTGCGGCGCACCGAGGACGGCTATCTAGTGGCCGAGGCCAGGGTCGCACGCACCGGTATCCAGGACTACCTGGGCACCGAGATTGACCCCGACAACGAACACGGCCTGCGCGATAAGCCAATCGTGCGCGTCTACCGGCCAGAAAGCGCGGTGTTCCACGCTGACGCGATGCACTCGTACGCATACCGCCCAATGACGAACGGGCACCCGGGCGGTGACGGCGTCAACTCCAAAAACTGGAAGGACGTCGCGATCGGCCAGACCGGTGGCGAAGTTGTCCGCGACGGGCAGTTCGTCAAGGTGCCGCTGGTACTGATGGATGCGAAGGCCATTGCTGACTACGAGTCAGGCAAGCGCGAGCTGTCCATGGGCTACGGCGCCGAAGTCGTTTTCCAGGATGGCGTAACCGGCGACGGCGAGCAGTACGACTGCTACCTCGGCCCCATGAAAATGAACCACCTCAGCCTTGAGCATCGCGCTCGGGGCGGCATCGATCTTCGCATCGGTGACCACAAACCAGACACCCCCAAAGGAGGCCATGACATGGCTGATGCACTGCGAAAACTCCTTGTCGATGGCATCTCCATTGATGTCACCGAGCAAGGCGCCCAGGCCATCGAGAAGCTGAACACCAAGCTTGCCGATGCTGCCGCCGCCACCAAGACCCTGACCGACGCGCACGCTAATGCGATCGCGCTGAAGGACGGCGAACTGGCGAAGAAAGACGCCGAGATCGACGCCCTCAAGGCCAAGCAGCTCAGCGATGCCGACATCGACAAGCGCGTGACTGCCCGTGCCGACCTGATCAGCAAGGCCAAAGCTATCGCCGATGCCGACTACACCGGCAAGACCGATGCCGATATCCGCAAGGCGGTGGTCATCGCCAAGCTGGGTGATGCGGCCGTGGCCGGTAAGGCGGACGCCTACATCGACGCGCGCTTCGAGATCCTGGTGGAAGACGCCGCGAAAGACCCGGCCGGCGACCCCTTCCGCAAGCACATGATTCAGCAGGACGGCAAGCCAGGCGAAAACCCCGCTGATGTTGCCCGCGCCAAGATGCTGGCCGACTTCAACTCCACTCAGCCAGCCAAGTAAGGAGCCATCATGGCCGCTTATCAAACGATTTACTCTGATCGTCCAGCCAAGGGCCTGCATGGCGCCTCGGCGAACGAAGAGATCAAGAACGACATCAGCCGTACCATCGAAAACGCTGCCGGCGTTCGCTTCGGCGAGCCAGTGATGCGAGGTGCTGGCGACCATGGCGTGATTCCATTTGCTGCCGGCGGCAAGTTTGTCGGTATTGCCAAACTCAACCCGGCTGTTCCAGCCGTGGCGGCTGGCTCGACTCTGGTCGACGGCTACCCGCAGTACTTCACCGCTGCCATCCGTGAGCGCGGCCAGATGTACGTGCAGGTCGGTGCGCCAGTTGTCGACGGCGATCCCGTTTACTACATCACCGCCACCAACAAATACACCAACGCCGCCGGCACCGGCATCGTTGGCCCATTCGCCAATGTTTTCTTCGACACCACTGGTGCTGCTGACGACATCGTCGAAATTTCCATCAAAAACCGGAGCGCATAACATGCCGCAAGCATTCGCGGACGCTCAAGCAGCGTTGCCATTCGTTGTGGCTCAGGGCCGCAACATCGAAACCGCCATCTACGAGGCCCGTTACCCGGAGTACTCGTACCGCGACCTGATGCCTGTCGTCACTGAAGGCAGCCAGTGGGCGATCGGCACCCAGTTCTACAGCATGCAGCTCGCGGGCGAAGCCAAGTTCCTGTCCGGCGCCGCGAACGACATGCCGTTCAACCAGGTTTCCTTCGGTGAAGGCTCGCACGACTACGCCATGATCGGCTCCGGCTGGGAGTGGAACCTGGAAGAAGTCAATCAGGCCGCCCTGTATGGTCGCAACCTGAATGACCTCAAGGCCATGTCCGCAAGCCGCTCCACCGAGCGCCTGCTCTACGACATCGCCACCACCGGTAGCACCGAGAAAAACTGGCGTGGTTTTGTCAACCAGTCGAACGTCCAGACCATCACTGCCGCACCTACTGGCGCCGGCAGTTCCACGCTGTTTGCGGACAAAACCCCGCAACAGATCCTGATCGACCTGAATGGCCTGCTCAAGCTGGTGCCACAGGCTTCGAACAACGTCGAATTGGCCGACACTCTGGCCCTTCCGTTGGAGGTGATGGATTACATTGCCACCGTCTTCGTTGGCACCGAGGCGAACAGCCCAACCATTTTGGAGCGCTTCCGTACCTCCAACGTGTACACCGCACGCACCGGTCGACCGCTGAGCATCACAACTGCCGACTCGCTCTCTCGTGCAGGCGCAGGCGGCGGCGGTCGTATCGTGGCCTACCGCAAGGCGTTGGACGTTATCCGCTTCCACCTGCCAATGCCTCGCATGGTGCTGCCGGTTCATCAGAAGACCATCATGGGCTTCGAGACAGGCATCATCGCGCGTACCGGCGGTGTTGAAGTTCGCTTGCCAGGCGCCATGGCGTACATGGACGGCGTGTCCGAGCCTGCATAAGGGGGTTGTCATGAAAGTGAAAGTCACCAACAGCGGGCTTTGCCCGCGCGGTGTGTGGGCCTTGGGCGCGATCAAGCTGATCGGTATTGGCGCAAGCCGTGAGCTCAGCCTGACCGAGGCTGAACTCGATCAGATCAAGAGCATCGACGCGCTCAGCTTCGAAGTTGTCGAAGCCCCCGCCGGCGATGAAAAAGCCGACCTCATCGCCAAGCTGAAGGCCTTGGGCATCGATGCTGCTGGCAACAGCAGAGTCGAAACCCTGCAGAAGAAGCTGGACGAAGCCCTAGCCGCCTCCGAAAAGCAGAAGATCATGGATGAGCTGACCGCGCTGAATGTCGAGTTCGACAAGGAAGCGAATCTGGAAGCCCTGCAGGCCGCACTGGCCGCCGCCAAGGCGTAACACCCCGCAAAACCGGAGCGCATGACGCTCCACCTATTCGAGATATCCCGATGCCAGACTTTTACGGAACCGTCGCAGCTGCCGACGCCTATCACGCTGCGCGCGCGAATACCGCCTGGGCTGGCGATGACGTGGCGAAGCAGGCCGCGCTGATCCGGGCATCGGTCTACATCGACGGTCGCTACCGGAAGCTTCTGGCTTCTGGCGTGTGGCAGTCATTGTTCCCCGGCGTGAAGACCGAGGGCAGAGGGCAAGCCAGGGAATGGCCGCGGACCGGTGCCTATGACTATGAGGGCAACCCGATCCCAGCTGACCAGGTTCCCGTCGAGGTTGAGCAGGCCGCCTACGAGGCTGCGCTGCGTGAAATCGTAGAGCCTGGCAGCCTCAGCCCTGACTTCGTATCGGCATCTCTGGTCAAGCGAGAGAAGGTCGGCCCGCTGGAAACTGAATTCGCCGTGTCGGTGGGTGCAGACGCTGCCGGATCGGTTCGCCCCGTGATCAGCATCATTGACGAGATGATTGCCCCTGTTCTGGTGGCTCGCTACACGCTGCCTGCGGTGTTTACGGTATGACCCCGGCGCAGATCATCCAGGCCATCGAAGGAATGGAGCCTGCGATGCAGCAGGCCTACCTCAAGCAGGTCAAGACGGCGGTCGGCGCGGCAACGGTTGCAGAAGTCGAGCGCCTGATCGCTGAAGAGGATGAGGATGGCCTGGTTGCGCTGCTCAGCCTGGGCGCACTGTCTGCATTCCTTGAGTTGGCCAGGTCGGTATTCATCGCAGGCGCCAAGTTCGAAGTAAAGGCTATCGTGATTCCTCGCGACATAGGGCGCTTCGAGTTCGATGCCCGCGCGCCAGTCGCTGAAAAGTGGGTTTCTGCCAAGGCTGAAGAGATCCGAGCGAACTCAGCCATTGATGTGCGAGCAGCGATTCGCGAAGTGATGGGCAGTCGCCGCCGCATTGTAGGGTGGCCAAGTGCACAGCCTACTGCTGTTCAGATCGAAGTCAGCGCTACGCCGATGGTGCGCACGCCTCGCCAAGCAGCGCTTGACCTGATCGGCCGCAAGAGCGCACAGACCGGGGCGCGCTCTGGTGGCGTTATCGGTCTTCCCGGCAACTATGCGCAGTTTGTGCTGAATGCCCGTTCGCAGCTGCTTGGCGGCAACCCAGATGAGATGCGCAAGTATTTGCAGCGCACGCGCCGGGACCGACGATTCGACGGGATCGTGAACAGGGCAATCAAGGCCGGCACGCCAGTCGCCCAGACTGACGTGGACAAGATTGCCGGTCGCTACGCCGATCGCCTCATGAAGACCTATGCCGAGATGCTGTCCAAGGCCGAGGCGCTGGAGTCCTTCGGCGCCGGTCGTGACCAGGTGTATGAGCAGCTTATCGCCCAGGGCCTGGATCGCAATTCGGTTGAAAAGGAATGGCGCGACCGACGCGACAACAAGGTACGCCACGCGCACCTAGTGCTAGGCGGTCAGGTTGTGCAGAAGGATCAGCCGTTCCAGAGCCCAACTGGAGCGCTTCTCCGCTACCCAGGTGATTCATCCCTGGGCGCCGGATGGGAAGACCGGGCAGGGTGCCGGTGCACCGCCATCTACAGAATAAGGCGCAAGTGATGCCAGATATCTATGACCGCGCAAAGGCCCTGGCCACACGCATGCTTGCGCCGCGCAGCAAAGGCGGGAAAGGCCTTGAACTGGTCCTGCGCCGCGAAACCCTGGGCGAGTACGACCCAGACGCACCGCCGGCACCCAGCGAACTGGTAGTGAACGGCTCCGGCTTCCGCGAGGAATACGACAACAAGTACATCGACGGCACGCTGATCGTGCGCGGCGACGTCAAGTTGCTGGTGTCTCCGGTGCAGCTCAGCGGGGCGGATATGCCGATCCCATTGAGCAACGACCGAATCGAGTTCGACGGCACCACCTATACGGTGATCGCAGTCGGCCCATGGAGCTATGCCGGCCTGGCGGTTGGCTTCGAACTGCAGGTGCGCAAGTAATGGCCAATCACATGACCAGCCGCTACGGCGGCCAGCAAGGCAGCTTTGCTGAGAGCCTGGCGGCATTCGCCGAGCAGACAAAGGAGGCCATCGACGACGTGTTCCGCGAGGTGGTGATCGAAATCGGCACTTCGGTCATCCGGCTGTCACCGGTGGACACCGGGCGTTTCAAGGGAAACTGGCAGTTCACCGTGGGCGCCCCTTCAAATCAGAGCATCGACACATTCGACAAGGCGGGGCACGAAACCATTGCCACCCTGGTGGCCGAGGTCAGCAAGTTGGAGGCCGGGCAGGTAGCGTACATCGTGAACAACCTGGTGTACGGAGTACCGCTTGAGTATGGGCATTCCGACCAGGCACCCGCCGGCATGGTGCAAATAACGCTCGCTCGCTTCCAACAGATCGTCGAAGAAGCCATCAGGAATAACCAGGTATGAGCCACAACATCATTTCAGCGGCTTTTGAGTCGCGCCTGCTGGCCTGGGCCAAGGCTCGATCCAAGCCACTGAAGGTGGTGGTGGAGAACGAGGCCTACACACCGGCTACCGGCGAGACATACCTGCGGGCTTTCACACTGCCGGCGTTGACAGCGAGCAACACGCTGGGCGGTGACCACCACCTGTACGTCGGCGTGTTCCAGGTCAACATCGTGGCACCCTCCGGCAAGTATCGGACAGAGGCCAGCGGCATCGTGGATGAACTGGCCGCGCTGTTCCCGGTGAACCTGCGCGTCCCGCGCGCCGGACTGGTCGCCATCGTGCTGACTCCGGTCGGGCCAGGACCAGGCATAGCTGACGGCACCACCTACACCGTACCGGCCTCGTTCCAGTACCGAGCCGACACCAACTAATTCGCCCGATGGGCAAACCCAGAACCCGCCACTGAGCGGGTTTTGTCATTTCTGCAAAGAGGAAAAACACATGGGATTCAGATTACCCAACGGCGCGACCCTGCAAATCGCTTCGACCTATGGCCCGGCGATCCCGGTCACGGCGCTGAGCAACGCCAATCCAGCTGTAGCGACCGCCGCGGCCCACGGCCTGACTGATGGCGACATCATCGCCGTGACCTCAGGCTGGACTCGCCTGAATGACCGCGCTGCGCGCGTGGCCAACAGCCTGACCGGCACCTTTGCCCTGGGCAACATCAACACCACCAACCTGCAGCCATACCCGGCCGGCTCTGGCCTGGGCTCGGTGCGCGAAGTCACCGGTTTCGTTGAGATCTCGCAGATCACCGACGTGAACACCAATGGCGGCGATCAGCAGTTCCTGACCTTCGGATTTCTGGCAGACGATGACGACCGGCAGATCCCGACCACCAAGAACCCGATCAGCATGACCTTCACCGTGGCCGATGATCCTGATTTGCCTTACGTGCCCGTGGTCGAAGGCGCTGATGAGGACAAGCAGACCCGAGTTCTTCGCCTTAACTTGCCTGGCGGCAGCAGCATTCTCTATAACGCCTATGTATCCATCACTTCGACGCCTACCTTGGGCCGCAACAGCCTGATGTCTCGCGTCATCACCATCTCTCTCGCCGGCCGCCCAACCCGTTATTCCGCAGTGGTGGCGTAACCCATGGCCAAGATCAAGATCGCCCCAAACCCAACGTTCAAGGCCAAGGTGCAGATCCCCCGCGTGGGCGGTGAAGCGGTGGCCGTGGACTTCGAGTTCAAGTACCTGGACCGCATTGCGCTCTCGGCGTTGTTCGACCGCTGGAACACCGCGCGTGACGCGCACGCCACCAAGGTGCAAGACGAAGGCATGTCCTGGCAGGACGCCACGGCCTCCGAGATCGCGCTGCAGGTCGACCAGCTTAAGGACATCGTTAGCGGTTGGGGCTTCGATGAGAAGCTGTCCGACGAGGCCATGGCTGCTCTGGTCACCACATGCGTGGGTGCGCCCCAGGCAGTGCTTGCCGCGTACCAATCCGCCTATCAGCCGGCCCGCCTGGGAAACTGACCGGCGTCGCCCGCATCCTGTACGAGCAGGGCCCGTCAGAAGCGGACCTGGCGGCCTTCGGCATGACCAAGGCCGATATCCCCGACGAAGAGTACGAGGTCTGGCCAGACAACTGGCCGGCCTTCCTGCTGTTCGAGGCGATGTCCACGCAGTGGCGTGTGGGTATGGGCGGCGCCGTGGGCCTCGACTACAACGCCATCAAGCCGGTGGCCAGCATGATAGGCCTCAAGCGCGCAGAGCTGACGCAGGCTTTCCCCGACCTTCGGATGATGGAGGCGGAAGCGCTGCTGGTCATGAACGAGAGCAAGTGATCAGTGCGCCGAATGGTTGTTGGGCGCTCCCCTTGGATGGTGGTAGATTGCCGCTATCTACCGGAAGGGATTTCATATGTTCGTTTTAAGGCTAATCGTTCTAGCGTTTCTTGCATTCTACAGCTACTCCATGGGGCAGGAGCGCGGAGGCCTGAATGCGTTCGGTGAGTTCGTAGTATTCAGTGGGATCGTATTTATTCCGGCCCTGTATATGCTCCCTACGTTCGAGGCATGGCTGAGAAAACACCCGAACCTCACATCAATCGCACTGTTAAACCTTTTCCTCGGCTGGACGCTGCTGGGCTGGGTAGCGGCTATCGTGTGGGCCTTTAAGAAACAGGAGCCACAGGTTATGGCGAAAGCAGAGCCGGCTTACGTTCCCTTGTTCCCGCCGAAGGAATCGCGTCCGACCAAAGCCTGCCCTTATTGCGCAGAAGAGGTGCTGGTTGCGGCTGTGAAGTGCAAGCACTGCGGGAGCGAAATCCCCGCATCCTGATTAGAAAAATACAGATGACCCGCTTCGGCGGGTTTTTTTATGCCTGGGGAAAAAGATGACCTCCATTTCCGAGCTCGGTATCAAGGTCGATTCGACCGACGCGGTACAGGCTTCAACCGACCTCGATAAGCTGACTGCGGCCGGAGATCGCGCTGAAAAGTCAACGAACGCTCTGGGCGAAACCTCCGATCAGGCAAAGGCTCGCATCCTAGAGCTGGCTAAGGCTGCAGTCGCAGCCCGGGAATCTCAGCAGAATCTATCTAGCGTCGCCACCGGCTTATCTGAAGCCCAGCAAGGTCTGATCACTTCAACGAACGGGTCTGCGCAGGCCCAGGCCCAGGCAGCGGCGGCTCAGCGCGCTACCGTGGTCACTACAGATCGACTCGCAGTATCAAGTGCAAAAGCTAACGCCGTAACTGTCACCCAACAAAACGAGCTTCAACAGCTTCTCGAGCAGATTGATCCAACGACCAAGGCGTTGAATCGCCTCGACGAACAAGAGCGAAAGCTCGCTCAACAGAAGAAGCTTGGGCTTGAGCCTGAGGTGTTCAGCGCTTACCAGGGGAAGATTCAGCAGACGAGAGAGTCGCTGACTCGATTTGATGACTCCCTGACGCGCACCGGAAATACCGCAAAACAAACAGCCGCCGCACTGCGTGGTGTGCCCGCCCAGTTCACGGATATTTTTGTATCGTTGCAGGGCGGACAAGCCCCGCTGACTGTTCTGTTACAGCAGGGTGGCCAACTCAAAGATATGTTCGGGGGTATTGCTCCGGCCGCTAAGGCCTTGGGCGGCTACGTTCTTGGCCTGATAAACCCATTTACGCTGGCAGCCGCCGCTGTAGCCGCTCTGGGTCTTGCCTATTACAAGGGCAGCGAAGAGGCTGACTCCTACAACAAAGCGATAATTTTCACCGGAAACGCTGCCGGGACCAGCGCATCGCAACTGGCCGCTATGGCTCAGCAGGTCAGCTCAACGATCGGCACAACCGGCGCTGCAGCTGAGGTGCTCGCAAAACTGGCAGGTAACGGGAAGATTGCCAGCGGAAGCTTTGAGCAAATCACGGAAGCCGCGCTGCAAATGGAGCGGGCAACTGGTCGATCGATTGATGAGACCGTCGCAGAGTTTGCCAAAATCGCGAAGGACCCAGTCGCTGCGGCGAAAGATCTCAACGAACAATACCATTTCCTTACTGCGTCTGTGTACGCGCAGATCGTAGCCCTCAAGGAGCAGGGTGACACGGTAGGCGCGGCAAATCTGCTGACTGATACCTATGCCAGCACCATAGCCACCAGGGCGGGGCAGATTACCCAAAACCTCGGGTTGATTGAGCGCGGCTGGAACTCCATTCGTGACGCTGCCAAGGCTGCGCTTGACGTGCCGCTTTCGATTGGCCGAGAAAAAGGACTTGCTGATCAACTTGCGGATGAGCGTGCCAAGTTAGCGGATCTGGAAAAGAAATCCGGCGGTAACAGCATCGTTGCGAGCAGTGCGGCGGTTGCCGAGGAGCGAAAGCAACTCCAAGAGTCCATCCGCCTCAAAGAAATCTATATCGAGATCGAAAAGAGGCAGAACAAGTACGTCGGTGATCGCCAAAAGATTCAAGACGAAGGGATCGCGGCCACGGCGCGTGCTGATGCTCGCCATCTTGCAGTCATGTCCAATGCAGAAAAACGCGCACTGGAAATCAAAAAGATCAACGAGGATACCGCGAAGATCCGTGCGGCAAACCCCGATGACAAGCGGGCTGATCCAAAGTACGTTGCCAAACAGATAAAGGACGTAAACGAAAAGTACAAGGACCCGAAAGGCGCGACCACAGCGGTCGACCTAACCTCGTTCAACGACTCGAAAAACCAGCTCAATGCTGTGCTCAGCTACTACAAGAGCGCGGACAAGGAGCTGGAGGCGGCGCAGAAGGCCGGGATCATCTCTCAGGAGAGTTACACGGCCCAGCGCGTTGCACTGCTCCAGCAGCAGGCGTCAGAGGTCAAATCCTCGTATGAGGCCGAGATCGCGGCACTTGAAGACGCGAAGGGAAAGGCCGGGACATCGGCAGCCCAACGCATCCAGCTGGATCAGAAGATCGCGGACGCCCGCGCCAACATGGTCAAGGCTCAGCAGGAATCGGACAGCGAGCTGGCGGTGATAGCGACCAATGAGCAGGGAAGGCTCAAGAAGCAGGAACTGGCCATCAAGTCGTACACCGATGCGCTGGACCAGCAGAACGCAGCACTGCAGCGCGCCGGTAGCCGATCAGCACAAGGCGTGGGCCAGAGCGACCGCCAGAACGCCATTAACGGTGACCTGAACGGTATTTCAGACCGCGCCAATCAGCAGCGCCTGGACCTGGCGCGCGACAAGGCCGACGCCTCGCGCAACATGAGCGCCGAGGAATACCAGGCCAAGCTTGAGGCGATCAACCGCAGCGAGCGCGACCTGACGCAGACCACGCTCAGCAACTATGAGCAGATGTCTGTGGCGCAAAGCGACTGGCGCAACGGCGCGACGTCGGCATTCAGCAATTACCTGGACTCGGCTCGGGACGTTGCCGGGCAAACCCGAAGCCTGTTCACCAACGCCTTCAGCTCCATGGAGGACGCGGTGGCTAGTTTCGCCACCAATGGCAAGTTCTCGTTCTCCGACTTTGCCAAGTCGATCATCGCGGACATGGCGCGAATTGCTGCACGCCAAGCGGCGTCCGGCCTTCTATCCAGCATCGCAGGCACTGCACTGGGCGCATGGCTTGGTGGTGGCGGTGGTGGCGGTACCAGCTTCGGGGCGGACATTGGTGGCGCTATTACCGCCAACGCCAAAGGCGGCGTGTACGACTCTCCAAGCCTGTCGAGTTTCAGCAACCAGGTGCACGACAAGCCGCAGATGTTCGCATTCGCCAAGGGTGCGGGGATATTCGCCGAAGCCGGGCCAGAGGCGATCATGCCGCTGACCAGGACGGCGGGCGGCGAGCTTGGGGTTCGGGCGTTGGGTGGCGGTGGTGGCGGAGCGGGCGGTGGCAACACCTACAACTTCCCCGTCTCGGTGTCTGTGCAGACGGCAGGCAGTGGCGCCAATGCAACGCAGGAAGACACAACGCAGGCCGGACGGAATATCCAGCAGGTAACCAGAGCGGAAGCAGAGGCGGCCATCGCCCGCGGCGTACAGCCTGGCGGGAATATCTGGCGAGCTATCAACGGGAGGTAACCATGGCGATTGAAACGTTCACCTGGGCCACCCAGCACGGGGAGGCGCCCGACATCACGTATCGGGTGCGCACCTCCCAATTCGGGGACGGCTACAAGCAAGAGGCCGGGGACGGCATCAACAACAAAGTCGATGCCTACCCGATCACCCACACCGGCAACACATCCTCAGCCGTGGCGATGATGGCGTTCTTCGACCGTCACAAGGGCGCCAAGGCCTTCTTGTGGACCACGCCACTGGGCCAGATTGGCCTGTTCACCTGCAAGAACCCAACCCCTACGCCCATGGGCGGGGGCGTATTCAAAGTGACAGCGACGTTCGAGCGCGCTTTCCACCCGTAAAGGTCAATCCATGTCGCTGATCAATGCTATCCAGACTCTTGAGCCTGGCAACGAAGTCATGCTGTTTGAATTGGACGGCAGCGATTACGGCGCCGATGTTCTGCGCTTTCATGGTCATGCGATCCCGCACACACCTGCTGAACTGATCGCCGCCGGCGGCAACGCTGACCAGCTGCCAGCGAAGTCGATCTGGTGGAAGGGGGAGGAGTACGGCGCCTGGCCCATGCAGTACGAGGGCAGCGAGGCGAACGGCGACGGCACTGCGGTAAGGCCGAAGCTTTCGGTGGGCAACGTCAACGGGCGCATCACCGCGCTATGCCTGGCATTCGAGGATCTGCTCGAGTTCAAGCTGACAATCCGTAATACGCTGGCCGAGTTTCTCGACGCCGTGAACTTCGAAGGCGGCAACCCCGCGGCCGATCCCACTCAGGAATCGATCGAGGTCTGGTATGTCGACCAGAAGACCAACGAGGACGGCGAAACGGTCAGCTGGGACCTGGCCAGCCCGGGCGACGTCGGCGGCGAGACGATCGGCCGGCAGATGACAACTCTGTGCCACTGGTGCCTCACCGGTGGTTACCGTGGCCCTAACTGCGGTTACACCGGCCCCTACGTGACGAAGGATGGGGTTATTACTGACAACCCTGAATTGGACGTGTGCGACGCCACCTTGGGTAAGGGCTGTATCCCTCGTTTTGGCGAGGGCAACCCCTTGCCATTCGGTGGATTCCCCGCCGTTTCCTTGATCGCTCGGAGCTGAGCATGCGCAAACACATCATTGCGGCCATCCAGGCGCATGCGGCCGCCGAGTACCCGAAAGAGTGCTGCGGGCTGATACTGGCCGTTGGCCGGGCGCAGAAATACTTCCCGTGCCGCAACATCGCCACCGAGCCAAACGAAGAGTTCCGGCTTGAGCCTGAGGACTACGCCGCGGCGGAAGACCTGGGTCAGGTGATCGGCATCGTCCACTCGCATCCGGACGCAACCAGCAGACCGTCGTCGCGAGACCTGGCGATGTGTGAGGCCACGGCTTTGCCCTGGCACATTCTGTCCTGGCCCGAAGGCGACCTGCGCACGATCATTCCAGCCGGCAACACGCCGCTGCTCAAGCGCCCCTTCGTGCATGGTGCCTGGGACTGCTGGCAGGTCTGCGCGGATTGGTATAAACGCGAGTGGGGCCTTGAATTCGAGGCATTCCAGCGCACTGAGGGCTGGTGGGAGAGCGCAGACAGCACCAGCTTGTACGAGGCGAACTATGCCGCTGCCGGCTTCGAGCAAGTCAACAGCCCGCAGCGCGGCGACATGATCGTGATGGAGATCGGTCGCACGGCTCACCCAAACCATGCGGGGATATACCTGGGGGCTGACGCGGCGCTTCCCGGCGAAGATTCAGGCGTGTTCGGCCCCGGGCCCTTCGTTCTGCATCATCTGTATGGCCGGCCGTCCGAGGTGATTGTATACGGCGGCCCTTGGCTCCAGCGCACCCGCTTGATTCTTCGACACAAGGAGGCCCGATGAGCGCCATCGTTTATTCGCCGATGACCACCATCAAACTTTCCGGCTCGCTGGCGCAGAAGTTCGGGCGGATGCATAGGCGCCAGGTTGCATCCGGCGATACCTGGGAGGTGTTCAGGGCGCTGAAGGCCACCATTGAAGGATTCGAAGCCGAGATCCGTCGCCTTGATCGGCTCGGCCTGCGCTTCGCTATCTTCCGCAACCGAAAAAACGTGGGAGCGGACGAGTTCGGCATGGGCGGAGCCAGGGAGATCAGGATTGTTCCTGTGATCGAGGGCAGCAAGCGCGGCGGCATTTTGCAGATTGTGCTGGGCGTGGTGCTGATCGCGGCAAGTTACTTTGGCGCGCCGACGGCGCCCGCAGGTATCGCGCTGCTGGCCGGTGGCGTTATCCAGATGCTCAGCCCGCAGGCGGCAGGCCTCAAGCAGAGCGCATCACCGGAAAACATGCCCAGCTACGCATTCGGCAGCGCAAAGAACACCACAGCCAGCGGCAACCCTGTCCCTATCTGCATCGGGGAGCGCCGTTGGGGCGGGGCGATTATCTCGGCATCGATCTACGCCGAAGACAAGACATAACCACGACGCATCGAGCAAGCCGCCCAAGAGGCGGTTTTTTATTGCCTGGAGGAAAGCATGGGCGCAGCACAGAAGCTGGATATTCACGGTGCCAAAGGTGGCGAGAGCAAGCCAAAGGCACCTGTAGAGGCGCCCGACAGCCTGCGCTCCACCAACGTGGTCAAGATCCTGATCGCCGTAGGCGAGGGCGAATTCGACGGAACGCCAACAGAGCGCGACATCTGCATCGACAACACGCCTATTCAGGATGCCAGGGGCAATTTCAACTTCGCCAACGTGAAGTGGGATTGGCGTCCGGGTTCTGTGGAGCAGACCTACATCCCGGGAATCCCGTCTGTAGACAACGAAACCTCGCTGAACATCGAGCTGCGCAGCGGCACGCCATGGGTTCAGTCGCTGACCAATCTTCAGCTGTCGGCAGCGCGCATCCGCTTGGCCACGCCGCGGCTTGCAAGCCAGGACAGTGAAGGCAACATTAACGGCTACACCATCCAGTACGCGGTGGACGTGGCTACCGATGGCGGCGCCTATCAAGAAGTGCTGGTCGGTGCTATGTCGGGCAAGACCACAACTCGCTACGAGCGCTCCTTGCGCATTGATCTCCCGCCGGCGACCAGCGGCTGGCTGATTCGAGTTCGCCGCATCACCCCAAACCAGAACACCGATAAGATCGCAGACAGCCTTTTCATTGCGGGCTACACCCAGGTGATCGACGCAAAGCTGCGCTACCCAAACACCGCGCTGCTCTTCGTCGAGTTCGACGCCGAGCAGTTCACGAACATTCCGGCCGTGACCGTGAAGTGTAAGGCGCGCCGGTGGCAGGTGCCGAGCAATTACGATCCGGTGGCCCGCACCTACTCCGGCGCCTGGGACGGCACCATGAAAGAGGCCTGGACCAATAACCCGGCCTGGATCACCTACGGCATCTGCACCCAAGACCGTTTTGGTCTGGGTCGTCGCATCAAGCCGTGGATGGTGGACAAGTGGGAGCTGTACCGCATCGCGCAATACTGCGACCAATTGGTATCGAATGGCGTCGACGGCGTTGAGCCACGCTTCCTGTGCGACATGAACCTGCAGGGCAAGGCAGATGCCTGGTCACTGCTGCGCGACATCGCCGGCATCTACCGCGGCATGACGTACTGGGCCCAGGGTCAGTTGGTCATGCAGGCTGATATGCCTCGGTCGCAGGACATCGACTACGTCTTCACCCGGTCCAACGTCATCGACGGCAAAATCTCCTACGGCAGTGCATCGGCGAAGACGCGCTTCACTCGCTGCCTGGTCAGCTACGACAACCCGTTGAACAACTACGACACCGACGTGACGGTCTATTCCGATCTGCCGCTGCAGCGCCGCCTGGGCGACAAACCGACGGAGATCAGCGCCATTGGCTGCACTCGAGCATCCGAGGCCCAGCGCCGCGCTAAATGGCTAGTGCTGAGCAACAACCAGGACCGCACCATCAGTTTCAGGACCGGTATGGAAGGTCGTATCCCGCTGCCTGGCTTCATTATCCCCGTAGCTGATTCGCTTCTGGCGGGGCGGGAGATCGGCGGGCGTATCGCAGCGGCGGCGGGAAAAGTCGTCACGCTGGACCGCGACACACTTGCCAAGGCCGGCGACCGGCTGGTGATCAATCTGCCAAACGGGCGTGCCGAGGGGCGCACTGTGGAAAGCGTGAGCGGCCGAAATGTCACCGTGACCGTCGCATACAGCCAGCCCCCGGCTGCCCAGCTTCAGTGGGCAATCGACGCGGACGACCTGGCAATCCCTCTATATAGGGTGATGAGGACTGCAAGGACACCAGAGGGCGACTACGACATCAGCGCCTTGCAGTACGAGCCAAGCAAGTTCCCCAGCATTGATACCGGGGCACGCTTGGAAGAACGCCCAATCAGCGTGATCCCGATCACTGTGGTTCCGGCACCGGCCAGCGTCACGGTTACATCGAACGTATCGATCGACCAGGGCTTGGCCATTAGCACCATGAACATCTCGTGGCCAGCCGTCGCCGGCGCCGTCGCGTATGACGTGGAGTGGCGCAAGGACAGCGGAAACTGGATCAAGGTGCAGCGCACCAGCTCGACGAGCGTCGACGTAACCGGCATCTATTCGGGGGCCTACTTGGCCCGCGTACGCGCAGTGAGCGCCTTCGACATCTCGTCGGTTTGGAAAAACTCGATCCTGACGAACCTGCAAGGCAAAACTGGTTTGCCGCCGGCGGTGTCGTTCCTGACCACGAAAAGCGAACTGTTCGGGATCAGCATCAAGTGGGGTTTCCCAGCTGGTGCCGAGGATACTCAGCGAACCGAGCTGTGGTATGGCCCGGCGAATAACCTGCAGGCTGCGACGAAGCTGGCCGACCTGGCATATCCGCAGGCCGATTACCGGATGCAGTCGCTGCTGGCAGGCGCAACCCTGTTCTTCTGGGCGCGCCTGGTGGATCGTACCGGCAACATCGGACCGTTCTACCCGGTGGTGAATGGAGTCATGGGCCAGTCCAGTTCGGACGCCGGGGCCATCCTCGAGCAAATCAAAGGTCAGATTGACGAAACCTCCCTGGGGCAGTTGCTCAACGCACGAATCAACCTGATCGACGGCAACGGCCCCGGCTCGGTCAATGGAAGAATCGCAGCGACCAAGGCAGAGCTGGAGCAATTGATCGACCAGGTCGTCGATGCCCTGGAATGGGTTCCGGACAGGGCCTACCTCAAGGGTGACATCGTTCGTCAGGGGCAGAACCTGTACCAGGCAATCGCCCCGGTACCGGCGAACATCCAACCGCCCAGCGCCAACTATTGGTTCAACATGGGCACCATTGCGGAGACAACCCGGGCGATGGCTCTGCAAATCCAGCAGAACAGCGCCAGCATTACCGAAATCGGCGTAGAGGTAACGTCGCAGGCTTCGCAGCTGAGCACCGTCAAGGCCACGGTCAACGATCCAACGACTGGTGTGAATGCTACGGCGACAGGGTTAAGCACGCTCAAGGCGACGGTGACCACGCTCAACGGAAAGGTAACCACGACCGCAGAGCGTGTTGACGGCATTTACCTGCAGGTCAACCCGCCTCTACAAGGCGATGACAGCGCCCTGATGGGATCTGAAGCCAGCTATGTCGGCGTGTGGTCCACTCAGTCCGCCCTGATCGAGGGCGACCTGGTGCAGGGCCAGCGCACCGACTCGGTAGAAGTGAAGGTGGCCAGCAACGCAGCTGCGGTCGTATCGGAGCAGACCGCTCGCATCAACGCTGACGGTGCACTTTCCAGCCGAATCGACACCGTTACTGCGCAGACTTCGGGTAATGCTGCGGCAGTGCAGGCGGAGATCGTTGCAAGAACGAGCGCTGATCAGGCGCTTGGCCAGCGTATCGATACGGTTCAGTCGACAGTGGGCGGTAACACTCTCGCAATCCAGACCAACGCAACGGCAATCCAGACGGTAAACGGCAAGGTGACGGCGAACTGGTCGGTGCGAATGCAGTACGAGACCGCAACCGGGCTTTACAAGTACGCCGGCATCGGCCTTGGGCTGGAGAACGGGCCGGGCGGCCTGCAGACGCAGTTCATTATCGATGCTGACCGTTTCGCTATTGGTCAGGCCGGAACCGTGCCGTTTGCGGTGACGGGCGGACAGACCTTCATCCAGGCCGCTTTCATTCAGGACGGCACGATCACGAACGCGAAGATCGGGGCTTACATCAGCTCGACCAACTATATCGCAGGCCAGCAGGGATGGATTCTCAACAAGGACGGAACTTTCGAGATAAACGGCGTGGTTCCCGGCCAAGGGCGTTCCATCATGACAAACCGGTCGTTGCGGTTCTGGGATGTGAACAACATCAAACGCGTTCAGATTGGAGATCTTAGTGAATGAGTTCTGGTATGCGTGTGTGGGATGGTGCTGGACGGTTACAGCTCGATGAAACTTCATTCACGATGCGGGTTGTTTATACCGCAATTATCTCACCTTCAACTTGGGGTACTGCGAAGTATCTGGATATAGCTGTTGCGGGTATTACGCCTCAGAACGCAGCAGCTTTCCCAACCCCAATTGGGGCGGTGGGGACATTCAATAACGCTCAAGTTGAACCAGAAATTTTGAATGGAGTAGTAAGGGTCTGGAGGACGATTCGCGGAGATCCTTATGGCAACTCCGCGCTTACAAGTTTTCAGCAGCGACTGGTAGTCGTGAGGTTTAAATAGATGGCTGACTCTTACGGCTTACTTTTTACGGCCGGTGACGATAATCGAACGGTTATTGATTCCGAGTTTTCTCGGATGTCAACTTTGTACAAAGGCACCTACGTTACCAATGAGTCAAGTGGCGCATCCTCGCTTACGCTGTTTCCAGCTGTAATAGCGACGCAAGAGCAGCCGTTAGTGTTCATTCGTCCGAACAGCGCAAACGGTGTCATTGGCATGAGCAATCTGGAGATATTAGGCTCTCCTGGGAGCTGGACAGGCTTCAGGGTTCGGCGCTTCAGCGACTACACCATTCAGCCGTCCGGGCGTTGGTTTGTGGCTAATTTCGTGACGCAGCCGCTTGCTACATATGGGGCGCGGTTCTGGAACGCTTCGGGAGCTCCGGTTTTCGATTCCGCATCACCGCCCGCTATTTTTGTTAGGTCTAGCAACACTTGGACTTACACGGGTAGCGGACAGACCGGCCAGGGCCTTTCTATTTCATATTTCAGTGCGCCATTCAACATGGAAGAGGACGAGTACTTCATGATTAATAATTTTATCATGAGTGCGGTAGGTGGCACCTCAGGTAATGGGTATAGACAAATTTCAGCAATGTGGGACTACCCGGCTAAACTCATTAAAATCGGTCTTATAGTAAATGGTGGCAATACTGTTTCGACCGGTTTAACAGTGATGATTGGAAAAACCATTCAGTAAGGAATGTTTTCATGGCAAGGCAAGAGATAAACATTGGTACAGCGCCAACAGGCGTTGGTGGCGACACAACACGCAGCACTGCTGTGAAAATCAATGCAATGACGACGGAGCTTTACGCGCGCAGCGCGCAGCTTGGCACCGCGTCTAACGCAAATATCGGTACAGAGATCGGCAATGTAATGGGTGTTGGAGCTTTCGGGCTTGGAGTTCCCTACACTCCTGGACTTACTTTGCGCACGGATGTGCTTGGCAGCCAGGTTGCACAGACTGGTATTTCTAGATACTCAGCCGACACTGCGGGGCGGCCTCCTTTTGGTTCTGGCTATGGCGTACTTCAGCATTTTGCCGCGTTCAATGATGGGACTTACAACTTCGGTGCGTTGGTTGCCATTGATTATGCAGCTACAGAGATGATGATGTGTCGTCTTACCGGTTCTGCCGGATGGTCACCATGGGCGAAGTTCTACAGCACCGCAAACACCACCCGTGCCGCAGACGGCACTTTGAAGGCGATATGAAAATGACGAGAGCGGCTATCAACGTGCTGGGCGCAACGGGCGCGACATATGACTTCGTCACCCAAGGCAACACCGCCGTGACTTCGGCCCGGGTGTCCAAGGGTATCTATCAAATCACCGGCTCCCTGGGCATGGTCCCATTCCCGCCCATTGACGACGGCTGGGGCTACACAGTCAACCAGGTAGACGGCAAGGCGGATGTGGAGACTGATTTCGCTGATGGCCTGCTGACCGTGACGGTCACCAAGGGTGGCCAGCCCTACGACCTCAAGCACATGATCACCTTGCATATCCTGGTGCCTGACGCGCCGGTGGTGAACCTGCCTCAGTCTCTGTCATCGCCTGACGAGGCCCCACCCGTCGAAGCCTGATCATTGATGATCCGAAGCCGGCCGCCATTGAGCGGTTTTTTTTCGCCTGGAGAAAAGCATGCCTATCACCGAGCAGCAGTTGCTGCAGATACTACCGAACGCCGGCCGCAATGCCGGTGTTTTTGTTCCTGTTCTGAATGCGGCCATGGGCCGGCACGCGATCGTGACCCCGCTGCGCATCGCCGCATTCATCGCCCAGGTCGGGCATGAGTCGGGCCAGTTGCGATATGTGCGGGAGATTTGGGGGCCAACGAAGCAGCAGGTCGGGTACGAAGGTCGTGCCGATCTGGGCAACACCGTGAAGGGAGACGGTTCCAAGTATCGCGGGCGCGGCCTGATCCAGGTCACCGGGCGCGCGAATTATGCCGCGTGCGGCGAAGCCCTGGGCCTGGACCTGGTCAACAAGCCTGAGCTGCTGGAGATGCCGCAGCACGCCGCCATGTCAGCGGCTTGGTTCTGGTCGACCAAAGGACTGAACACGCTGGCGGATCAGGGTCAGTTCGAGAAGATCACCAAGCGCATCAATGGCGGGCTTACCGGACAGGCCGACCGCCAGGCGCTGTACGACAAAGCGCTGAAGGTGCTGGCATGAGCGGCACAGGGTTCACCAGGCTGTCGCGGGTACTGGCTCGGGCCAAAGAGGGGGATCTCTTCTTCGCGTGCCCGGGTTGCGACATGGTGCACGGCATCTCAACTGGAAATGGGCCTGGCCCGCGTTGGGGTTACAACGGCAACGCAGAGGCGCCTACCTTCACGCCGTCGGTACTGGTCCGATACAACTGGTCGGACGGCCCCAGGGTTTGCCACTCATTCGTGAACGACGGCCGCATCCAGTTCCTTGGCGATTGCACGCACGAACTGGCGGGCCAAACTGTTGATCTACCTGACTGGGAGGATGACCAATGCTGACGCCAGTGCAGAAGCTGGTCGGCCTGATCGTGCTGATTTTGGTGCTGATGGCCAGTGCCGCCGGCGTCGCCTGGCAGATTCAGGACTGGCGCCTGGGCAAGCAACTGTCTGAACAGCTATCCGCGCAGAGCGCCGCGAACCAGGGTCAGCTCGACGCCATCACCAACGAGGCCTGGCGTCAGCAGAAGGCCGAGCAGAACAAGCGCCTGGCCATCGAGCAGCAGATCTCGGTACAGGACCAACAACACGCTCAGGAACTATCCAATGCCCAACGCAACCAAGCTGCTCTGCGTGATCGCCTTACCACTGCTGATGTCCGGCTGTCAGTCCTTCTCGACGCCACGGACACAGCCAGTCGCTGCGACGTGCCTGCCGCCCCCGGCGCCGCCGGCGTGGTTCATGCAGCCCGTCGAGCCCAACTTGACCCAGCGCATGCGCAACGAATTGTCGCCATCACCGACGATGGGGATAACGCCATAATTGCTTTGCGCGCGTGCCAGGCGTACGTCAGGGCTGTGGCTCCTTGAGCGAACGTAGCTCCGCCAACAGGCGCTGATTCTCGCGCATGAAAAGATCCCTCTGCCCTGCGACCAGCTTGATGCTGAGTACTCCTGGCTCTGTGAGCGAGCCCTTAAGGTCGTCAAGTTCCGAGCTTACCCGGGCGAACTGCCGATCAGCCTCGGCCTTTCCAGTCATGAGCAGGTCATTCATTTGGACCAGGCCAGCAATGTTCGCCCGGGCCCTGCGCAGCATGCGTTCTGTTTCGACCAGTTCGTCCACTAGGATTGAGCACTGGTGCTGGTACATTTCCAGCGGAGTGGGGCAGCCAAGCCAATCATCTGTGTCCATGTCAACGTTCATAGGTAAGTCTCAAATACTGTATGTGCGTACAGTAATCGAGGTATAAGCCGGATGCGATTTTAGGCGACGAACTGTAGGCTATTCACCAGATGGGCCGGAGGATACGAGGTCTGCCCACTCCTGCATCATTTCGCGGCGCTGCTCGAGGTAGGCCGCATGGTTGTACACATCTCGGATAAAGCTGCTATCGGCGTGGGCGAGTTGCCGTTCAATCCAGTCACGGTTGTAACCGCGCCCGTTCATCTCAGTCGAGAATAGATGCCTGAAGCCGTGGGGCGACTGTTTGCCGGTGAGGCCGCAGAGGTCCATGACGTTGTTGGCGTAGTTCGTGCCGATAGGCATTGTTGGATCGTTACGATTCGTGAAAACGTAGCGAAGGCCGCCAGTGATGGGTAGCATGCTTTTCAGCAGCTCAACGGCCTGTGTCGGCAGCGGCACGGCATGCTCGCGGCGTGCCTTCATCTTCGCCGCCGGCGTTGTCCAGATCGCGGCATCAAGATCGATTTCAGACCATTCGGCGTGCCTGACCTCGCCAGGACGTGATGCCGTGTAAATCATCAGCATGATCGCCGACCGCAACTGGTGGCCTGACACGCATTGTTGAATGGTGGCGATAGTCTTGGGTAGTTCGCTGAATGGCAAGAATGGATGCGGCCGGTTCTGGGCGCCTTTCTCGGTGACGGCGTGCATCTCAGCGGTAGGGTTCGATTCAATCAGTCCGGTGGCGATTGCATAGCTGAACACCTGGCCCATCCTTTGCCGGACCTTTACCGCCGTGACTATAGAGCCGCGCTTTTCGATGCGCCGTATCAGGCCGATTACGTCGGCGCGCTTGATGGCGTCGATCTGCCGCCCGCCAAATGCTGGAAGCACGTCCAGTTCCATCAAGTTGCTGATGATCCGATAGGTGCCCGGCGAAATGCTGCCCTTCCTGAATGCCAGCCACTCATCGTACACGCGGCGAAATGTCCTACCGCCAGCCTCAATCAGCCCCGCCTTCTTCTCTTTCCTCGATTGACGCGGATCTACGCCGCGCGCAATGTCTTCTCGCGCCTCATCTCTACGAGAGCGCGCTTCCTTGAGGCCCGTTTCCGGGTATGTTCCAAAAGAAATCCTTGCCTGCTTTCCAAGCCATGTGAACCGAAAGTGCCAGCTTTTGATTCCACTGTTCGCCACGTAAAGCGAAAGGCCCAGGGAGTCGGGGAGGGTGTATGCCTTTTCCTTTGGCTTGGCCTGTCTGGCCGCTGTGTCCGTGAGTGCCACTAGTACATCCTCTCAAAACCATTTTCAATGTACTGGATGATGTACTAACTAATTGTCATTGGGAAGGTATCGCTTGGTACGGGGCGATACTCAAATGCTTTTGTTTGTTGGGTTGTGCCGAGGGAATTGGGAAGGGGTGGTTTCAGGCGGGAGGCTACCGTGGAATCTTTGAAGATTTCCACGGTATTTTCAGCTCGGTCAGGTATCTGGCAGGCGGCGAGTTTAACAGCTTGACCCGTCGCCGCGCATACCGCTGGGTCAAAGTGCTTGCAAACGCTCGCCCAGGCCACCGTTGTCCGCCAACTGCAGGAACTCATCGCCCAGCCGTCGACTCTCGCTCATTGCCGTCTGCCAGTAGGCGTTGCGGCTCGCGTCGTCGCCCATGAAGCGCTTGAAGTCGCTGCGGTCCGGCAATTTACCGTGGGGCAGGCGGGCCAGGTAGTCCCTTGACGGCGCCAGCAGCAGGACATCCTGCAACCCCTTTGGGTTGCTGCGCCGCCACGGCAGGCCTTTGTCGAACCAGCCCGGAATGATGCGGTCGGTGAAGTGCGGGTACAGCACGATATCGTCGCCGCAGTAGGGCAGGTCGAGGTGGTAGTCCAGCAGGCCGCCGTCGCGGTAGGTGCCAACGCCTGCGCCGGGCAGGTCGCGCACGCCTTGCATCACCATGGGAATCGAGCCGGATGCCAGCAGCGCCTGGCGCAGGTTGCCCATTTGCAGTTCAAGGAAGCGCGACGGGAAATCCTCCAGTGCATGCACCGGAGGCGCCTGGCGGGGATCGTGGATGATCAGGCGTTCGAAATGCCGCGACAGCCGTGCGCGGCCGCGCAGGTTGTCGGCAATCACCGATGACAGGCCAAGGCCCAGCCGGCCTCGATGGTCATCGGCGAGCAGGCCATGGCTTTTCACGACCATGATGTTCAGGCGGTAGTCGGGGTGGTTCAGCACCTGTGCATCGCGGCCGGCCAGCAGGTCGTCGAGCATGCGCCGGCAGCTCTGGCTGACTTCGGCCATGGTCACGCCTTTGGCGAAACGCTGTTCGTTGTACAGGCGGCCCAGGTCGAGCAAGCCTTGCACCGGGTCGGGCAGGCACGCGCTGGCAAACCGCCAAGAACCGATGGACGCACCGATCAGCGCGCGTTCCCGAGGCATGCGTGGCAACCAGTCGCCGAACAGCGCCAGGTCCAGGCCCTGTATACCCAGGGCCTTGGGGCCGCCGGCCGCACCCGGGAGGATGCCAACGTCGGCGGGTGCAAGACCTTGCTCACGAATGCGCGCAAAGGCGCGTTTGCCGGCCCTGAGCGTCAGGGCGGGGAACTTGATGTGAATAGCTGTCATACCGTTCTCTGTCAGAGCGATTGCAGGAACAAAGCTCGCTCCTGCAGAAAATTGCCATGGTGGCAATTCAGTTTCAATTAAGTTGCCGCGCGTACCGTGATCAGGCGTAGGAAAAACATCCTGAAACGGAGACTTATCATGAAGCGCCTCACAGCGCTGGTCGCCGCCGGTATCATTGCGTTCTCGGTCACGCCGGCCTGGGCAATGGACCCCGACAAACCGCTGAAATTGCCCGGCACTGTTACAATTGTCGCCTTCGATCAGCTTGAAGCCGCCGCCCTGGCCTTGCATCCGGGGTCGACCTTGCTGGGCACCGACCTGGACGAGGAATACGGCAAGTACATCTATCAGATCGAACTGGAAGATGCCCACGGCCTTGAATGGGACATTGAATTGGACGCGCTCACCGGGCACGTCCTCAAGAATCATCAGGACACGTAATGACGCTATATCGACGCGCCGGTAGTCTGGTGCTGCTGGCGCTCCTGGCCTTTTGCTCAAGCCTGGCCGCTCGCGACCTCAATCAGGATGAAGCCTTGGCGCTGCGACAGCAAGGCGTGATCCTGCCGCTGGAGCTACTGTTGCACAAGGCAATGTCACGCTACCCAGGTGGCAGGCTGCTGGAGGCGGAGCTGGAGCTCAAGCATGGCCAATACGCCTATGAAGTGGAACTGGTGACCACCGAAGGCGTCGTGCGCGAAATCAAGCTCGACGCCACCGACGGTACCTTGATCAAGGATAAGGAAGACTGATGCGCCTGCTTTTGGTGGAAGACAACGTCCCGCTGGCCGATGAGCTGCTGGCCGGCCTGCAGCGTCAAGGCTATGCGGTCGATTGGCTGGCCGATGGACGCGACGCGGCGTACCAGGGCCGCAGCGAGCCCTATGACCTGATCATCCTCGACCTTGGGCTGCCGGGCTTGCCGGGGCTCGAGGTGCTGGGGCAATGGCGCGCAGCAGGCCTGGCCACGCCGGTGCTGGTGCTGACGGCGCGTGATTCCTGGGCGGAACGCATCGAGGGGCTCAAGGCCGGTGCCGATGATTACCTGAGCAAGCCTTTTCACCCCGAAGAGCTGCACCTGCGCATCCAGGCGTTGTTGCGCCGGGCCCACGGGCATGCCAACCAACCGACCCTGCAGGCCGCCGGCCTGCACCTGGACGAAGGCCGCCAGTGCGTGCTGCGCGACGGTGACGAGATCCAGCTCACGGCCGCCGAGTTCCGTCTGTTGCGCTACTTCATGCTGCACCCCGAACAGATCCTGTCCAAAAGCCATCTGGCCGAGCATCTCTATGATGGCGAGACCGAGCGCGATTCCAACGTGCTGGAAGTCCACGTCAACCATCTGCGCCGCAAACTGGGACGCAGTGTGATCGAAACCCGGCGCGGCCAGGGTTACCGGTTTGGCGCCAGCCCTGCATGAAGTCGATCCAGCGGCGCTTGAGCCTGGGGTTGATCAGCGTGATGGTGATCGTCGGCGTAGTGCTGGCGCAAACCAGCCTGTGGCTGTTCGAGGCCGGATTGCAGCGCTATCTGGAGGCCGGGCTGCGCAATGACAGCGAGAACCTGCTGGTGGCACTGGTGCGTGGACCCAACGGTGTGCAGCTGGACGAGCAGCGCCTGTCACCGGCCTATCAACGGCCATTCTCGGGGCACTATTTCCGCATTGATTTCGCCGACACGCACTGGCGCTCCCGCTCATTGTGGGACCAGGAACTGCCGACGCTTCCCGAGGCCGGTCTCAAGGGCAACCTGCAACTGGGGCCTGAAGGCCAGAAACTGTTGGTATTGCGCTCGGACTACAAACGCTTCGGCCAGTCGATTTCCATCAGCGTGGCGCAGGACTACACGCCGGTGCGGGAAAGTTTCCGCCTGATGCGCCAGATCGGCCTGGTACTTGGGCTGGCAGCCTTGCTGGTGGTGCTGGTATTGCAGCGCATCACCGTACGCCGCGCCCTGCGTCCGCTGGAAACCGCGCGCAATCAGATTGCTCAGTTGCAACAGGGCCAGCGTTCGCAACTGGACACCCAGGTGCCGGCGGAGCTTGAGCCGCTGGTGGCGCAGATCAACCATTTGCTGGCGCACACCGAAGACAGCCTCAAACGCTCGCGCAATGCCCTGGGCAACCTGGGGCACGCGCTGAAGACCCCATTGGCGGTGATGCTGAGTGCCGCATCAAGCGAGGCGCTCAGGGATCAGCCGCAGTTGAGCAAGTTGTTGCGCGATCAGCTTGAACAGGTGCAGCAGCGCCTCAACCGCGAGCTCAATCGCGCGCGCCTGGCCGGTGAAACCTTGCCGGGGGCGTTGTTCGACTGTGAAAAGGAACTGCCGGGGCTATTGGCCACACTGCGCATGATCCACGGCGAACATCTGGACCTCAGCTACCACGTCGCCCCCGGCCTGCAACTGCCCTGGGACCGGGAAGATTTGCTGGAGCTGCTCGGCAACCTGCTGGACAACGCGTGTAAATGGGCGGATGCCGAAGTTCGACTGAGCGTGAGTGAGGCGCCGCACGGCTATCGGTTGGCGGTCGAAGACGATGGCCCGGGCATTCCGGAGATCCAGCGTGAACAGGTGTTCAGCCGTGGCGCACGCCTGGATGAACAGATTGATGGCCACGGCCTGGGGCTGGGCATCGTGCGCGATATTGTCGAAGTGTGGGGCGGGGTGCTGCAGTTGCAGGAAAGTGAATTGGGCGGGCTCAAGGTGCTGATCGAATTGCCCAGGCGGTAGTGCCAATCTAAAACTGTGGGAGGGGTGGTGCGACGATTCGACTTGCCCCCCCTTTGCTACTTGTCAGCCTATGACTATCTTACTGATGCTCCACAATCCAATGTGGGAGGGGGCTTGCCCCCGATGGCGGCCTCTGGGCTGGCCAGTATCTTGGATCAGACCGAGTACATATCCATTATTTAGGTAACGGCCACTTAGGGTTCCGCTTTTACAGCGGCTCACTTTTGAAAAGCGCAAAAGTAAGCAAAACGCTCTTGCCCCACCACTCGGCACCTCGCCTGCGTTCGGCCAGCGTGGTTTAACGGGGCGCCTGAGATCAAGATCAAAAGCGGCTCGCTTCGCATCGTGGTTACGGGTGGGCGCGGCTGCTTTGTGTAGGAGCGAGCTTGCTCGCGAAAAACTTACAGGCACCGCGTTCATTCAGAAAGCACGCGTTATCGTTGACGTTTTTCGCGAGCAAGCCCCTCCACATTGGACCCGCGTCGTTACACCCGGAACTGATCCATCAACCCCTGCTGCTGATTCGCCAGGTTGTTCAACGCCCGGCTCACGCGCGCTGATTCATTGGCCTGTTCCGACAGCGACTCGGTGACGTCGCGAATCGTCGCCACGTTGTTGTTGATCTCCTCGGCCACGGCGCTTTGCTCTTCGGCGGCGCTGGCGATTTGCAGGTTCATGTCGCTGATCACGGTGACGGCGTCACCGATCTGGCGCAGTGCGGTGACCGCCTGGCCGACCTGCTCGACACTGCCTTGAGCCTGACGATAGCTGTTGCCCATGGCACCGACGACTTCCTGGGTGCCGCTTTGCAATTGCTCGATCACCACGCGGGTTTCTTCCACCGATTCCTGGGTGCGCCGTGCCAGGTTGCGCACTTCGTCGGCCACCACGGCAAACCCACGGCCGGCCTCACCGGCGCGGGCGGCCTCGATGGCGGCATTGAGCGCCAGCAGGTTGGTCTGCTCGGCGATGCCACGAATCACTTCCAGCACCGAGCCGATTTTTTCGCTGTTGCTCGCCAGGCCTTCAACCTGGCCCATGGCGGTGCTCATGTCAGCCGCCAGCAGGCCGATGTTGCTGGTGGTCTGATCGATCACGGTCAGGCCGTCGCGGGTGGACTGGTCGGCATCGCGGGCCGCTTGCGCTGCCTGGGCTGCGCTGCGGGCGACGTCCTGGGCGGTGGCGCTCATTTCGTGGGAGGCCGTGGCCACCTGGTCAACCTGACGATACTGCTGCTCCATGCCGGCGCTGGTTTCGCTGGCGATCGCGGCGGATCGGTCGGCGGTGCCACGGGCGTCCTGCACCGATTGTTTGACCTCGGCGATGATCGGCTGCAGCTTGTCGAGGAAACGGTTGAACCAGCCGGCCAGTTGGCCCAGTTCGTCCTGTTTGTCGTAGGCCAGGCGGCGGGTCAGGTCGCCTTCGCCGCTGGCGATGTCCTCGAGCATATGTGCCACGCCGAGGATCGGCCGAGTCACGCTGCGCGCCATCAGCCACACCAGGATCAAACCGATCACGGCGGCCAGCAGGCCCAGGCCAAGTTCGAGCAGGGTGCCCTGGGTATTGTCGGCATCCAACTGGGCCTTGAGCGCCTCGGCCGGCGCCACCAGGACTTTTTTCGGTACGTCCAGCAGCACGCCCCATGGCTTGCCGTCCGGGATGGGTGCAAAGGGCGCCAGCACTTTGAGTTGGTGGTCGGTGCGCAGGCTGCGGATCTGTGTGCCGCTCGCCAGGGCATTGATCAGCTGTGCGCCGCTGTCGGGGTCGACCTGGTCCAGGCGTTGACTGAGTTTGCTGGCGTCCGGGCTGTAGCCGGCGAGCAAGCCGGTGGGGCTCAGGATGCTGACGTGGGCCTGGCCGTCGTAGAGCTTCCGGCTGGCCTGTTGGCTCACGGCCTGCAAGCTGTTGAGATTGATGTCCACCGACAACGAGGCAATGACTTTGCCGTTGACCATCAGCGGGAAGACGATGCTGGTCATCAGCACGTTCTGCCCGTCGATCACATAAAAGTAAGGTTCGATCACGCAGGGCTTGAGGGTGGTGCGCGGGCAGGTGAACCAGGCGTTGGCTTTTTCGCCGCTGGGGCCGATGGACGTGTCGGTCATGTCGCTTTCGGGCAGCGCCATGGAGGTGATTTTGCCGGGCGTCGGCTGCGACCAGTACAGGGCGAAGCGGCCTTTGTCGTTACTGCCCAGCTCCGCCTGGTTGGCGAACAGCTCATCCTTGCCATCCAGCGCATTGGCTTCGAATACCAGGGACAAACCCAGCAGGTCGGGGTTGGCCTGCAGCGCGGCGCGGACCTGGCGAGTCAGGTCTTCGCGGGTGTCGAAGGCATCCAGGAAGCGTTTTTCCGCCTGCTCGCGCAAAAACAGCACCTGGCGGGAAAAACCATGGCCGTACTGGTAGGCATCCATGAACTGCTGGCGAATGCCCAGCGCCTGCACTTCACCTTGAGCCTCGATACGCGCCTGGGCGGCTTCATCGAGCATCTGCGTGCTGGACGCCTTGACCTGCTCGGAACTCTGCGCCATGCGATACAGCGACAGACCCACCAGCAGGGTCACGATCCCCAGCAGGCACAGGCCCGCGAGCAGGGTAATTTTCCATTGAATGGAGAGCTGCCTGAGCGACATCGGGACATCCTTACATGAATACACATAGAGACACCGTTATCGGCTGCGCGCGTTTTTTCTTTATTCAAACAGTCAATTTAAACCTGCCCGGGGTCACAGCTTTTTGACATGGCCGGCCGGCTGCTGCAAAGTGCGGACCCTCTAATAAGACCTCTTTGAGCCCGTACGCCGGCAGCGCCTTCAATGGCCGCTGCGGCGCGGGCATGCCTGTCTTTTATGTTTCTGTCTTGAGGTAACCATGATTAACGCTGTTATCGCCGCGGTCGGCACCATGCTGGTGCTCAGCCTGTCCCGTGTGCATGTGGTCATCGCCATCATTGTGGGCGCCCTGGTAGGCGGCTTGACCGGAGGGCTGGGGATCGACGCCACGCTCAAGGCGTTTAACAGCGGTTTGGGCGGCGGTGCGACAGTGGCTTTGTCCTACGCCTTGCTCGGCGCTTTCGCAGTGGCGATTGCCAAATCCGGCCTGGCACATGCCTTGGCGGACAAAGCGCTGCTGCTGGTCGATCGCCAGGAAGCCAGCGGCGGCAACCACGTCAAATGGCTGCTGATCGGCCTGCTCGGGGCGGTGGCGATTGCTTCACAGAACATCCTGCCCATCCACATCGCGTTCATCCCGCTGCTGGTGCCGCCGCTGTTGTATGTGCTGACCAAGCTGCAACTGGATCGCCGCCTGATCGCTTGCGTCATGACGTTCGGCTTGATCACACCGTACATGTTCCTGCCGGTGGGCTTCGGCAATATCTTCCTCAACCAGATCCTGCTGGCCAACGTGGCCAAGAGCGGTGTGGACGTCAGCCAGGTCAACGTGACCCATGCCATGAGCCTGCCTGCGCTGGGCATGGTGGTCGGGCTGTTGGTGGCGGTGTTTATCAGCTATCGCAAAAAACGCGTGTACGACCTGGAGAAAATCGAGCGTGTCGAGCAGGTGGCGGTGCAGTACAACCCATTGACCCTGCTGGTGGCCGGCCTGGCGATTGCCTCGGCGTTCATCATTCAGCTATGGCTGGACTCGATGATCATCGGCGCCTTGGCCGGGTTCCTGATTTTCTCGGTGTCGGGCATCGTGCGCTGGCGCGAGACCGATGACCTGTTCACCGAAGGCATGAAGATGATGGCGATGATCGGCTTCATCATGATCGCCTCGTCGGGCTTTGCCGAAGTGCTCAAGGCCACCGGTGATGTGCGTTCCCTGGTGGAAACCTCGGCGGCGTTCATCGGCCATAGCCGTGGAGTCGGGGCGTTGTTGATGCTGCTGGTGGGGCTGTTGGTGACCATGGGCATCGGTTCGTCGTTTTCCACGGTGCCGATCCTGGCCGCGATTTTCGTGCCGTTGTGTGTGCAACTGGGCTTCAGCCCGGTGGCGATCGTGTGCATTGTCGGCACCGCCGGCGCGTTGGGCGACGCCGGTTCACCGGCCTCCGATTCCACCCTCGGGCCGACCTCCGGCCTGAATATCGACGGCCAGCACCATCATATCTGGGACACCGTGGTGCCGACTTTCCTGCACTACAACCTGCCGCTGCTGGCGTTTGGCTGGCTGGCGGCGATGACGCTCTGACATCAGCTCCCTCCCTCACTGTAGGAGCGAGCTCGCTCGCGAAAAACGCCCAGTTAACGCGTTCACCCAGAATGCACGCGTTATCGTTGGCGACCTTCGCGAGCAAGCTCGCTCCTACAGAAATGACGCATTTGGCCGCTAACCTCTCAAGTCGCCCCTAATAAGAGAGAAAAGCCATGCGTCTGAGCCTCAAGGCCAAAGTCCTGTCCCTTGCCGTCGTGCCGGTGTTGCTGTTCGCCCTGGTTATCAGCCTGACCACCGTGTGGATGCTGCAGGGCCAGGCGCGCAACGAGGTGGATGAAACCCGCCAGCGCCTGCTCAACGATGCCAAGGCTACCCTGCAGGGTTATGTCGAAGTGGCCATGACCACCATCAAACCGCTCTACGACGCCGCTGCCCCCGGCGATACGGCGGCGCGGGCGCAGGTGGTCAAGTTGCTGTCCAACACCGGCTATGGCAAGGACGGCTACTTCTTCGGCTACGATTCCGAGACCATCCGCCTGTTCAAGGGCAACAGCCCGGACGGCGTGGGCAAGAGCTTCAAGGACAATCGCGACCCCAACGGCGTCTACGTCAACCGCGACCTGGTCAAAGTCGGCAAGGACGGCACCCACTACCTGCAATACAGCTCGACCCAGCCCGGCCAGACCGAGTTGGTGCCCAAGCTCGGTTACACCGAATACCTGCCCAAGTGGGACATGGTCATCGGCACCTCGGTCAACCTGGATGGCATCGAAGCCCAGGTCGCAGTGGTCGAGGCCAAGGTCCACGCGCGCATGGAGGGCGTGCTGTTGAGCATTCTCGGTGTGGCCGCCGTGGTGTTGCTGGTGATCGCCGCTGTCGGCCTGCTGGTGGCCAACACCATTCTGCGCCCACTGAGCCTGATGAAGGCCAACCTGGACGATATCGCCGCCGGCGAAGGTGACCTGACGCGCCGCCTGGCCATTACCAGCCAGGACGAACTCGGCGACTTGGCCGGCGCGTTCAACCGCTTTGTCGACAAGATTCACGGCCTGGTCCGCCAGATCACCGAAATGACCGCGCAACTCACCGGCCTGGTGAGCCAGGTGTCCGAGCAAGCCCAGCGTTCGGAAACCGCCATGGAGCGTCAGCGTCACGAAACCGACCAGGTCGCCACCGCAATCAATCAGATGTCGTCGGCCGCCCATGAAGTGGCGCGCAGTGCCCAGGGCGCCGCCGTTGCCGCGCAGCAGACCGATGCCGAGGGCCAGGCCGCCAAGCGCGTCGTGGACGGCAGCATCGCGCAGATTCATGCGCTGGTGAGCGATATCCGCAGCAGCGGCGTGTCCCTCGACAGCCTGCAGCAGGACGTGTCGTCGATTGTCAGTGTACTCAGTGTGATCCGCTCGATTGCCGAACAAACCAACCTGCTGGCGCTGAACGCGGCGATTGAAGCTGCGCGTGCCGGGGAGGCCGGGCGGGGCTTTGCCGTGGTTGCCGACGAAGTACGCGCCCTGGCCAGCCGCACCCAGACCAGCACCCAGGAAATCCAGGGCATGATCGACCGCCTGCAAAAAGGCACCGAAGCCGCCGTCGACGCCATGCGCCGCTCCAGCGATGCCGGTGACGGCACGTCGGCCCAGGCCAACCAGGCCGGGGCATCGCTGGACACCATGGCGCAGTTGATCGGCACCATCAACGCCATGAACGCGCAGATCGCCAGCGCCGCCGAAGAGCAAACCGCCGTGGCCGAGGAAATCAACCGCAGCGTGCACCAGATTGCCGTGGCGGTGGACAGCGTGGCCGATGAAACCCGACTCGGCGCCCAGACGTCCCGCAGCCTGGCGGATCTGGGTCAACGCCTGGGGCAGTTGGTCGGTCAGTTCAGGATCTGATCACTCCAGGCTTGGCTCCCCCGTTTTTACGCGGCAATGCGTGAGAGGTTCACAGGCTGTACGGCATCAGCTCATTTGAATCAATGTCTTGAGGATGGTGCTTTCAGTCGAGATGGTTTTTGCGTTCGCCTGATAGTTGCTCTGGGCCTTGATCAGGTCGACCAGCTCGTTGGTCAGGTTGACGTTGGAGTTTTCCAGGGCGTTGGCCTTGATCGAACCCAGCGTACCGGTTTGCGGCGCGTCGTAACCGGGTTGGCCCGAAGCGAAGGTCTCTCGCCAGGTTGTACCGCCGCCAGGCTGCAGGCCTTGTTCGTTGTTGAAGCTCGCCAGCGATATCTGGCCGACAGCCTTGCTCTGCTGGTTACTGAACGTGGCGAACAGTACGCCGTTGCCGTCGATTTTGAGGCCGGTGATCTGGCCGGTGGCATAGCCGTCGGTGAACGGCGGGTTGCGATAAGTGGCCGAATTGTATTGGGTGGTGTTGGCAATGTTGACAGCGATCCCGGTCGGATTGGCAGCCGCGCCGTTTGCTTTCCACACACCTCCCGTCACAGTGCCAGGGACCCAGCCGGTAATGGTCAGGATTTTATCGGATACGCCTGCGGTTACCACGCTGGTGAGCCTGCCTGCACCGTCAAAGGTCAACGTCGACGGCACCGGTGGGGTCGATGGCGTGCCGGTTGGCGCCGAACCATCGGGGTTGCGACCGTCAATCAAGGTGTAGGCGTTCCACTTGTTGCCGTCGGTTTTCACCAGGTACTGCACCATCGGGTGCGCGTTGCCCTGGGCGTCGTACAACGTCGTGCTGTATTGAGTGGTAAAGGTGCTGGTGTCGGTCGGGTTGAATGGCTTGGCCGCCTGGTCGATCACCCGTTCCGAGGCGTTCAGGTTACTGGTGGAGTCCACCTTGGTGGAGGCCTTCGGCGGCAGGTTCGACAGGTTCAGTTGCAGGTCGGTCAGGCCACGCTTGATGATCTTGCCATCGACATCCGCCGCGTAGCCTTGCAGGCGCGAGGTGCCCGTGTTGTTGGTGATGTAGCCGTCTTTGTCGGCACGGAAGGCACCGCTGCGGGTGTAGGCCAGTGAACCGTCGCTGCCTTTCTGGACGAAGAAACCACTGCCCTGGATCGCCATGTCGAGGATGCCGCCGCTGCCGTTGACGTCGCCTTGAGTGAACTGCTGAGAAACGGTCGCCAGGTTCACCCCGTTGCCGATGCTGTTCTGGCCGGTACCCAGTTTGGAGGCGGCATAGATGTCGGCGAATTCCGCACGGGAGGACTTGAAGCCTGTGGTCGCAACGTTGGCGATGTTATTGCCCGTCACGTCCATCTGCTTGTTGGCGGCGTGCAGACCGCTAAGGCCAGTATTGAAAGACATATCAACTCCTTGGGGTGCCGTTGCTGTTCAAGGCGGGGAAGGGCTGAGTGTGTACAACGCGCATGGATGTTTGTGGGAGGTTGTGTGGAGAGAGGGTGGAGGCCTGGATTTATTTACCCGGCGCGACGTCAGAGGTCGCGCATCAGCACGATTGATCTGCGTCTACCCTTGCAACAAAGATGGCACTCGCAGCGCTGGCAGCGGACTAAGCAGCAGGGCGCACATGCGCGCTCTGCTTTTCTGACATGGATCGGACATGAATCAAACCAATCTGCAATTCAAAACCTTGTTGTTACTGCTGGCCCTGGTCACGGTCGCCTTTATCTGGATATTGCTGCCGTTCTACGGCGCGGTGTTCTGGGCGGTGATCCTCGGCATCATCTTTGCGCCCATGCAGCGCCGCCTGCAGCAGCGCTTTGGCTGGAACCGCAACCTGACGTCCCTGACCACCTTGCTGGTGTGCCTGGTGATCGCGATTTTGCCGGTGATCATTACCAGCGCCTTGCTGGTGCAAGAGGGCGCCACGCTCTATAAAAACGTCGAAAGCGGCAAGTTGGATGTGGCCGGTTATATCGAGCAGTTCAAGCATTTCCTGCCGCCGTATTTCCAGCACCTGCTGGACCGTTTCGGCATGGGCAACCTGGAAGGCCTGCGCGAGAAGGTGGTCAAGGGCGCGATGCAGGGCAGCCAGTTCTTCGCCTCCCAGGCATTCAGCTTCGGCCAGGGCACGTTCGATTTCCTGGTGAGCTTCTTCATCATGCTGTACCTGCTGTTTTTCCTGCTGCGCGACGGCCCGGAGCTGGTACGCAAGGTGCGCACGGCGGTGCCGCTGGCCGAGCCGCAAAAGCGTCGCCTGCAGCTCAAGTTCAATCGGGTGGTGCGGGCTACGGTCAAGGGCAACGTGCTGGTGGCTGTCACCCAGGGTGCGCTGGGGGGCTTGATCTTCTGGTTTCTGGATATTCCCAGCGCGTTGCTCTGGGCGGTATTGATGGCGTTTCTGTCCCTGCTGCCTGCGGTGGGCGCCGGGATTGTCTGGGGACCGGTGGCCGCGTACTTCCTGTTGAGCGGTTCGATCTGGCAGGGCGTTGTGCTGGCCTTGTTCGGCGTGTTCGTGATCGGCCTGGTGGACAATGTGCTGCGCCCGATCCTGGTGGGCAAGGACACCAAGATGCCGGATTACCTGATCCTGATCTCGACCCTGGGCGGGCTTTCGGTGTTTGGCCTCAATGGTTTCGTGATCGGGCCGTTGGTCGCGGCGCTGTTCATATCCTGCTGGGCGTTGTTTGTCGAAACCAAGCCACGCGTCAAGCTGCCGTTGCCCTAGGCTTCAAGCCTGTAGCCGGCTGCCAGCTGGCGTTGCATCTGGGCGTCGGATAACGAGGTGAGCGGGCCGCTGATGGGCTCGCCATCGCTTACCACGTACCAGCAGGCGAGCAGGCCCCGCTTGCGAAGAGGGGCGGGAACGGCGCTGCCGATGACGGACATGATCTGAACAGTGGGCATAAGTACCTCCAAACGTTATGGAGGTCACCTTACGGTGCGCCGGCGCCAAGGAAAAATCACCTGGCTCGATAGTCGACATCAATGCCAGGCGTCAGTCCACCACCTGATCGAGCATGTGCACCACTTCCTGTTCGCTGAGCAAGCCTTTGCGCACCAGGTTTTCGGCCAGCAATGCCAGGAACTTTGCGCTGCGGTGGCCTTCCAGGTGCTTGAGTTCGGTCAAGGCGCTGTAGACCTTGCTGGACGTGCAGAGGCCAGCGGTGCGGTGCGGATTTTGCGTGGGCATGGTCCATCGTCCTTAATTGTTATTGAGTGGACAGAATCAATACTGAGACGGCTTGGTGACACAAACATGACAGCGTTTGTATGAGTCGATCAAGAGGCGATCCCAACCTGATGATGTGGGATCGGCGCTCAAGCATTGTCCTCACAACGACCTTGGCAGCATAAATCCAGACTTTGCCGCAAAAAAAAGGCCCCGCGTGTGGGCGAGGCCTGTGGCGTGTGCACTGATCGGCGGTTACCAGCCGTGGCGATAGTAGCCGTGGGGCGGGCCATAGTAGCCATAACCCCGTGGCGGCCCGTAATAGACGGGCGCCGGACGGTAATAGACCTGTTGCTGCACGTACACCGGCGGTGGCGGCGCGTAGTAGACCGGCGGCGGAGCGGCATACACCGGCTGCGGCTGCACGTACACCGGTTGTTGCTGTACATAGACCTCACGAGGCTGGCTGGCAACCACGGAGCCGACGACGGCTGCACCGACAATCGCACCCAACACGGCCGGGCCGCCCCACCCACCACCGTGAGCGGAAGCTTGGCCTGCCATAGCGAGTGCGCCAATAAGCAAAGCAATCCTGGGGACTTTACGCATCATGATCTTTCCTCGGTTAGCCCCTGCGCTTGTGGTCTGCAATCAATAGACTCAAGGATTGTCGCGGGGATACTTTTAAGACAACGTATTTCTAAAAAACAGCACAGCCAATAGGTAAAGGTTGTGTAAGGTCTGTACCGATTTGCTTACCTCAAGGAGTTACCCATGCAGATGCACCCCAACAAGGACACCCGGCTGTGCATGTCACTGTCGGCACGTCCCGGAAATTTCGGCCTGCGTTTCCATAACCATCTGTATGAGCAACTGGGCCTGAATTTCTACTATAAAGCCTTCAGCAGCCAGGACTTGCCTGGCGCGATCGGCGGCATACGAGCGCTGGGCATTCGCGGCTGTGGTGTGTCCATGCCGTTCAAGGAAGCTGCCATCGCTTTAGTGGACGAACTTGACGACTCGGTTCAAGCCATCGATTCGCTGAACACCATCGTCAACACCGATGGCCGTCTCAAGGCCTACAACACCGATTACATTGCCGTCGAGCAGCTGCTGAAAAAGCACCAGGTGCCCAAAGATTCGAGCTTCGCCCTGCGCGGCAGCGGCGGCATGGCCAAGGCCGTGGCCAGCGCCTTGCGCGATGGCGGTTACGTCAAGGGTGTGATCGTGGCGCGCAACGAAGCGGCGGGCAGGGCCCTGGCGCAGAACCTGGGATACGCATGGCAGGCTGAGTTGGGCGAGTTACGCCCGCAGCTGCTGGTGAATGTGACACCGATCGGCATGAGCGGCGGGGCGGAAGCGGATCAGCTGGCATTTGCGGCCGAGGCCGTGGATAACGCCGAGACGGTGTTCGATGTCGTCGCGATCCCTGCTGAAACACCCTTGATCGTGCATGCGCGGGCCAAGGGCAAGCGGGTGATTACCGGGCTTGAAGTGATTGCGATCCAGGCGCTGGAGCAGTTTGTGCTGTATACCGGCGTGCGCCCTACGCAGGAGCAGTTCCAGGCGGCGGTGGCCTTCGCCCGGAGCTGACGCCTTGTAGGAGCGAGCTTGCTCGCGAAAGACTCACTGGCACCGCGTTCATTCAGAAAACACGCGTTATCGTTGACGTTTTTCGCGAGAAAACTCGCTCCTACAGACGGTGTGTACGCTTACCTGACTGGCATTAGCGCAAGATTGAATCTCGTCACGCCTGTTCCAACTGTGTCAGGCGTTCTTCCAGGGCGGCAATCCGCGCTTCCAGCTCTTCAATGCGCTCGGCGCCGACGGCCGCGCCGCCACGCTCCACTGGGTTCCCGCGCGCGGCAATAATCGCTTCGATATCCGCCGGGTCGCCGAGCGCATGGGTATACCGATCTTCGCGCTGCCCCGCCTGGCGCGGCACCAACACCGCCAGGCCGCGGGCAATCAGGCGTTCCAGCTGATGCACCACTTGCTCGGCGTCCTCAAAGTCATGCATGCGCCCGCTGCGCGTCAGCAACTCGTTGACGGTCTGCGGCCCGCGCAGGAACAACAGCCCGATCAGGATGACCTGCGCCGGTACCAGTTCCAGCGCCTTGTCGACGCGGTGTTCCCAGCGGTCGGCGCGGCTGCCCATGACCAGCCGGGTAAAACCCTGGCCTTCCAGTACGCGCAGGCTTTGGCCAACCTGGCCCTGGCTGAGGTTGGTCACCGGTTCGCGGCTGGTCTTCTGGTTACAGGCCAGCACCAGGGCGTTAAGGGTCAGGGGGTAGGTTTCCGGGTTGGTCGCCTGCTTCTCGATCAGGCAGCCCAGGACTCGGATTTCCGTGCTGTTCAGGCGCGGCTCAGAAGTGTCGGTGTCGTGCTCGGCGGTCATCGCGCGTTCCCTATGCAGTGAATCCACTAGCCTAAGCCGGAAAAAATAAAAGACAAGCGGCAGGCATGGCTATAATCGCCGCTGGTTCCACTCCTGCCATTACCGTGAGACTGACATGACTATTTCCCTGTATGCCGCTTCCATCCCAGTCTTCAAGCAAATGCTCAACGCCCTGAGCGATGTACTGAACAAGGCCGAAGCCCACGCCAGCGCCAAAAACATCGAGCCGAACGCCTTGCTGCAGGCGCGCCTGTTCCCGGACATGTTCCAGCTGGTGCGCCAGGTACAGATTGCTGTCGACTTCGCCAAAGGTGTCAGTGCACGCCTGGCCGAGATTGAAGTGCCCAAGTACGAAGACAGCGAAGTCACCTTCGCCGACCTGCAAGCGTTGATCGCCAAAGTGCTGGCCTTTGTCGACACCATCAAGCCTGAGCAAATCGACGGCAAGGAAGGCATCGAGATCGTCACCCGTCCGGGCACCCCGAAAGAGAAGCGCTTCAGCGGCCAGTCCTACCTGCTGACCTACGGCCTGCCGCAGTTCTTCTTCCACGTCACCACCGCTTACGCCTTGTTGCGTCACAACGGCGTGGAAGTGGGCAAGCGTGACTACATGGGCGCTTTCTAAGCCCCCACAAAAAAGCCCGGGAGCGTTCTTCAATGAACGGTCCCGGGCTTTTTTATGGCTGATGTTCAAGCCGGCTGTGCATCCTTGTCCAAACACGCCGCTGCGGTGAACAACACATCGGTGGACGAGTTGAGCGCGGTTTCCGCCGAATCCTGCAATACGCCGATGATGAAGCCGACAGCCACCACCTGCATGGCGATCTCGCTCGGAATGCCGAACAGACTGCACGCCAGCGGAATCAGCAACAGCGAGCCACCGGCCACCCCCGATGCCCCGCAGGCACAGATGGCCGCGACCACGCTGAGCAGTACGGCGGTAGGCAGGTCCACGGCGATGCCCAGCGTATGCACGGCTGCCAGCGTCAGTACAGTGATGGTGATTGCCGCACCGGCCATGTTGATCGTGGCACCCAGGGGGATCGACACCGAATACGTGTCTTCATGCAGGCCCAGGCGTTTGCTCAACGCCAGGTTTACCGGAATATTCGCCGCCGAGCTGCGGGTAAAGAACGCGGTGATACCGCTTTCGCGCAGGCACAGCAGCACCAGCGGATAAGGGTTGCGACGCAGTTTCCAGAATACGATGGCCGGGTTGATCACCAGCGCCACAAACAGCATGCAGCCGATCAATACCACCAGCAGATGGGCATAGCCGAGCAGGGCGCCGAAGCCGGAGGTGGCCAGGGTCGAGGCGACCAGGCCGAAGATCCCCAGCGGGGCGAAGCGGATCACCATCCGTACGATCAGCGTTACGCCATTGGACAGGTCGTCGAGCACGGTGCGGGTGGTGTCGCCTGCATGGCGAATGGCAATGCCCATGCCGATGGCCCAGGCCAGGATGCCAATGAAGTTGGCATTCATCAGCGCGCTGACCGGGTTATCCACCACGCTGAGCAGCAGGCTTTGCAGCACCTCGCCGATACCGCCGGGGGCGCTGACGGTGGCATCATGGGTAGCCAGGACCAGGGAAGACGGGAACATCATGCTGGCAACCACCGCGACCACCGCAGCGGCAAAGGTACCCAGCAAATACAGAAACAGGATCGGTCGGATATGGGTTTGCTGGCCGTGTTTATGATTGGCGATGGACGCCATCACCAGCACGAACACCAGGATCGGCGCGACGGCCTTAAGGGCCGCGACGAACACTTTGCCGATAAAGCCGGTGGCCTTGGCGGCCTCTGGCAGCAACAGGGCCAGCAGAATGCCGGCGATCAGGCCGATGATGATTTGGGTGACCAGGCTGACGCGCATTAAACGTTGCAGCAGAGAAGGGGCAGCAGTCATAAACGGTTGTCTCTAGTTTTTTTAGTGGGCACAGCATTGCAGGGAGAAAGTACTGTAGGAAGCAGGCGCAAAGTCTAGCATGCTGTAGGACGAGTCCCGTTTGCTGCGTCATTGCGTCACCGCCACCGTCGGATTTGCCAAATCGCGCCCGCAGTGTGGTCAGGGCAGGGCGGTAAACAGTTCGCGCCGGGCGCCTTCGGTAATCGCCACGATGCCCGGGTGCTTGACCTTGCGCTCCACCGAGATGGCGTAAAACGATTCGGTCACCGCGTCGGTCTGGCCGATCAGTGCCACGCCGTACTGGCGCACCACTTCATCGGCGATCACGCTGGGGGCGATAAAGATGCCGCTGCCGGATTGCCCGAATGCCTGCATCAAGGCGCTGTCGTCGAACTCGCCGATGATCCTGGGTTGGATCTGCTGATCGGCGAACCAGCGCTGCAAACGGCTGCGCACCACGGTCTCCGCGCCGGGGATCAACAACGGTGCGCCGTGCAAACACGCCGGGAACGCGCCGCCATGTTGCTCGGCCAACGCGTGGGTGGCAAAAAAGCTGATGCCGCATTCCCCCAGCTTCTGGCTGTAGCCCTTGATGTCCAGGTGAGTAGGCATCGGGCTGTCGGAAATCACCAGGTCCAGGCGCTGGATCGCCAGGTCGGCCAATAATCGTTCGAGTTTGTCTTCACGGCACGTGATGCGGATCGGTTCGCTCAGCTCCATGGTGGGCGCGATCAGGCGGTACACGATGGACTTGGGCACCACGTCCGCCACCCCGACGCGAAACACAATCTGCTGCTCATTGGGCTGCGCGCGCAGCATCGCCTCCAATTCATTGCCGGTCTGGAACATCTGCTCGGCGTAGGGCAGGGCCTGGCGCCCGGCTTCGGTCAGCTCCAGCTGGCGCCCTACGCGCTGGAACAGGGCGATGCCAAAGGTCTGTTCCAACAGGCTGATCTGCCCGCTGATGGTTTGGGGCGTGAGGTTCAGTTGTTCGCAGGCGCGCACGATGCTGCCCGTCTTCGCCACCACCCAGAAGTAATGCAACTGTCGATAATTGAGCATCACCGTCTACACTTCGTAAAAACCGAAGTATACCTGAGAAAAATACGAATTTTTCTGAACTGTTCATCTGCATAGAATGCCTCGCTATCGCGGGGCCACTATTTGGCCCCAGGGGTTCTAACGAGGAATACATCATGAAACTCAATTCCCTGGGCGCGGCGTCGCTGCTTGCGCTTTCATTGGTGATGATCAGCGGTTGTGATCAGGTCGAGAAAAGCGCGCAGCAGGTGCTGGGCAAGGCCACCGAATCGGCCAAGCAAGCCATCGATGACACCCAGAAGGCCGCCGAACAGGCATTGAGTGAAGCGACCCAAGGCTTGATCAGTCCGCAGAAAAAGGATGACCCGGCAGAAAAAGACGCTGAATCGAACACCCAAGAAACCTAATTTCCCAGCACAACGTCAGGACTGACCTATGGATTATCTTTTACAACTGGCCGCCAGCCCCACCGCGTGGATCGCGCTGGCCACCTTGATCGTCATGGAAATCGTGCTGGGCATCGATAACCTGATCTTCATCTCGATCCTCACCAACAAACTGCCCGAGCAGCATCGGGCCAAGGCGCGGCGCATTGGCATCAGCATGGCGCTGATATTGCGCCTGGGCTTGCTGAGCACCATTGCCTTTATCGTGCAGTTGACGGCGCCGGTGTTCGAAGTGTTCGGCCAGGCCTTTTCGTGGAAGGACATGATCCTGATCGCCGGTGGCCTGTTCCTGGTATGGAAGGCAACCACCGAGATCCACCACAGCATGGACCCGGCGCCCGAAGAGAAAGCCAGCGTTGGCAATACCGTGGCCATCGGCTTTGCTGCCGCCATCGGGCAGATCCTGCTGCTCGATCTGGTGTTCTCCATCGACAGCATCATCACGGCGGTGGGCATGACCGAACACTTACCGATCATGATCATTGCCGTGGTGACCTCGGTCATCGTGATGCTGGTGGCGGCCGAACCCTTGGCCAAGTTCATCAACGACAACCCGACCGTGGTGATGCTGGCCCTGGGTTTCCTGATCATGATCGGCATGACGCTGATCGCCGAAGGCTTCGGCGCCCATGTACCAAAAGGCTACGTGTACGCGGCCATGGCGTTCTCGGCGGCAATCGAATGCCTGAACATTGCCCGACGTAACCGGCACGCGCGTTTGCTGGCTGCCCGGCAGTAACGCTTGACCTGAAAAGCCGGCCGCGTTCATTAGAGCGCGGTTGGCTTTTGGCTATCTGGTAGAATTTTCCTACACGATAGTCAGAGGTTTCCCATGAGCGAGCAGATTCGACTTACGCAGTACAGCCATGGTGCGGGTTGCGGTTGCAAGATCTCGCCTCAGGTGCTGGAGGTGATTCTGGCCGGCAGTGGCGCACAAAACCTCGATCCCAACCTCTGGGTGGGCAACGCTTCACGCGATGATGCGGCGGTGTACGCCATCGACGACGAACGCGGCGTGGTATCCACCACGGACTTTTTCATGCCGATTGTCGACGATCCCTTCGACTTCGGGCGCATTGCCGCCACTAACGCCATCAGCGACATCTACGCCATGGGCGGCGACCCGTTGATGGCTATTGCCATTCTTGGCTGGCCGGTGAATGTGCTGGCGCCGGAGATCGCCCGCGAAGTGATCCGCGGTGGCCGTGCGGTGTGCGACGCTGCGGGCATTCCGCTGGCGGGTGGGCATTCCATTGACGCGCCGGAACCGATCTTCGGCCTGGCCGTGACCGGCATCGTGCAAAAACGCCATATGAAGCGCAACGACACCGCCACCGCAGGGTGCAAGCTGTACCTGACCAAACCCTTGGGCATCGGCATCCTTACTACCGCCGAAAAGAAGGGCAAGTTGCGCGAGGCCGACATCGGCCTGGCCCGCGACTGGATGTGTACCCTCAACAAACCCGGTAGCCGCTTCGGCAAGCTGGCCGGGGTGACTGCGATGACCGATGTCACCGGTTTCGGCCTGTTGGGCCATCTGGTGGAAATGGCCGACGGCAGCGACCTCACGGCCCGCATCGAATATGCAAAAGTCCCACGCTTGCCAGGCGTCGAGTACTACCTGGACCAGGGCTGCGTACCCGGTGGCACCTTGCGCAACTTCGACAGCTACGCCAGCAAGGTCGGGCGTGTGCAGGAACTGCACAAGCGCGTGCTGTGCGATCCGCAAACCAGCGGTGGCTTGCTGATCGCCGTCACGCCCGAAGGCGACGCCGAGTTCCACGCGGTGGCCGCTGAACTGGGCCTGGTCCTCGAGTCCATTGGCGAACTGCTTGAGCGACAGACCAACGCGGTAGAGGTGATTTGATGGCGACTGATATCACCGATTACCGCGACATTTTCCTCAACGACCGGCCGATGATGGATACCCGCGCGCCGGTCGAGTTCACCAAGGGCGCGTTTCCCGGCGGGGTCAACCTGCCGCTGATGACCGACGAAGAGCGCCAGCGGGTCGGCACCTGCTATAAGCAGCAAGGCCAGCAAGCTGCAATTGTCTTGGGCCACGAGCTGGTGTCGGGGACGGTCAAGGCCGTGCGTATCGAGCAATGGGCACAGTTCGCCCAGGCCAATCCACAGGGCTACCTGTACTGCTTTCGCGGCGGGTTGCGCTCGCAGATTGTGCAGCAATGGCTGAAAACCGAAGGGGGTATCGAGTATCCGCGTGTCGGTGGTGGCTACAAGGCCATGCGTAATTTCCTACTGGATACGCTGGACCAGGCGACTGCTCAATGTGATTTTGTGCTGCTCGGCGGCATGACCGGCACCGGCAAGACCGAAGTGCTCGGTCAGTTACGCAACGCCCTGGACCTGGAAGGCCATGCCAACCATCGCGGCTCCAGCTTCGGCAAGCGCGCCACGGCGCAGCCTTCCACTATCGACTTCGAAAACCGCCTCGCGGTGGACGTGCTCAAAAAACGCGCGGCGGGCATCGAACAGTTCGTGGTCGAGGACGAGAGCCGCATGATCGGCAGCTGCGCGCTGCCGCTGCCGTTGCACAAAGGTATGCAGACATTCCCGATGGTGTGGCTCGAAGACAGCGTTGAAGGTCGCGTCGAGCGCATCCTGCGCGATTATGTGGTCGACCTGTGCGCCGAGTTTATTGAGGTATTGGGTGAAAATGGCCAGGCACTGTATGCCGAACGTCTGACTCAAAGCCTTGCCAATATCCATAAGCGCCTGGGCGGCGAACGCTTTCAGCGGCTGCAGGCGATTTTGCAGGACGCCCTGGCGGAACAGGCACGCAGCGGGGCAGTGGACCTGCACCGCGTGTGGATCGAAGGCTTGTTGCGCGAGTATTACGACCCGATGTATGCGTTTCAGCGTGAAAAGAAAGGCGCGCGGATCGAGTTCGCCGGGGAGCAGGGGGCGGTGGTGGAATACTTGCGTGAGCGTGGTGTTCGGCGCAGTTGATTGGCAGGTTTCGAAGGCCCCTTCGCGGGCAAGCCTTAAGGATTTTTTGTAGGGGCGGCTACCGCCAGCGCACCTACGCCAGCAAAGCCTGGCTGCTACCGGTGGCGAGCAAGGTGCAGGCGCGTTCGCAGCTGTCGCGGTAATATGCCGGGTGCAAGGATGAGTTGGGGCGAGGGCTCTGGAGGCGGTTCTGGCATTGGTTGTAAAGCACTGCGCTGGATGCATGCAAATCAAAATGTGGGAGGGGGCTTGCCCCCGATGGCGGAGTGTCAGCCACTGATGTTGCGACTGATGTACCGCTATCGGGGGCAAGCCCCCTCCCACAGTAGATGGCGGTACGGCGACGGCCGCGAAAAGGCCGTCAGCCCACTTGAAATCTAAAGAATCACCGCCCCGATCAGCCCGCACACCACTCCCATCAGCATGGTCAGCCCGGCCACCGTCACCAGCACCCGCGCATCGAAATCCTTGCGCAGCATCAGCAGCGACGGCAGGCTTATGCTCGGCAGGGTCATCAGCAAGGCGACGGCCGGGCCGGTGCCCATGCCCAGGGTCATCATGGTTTGTACGATGGGAATCTCGGCCGCCGTAGGAATCACGAATAACGTGCCGACTATCGCCAGCGGAACCAGCCACACAAGGCTGTCGGCCATCGCCCCGTCGACATGGGGGAACAGCCAGACCCGTGCCGCGCCGAGGATCAGCACCGCGAGGATATACACCGGGATGGTGCTCCAGAACAGCTGCCACAACGTCCGTAACCAGCGCGTCAGGAAGGGTTCGGACTCAGCAGTGCTGACCTCGGCCACGGCCTCCAGTGCCGCTTCCGGCACTTGGTCCGGGCGTGCAATACGCTGCGCGATCAATGACACACCCACCACCAGCACAATCCCCGCCACCAGCCGCAACGCGGTAAAGCCCCAACCCAGCACAAAGCCCATGAACACCAGCGTGGCCGGGTTCAATACCGGGTTGGCAATCCAGAACGCCAGCGCCGCGCCCACCGACACCTGCTGACGGCGCATGCCCGCCGCCACCGGCGCCGCGCAGCAACTGCACATCATCCCCGGTAAGGCGAACAGCCCGCCACGCAGGGTCGAGCCCAGGCCGGCGCGGCCAAACAGGCGCAGCAGCCAGTCGCGCGGGATCAGCACTTGCAGCAGCGAACCGAGGATCACCGCCAGCACGGCGGCTTTCCAGATCGCCAGGAAATACACCTGGGCATAGGCCAGCGCCGCCGCGAGGGGCGAGCTTTGCTGGTCATTGAGAATCGAGGCACCGATGCTGTGGTTGTCAGCCGCGACAAAGGCCTTGAAGTAGTAGGGCGACCATTTCACGTAGTAGAGGCCGACGCAGGCCACCAGGAGAAACAGCGCAGGTTTGCACCAGAACGACCAGCCCCGGTTGGGCTGGGCAGAAGGGAGGTTGGACATGAAGATGTTCCGCCGATGAGTCAATAGCGCAGCATCATACGCGCCTGACGCTCAACCTTCAGATATCTGCGCTGACCTGGGTTGGATCCGGGCAGGTTTGCACACCATTATCGAGCCCCTGCTTGTAGTTGCGGCTGAGCAGGGAGGCCTTGCCGTTATGCCAGGTGAGTGTCAGCACGTACAGCGAGTCATAGTCGTTACCGGACCAGTCTTCGGTGATGGTGTGCTTTTCGCCCGCCGCTTCACTGGCGACTTTGTTGATCAACTCCGGCAGGTAACCGTGGGACCAGGCGGTGTAGATCGTGGCGTTGTGGTACTTGTCTTCGACCAGTTCATCGGCCAGGGCGCTGGTGTCGTTTGCCGAGAACTTGATGTTGACCGGCAGGCCCAGCTTGATTGCGCTGGGGCTGATGGTCATCAGCGGGCGAATGTAGCTGTAGGAGTTGTCGTGCTCACCTTCCTCGACATTGCGCGTCGGGTTGGCGGCGAACACGAAATCGGCCTTGCCGAATTTTTCCGGCAATACGCTGGCCAGGTTCATCGCACGGTTCAGGCCCTGGCAATTGAGTTGGCCCAGGCCTCCGGCAGGTTTTTCGCCGTGGCGCAGAAATACCAGGGTTTGCACGCCGTCCACCGGTTGCGCGCGGCTTTCACGGGCATCCAGTGCCGTGACAATACCCGCCGTGACCAGCAGCAGCGGTAACATGATGTATGAATAACGTTTGATGTGTTGCACAAGGCGCAGAGGCTTGATCTTCATTTAGGTTCGAGTCTTCTTGCGTCGGGTTAAGGCTGACAGGCCCGGCCCAGCGGCGCGGTGCGCGTCCGAGGGTGTTCCATGTCGGTATAGCCAGGTGCCTCCATTCACCGAATAAGCGCACTTATGAGTGCATTCGGGCATTTTGGTTCGCCCACGGGGATTCTAGCCAGGCAATGTTGCTCGATGATGACGCATGCACGACGCCGGGCAGATGACTATCATGGGGATTTTCCGCTCAGGAACTTCCTCGATGAACGCACTCGCCGCTTTCCCGATCAACAGCAAATGGCCCGCGCAGCACCCGGAGCGCCTGCAACTGTACTCGCTGCCTACGCCCAACGGTGTAAAAGTCTCGATCATGCTCGAAGAGCTGGGCCTGCCTTATGAGGCGCACAAGGTCAGCTTCGACACCCAGGACCAATTATCCCCCGAGTTCCTGTCGCTGAACCCCAATAACAAGATCCCCGCAATCATCGACCCCAATGGCCCCAGCGGGCAGCCGCTGGCGCTGTTCGAGTCCGGCGCGATCCTGATTTACCTGGCGGAAAAGACCAGCCAGTTGCTCGCCGAAGACCCGGCCACTCGCTACGAAACCCTCCAGTGGCTGATGTACCAGATGGGCGGGATCGGCCCGATGTTCGGCCAGTTGGGGTTCTTCAACAAGTTCGCCGGCAAGGCCTATGAAGACAAGCGCCCGCGCGACCGTTATGCCGCCGAATCGCGACGCTTGCTTCAGGTACTGGAAAAACGCCTGCTGGGCCGCACCTGGATCATGGGTGACGATTACAGCATTGCCGACATCGCCACCTTCCCCTGGATTCGCAACCTGATCGGTTTCTACGAATCGGGCGACCTCGTAGGCATCGCCGATTTCCCTAACGTACTGCGCGCGCTGGACGGTTTTGTCGCACGCCCAGCGGTGATTCGTGGCCTGAATATTCCGAGCTGAGCATGCCGATTTTCGATTTCAAACAACTGGATGTCTTCAGCCGTGTGCCGCTCAAAGGCAACCCGCTTGCCGTGGTGCTCGGGGCCGACAGCCTGACGGACCAGCAGATGGCCGACTTCGCCAAGTGGACAAACCTCAGCGAAACCACGTTTTTGCTGACGCCCCGTGACCCACGAGCCGACTACCGGGTAAGAATTTTCACAACGTTGCAGGAACTGCCGTTTGCCGGGCATCCGACTTTGGGCAGTTGCCACGCGTGGTTGCAGGCAGGCGGTGTTGCGCGTGGGCAAGAGATCATTCAGGAGTGCGAAATCGGCCTGGTACGCATTCGACGCGAAGGCGACGAGCTGGCGTTCATCGCGCCACCGCTGTTGCGTTCCGGCGTTGTCGAGGCATCGCTGCTGGAGCGTGTGCGCGTGGGGCTGGGCCTGGCGCCCGGCGCTATTGTGCGTAGCCAGTGGGTGGATAACGGCGCGGGTTGGCTGGCGGTGATGCTGGCTGATCGACAGGCTGTGCTGGCGCTGCGGCCTGACTACTCGCAGTTGCTCGGGCTGGCGGTTGGTGTCATCGCGCCCGGCACTGGGGACGACGCACAGTTTGAGGTGCGCGCCTTCATCGCCGGCGACGGTGCTCAGGAAGACCCGGCCACCGGCAGCTTGAACGCCGGGCTTGCCCAATGGCTGCTCGGCGAGGGCCTGGCGCCGGAGCGCTACGTGGTCAGCCAAGGCACCGCCATCGGGCGAGCGGGGCGTATTCGCATCGAGCGCCAGGGCAGTGAAATCTGGGTGGGCGGCGCCGTTGCCGTCTGCATCGAAGGGCATTTACAGCTCTAGATCAATGCAATTGTTACGTGCTGCGCAATACACTGTTGGCCCCTCGGCATTTGTGCCGCCGGGGCTTGGGGCATAAGCTTTGGCCCCAAAGATTTCAGCCATTTTTTCAGGAAAGCCATGACCAGCCAGTTCCCCCAAGCCCGCCCCCGTCGCCTGCGCCGCTCTTCGGAGCTGCGTGGCCTGTTCCAGGAAAGCGAATTCACGCTCAACGACCTGGTGCTGCCGATTTTCGTCGAAGAAGAAATCGACGATTTCGTGCCGATCACCAGCATGCCGGGCGTGTTGCGTATCCCTGAGAAAAAGCTGGCCGGCGAGATCGAGCGCTATGCCCGTGCCGGCATCAAGTCTGTGATGACCTTTGGCGTTTCCCACCACCTGGACGCCAGCGGCAGCGACACGTGGAAGGAGCGCGGCCTGGTCTCGCGCATGTCGTCGATCATCAAGGACGCCGTGCCGGAAATGATCGTGATGTCCGACACCTGCTTCTGCGAATACACCGACCATGGCCACTGCGGCGTGATGCACGGCGCCCACGTCGACAATGACGCGACCCTGGTCAACCTCGGCAAACAAGCCGTGGCCGCCGCCCGCGCCGGTGCCGACGTCATCGCGCCCTCGGCGGCGATGGACGGCCAGGTCCAGGCCATCCGCCGCGCCCTGGACGATGCCGGTTTCACCCACATCCCGATCATGGCCTACTCCACCAAATTCGCCTCGGCCCTCTACGGCCCGTTCCGCGAAGCCGGCGGCAGCGCCCTCAAGGGCGACCGCAAAAGCTACCAGATGAACCCGATGAACCGCCGCGAGGCCGTACGCGAATCGCTGCTCGACGAGCAGGAGGGCGCCGATGCGCTGATGGTCAAACCGGCCGGCGCCTACCTCGACATCATCCGCGACATCCGCGAAGCCTCACGCCTGCCGGTGGCGGCTTATCAGGTGAGCGGCGAGTACGCGATGATCAAGTTTGGCGCCCAGGCCGGGGCGATTGACGAGGATCGCGTGGTGCGCGAGACCCTGGGCTCGATCAAGCGGGCGGGGGCGGATTTGATATTTACGTATTTTGCGATGGATTTGGCGTTGGCGGGGATTTAAGGGCGCTGAATTAATCTGCGTGTGGCGAGCGAGCTTGCTCGCGTGGGGCTGCGTAGCAGCCCCTTAACTCAGTATGGCGTTGATTTATCCCTTATCGCAGATCTCTCACCTTTTTTAATGCTGAGGCGACATGGCTTAACCAAGTTCTGCCGTCACTCCATTCATTAGGGTAATAGTAGTAGCACCCGATGTCATAGAGTAAATAGTCTTGAAGCTCTTGCTCGGTTTTTTCGGTGGCAATCAATTTATCCAGTTCAAGTAGTACTATGTTTATCGTCTCTATCGAAGACTCGGAGATGAAAACATCAATTACCTCGTTTGCGGTTTTGTAGTCATCAACCCAATCTTGATTGAAGTATCCAGCAAAAAATTGCTGTAGTTCAGGATAGTCTTGGTTCATGGGTTTGGAAATCCTGTATGAATTCGGTAACCGTTGTGCATGTTTTTGTCTCTGCGGATAATAAGGTAAATTTCTTTTCCCGGAACTGGTATTGTCGTATTCTTTTTGAAACTGATGCCTATTGGCTCTTCAGTTTTTTGAGTGATGACTATTTGGCTGTTTTTCCCTTTGAGAAAATTTTTGATTTTGGTTTTGTTATCATCTAGTACATTTGCTACTGCGAGTTCTGCTGTTGCGCGATCTTTGAAAGTAGAGGCTGCTGGAATATGTGGTTCTTGCTTCAAGCGTTCAAGCAATTGTTCGTGAGTTCTACCGACATGCTTTTCTATAAGATGCCCTCCTGCCGCCTCATGTGCGGCTAAACCACCCCCTGGGACTATCACGCTATACGGTCCTGCAGAGCAGTTCGTTTTTTTACAAATCTGCCCCAGCGGATCCACCCACCCCGTTGGGTTGGGCACGTACTGGTAGGCATTGATCCCACCCGCCAGCTTCACCGGATCTGGCGTCAGGTAACGACCGATATTTGGGTGGTAGTAGCGATGCCGGTTGTAGTGCAGGCCGCTTTCCTGGTCGTAGTACTGGCCTTGGAAACGTAGAGGGTTGTCGATTTTGCCGACGTCGAGTCGGCTGATTTCGCCGTAAGCGCGGTAGTGCGCGGACCAGGCGATTTCGCCTTCGGGGGTGGTGAGTTCCTGCGGTGTGCCGAGGTGGTCGAGTTGGTAGTGGTAGGGCTTGGTCTCTTCCGGCCCGAAGCCTTCCAGCAGTGCCACCGGGCGGAAGCTGTCGGGTTCGTAGAGGTAGCTGCGATGTTGATCGGCATGGTGTTCGGCGATCAGCTTGTCGCCTTGCCAGAAGAACTCCGTGGTTTTCTCTTCGAGGGTTTTGCTGATGCGCCGACCAAACGGGTCATAGCGATAGCTCGTGGTTTGGCCGTTGGGCTTGCTGACTTCGGTCAGCCGGTGCTGGCAGTCGTAGCGGTACTCGGTGACGAGTGAATGACCTTTGCCGCGCCGTTCTCTTATTAGATTTCCAAAAGCGTCATAGTCGTAATGGTGATCGCCTTGGATCATCAGGCGATTGCCCGCCAAGATGTCCGGCCCCGGCCTGTCTTGCATAAGCAAATTGCCGGCGGGGTTGTGGCCGAAACGCTCCTGTACGTCTTGCGAGTGATCGGCGCGGGTCAGGCGGTTTAGCGGGTCGTAGCGGTAGTCATGCTGGCCTTTGCGGGTGTCGATCAGGCGGGCGAGGTTGCCGGCTTTGTCGTAGTCGTATTGGCGTTGGTAAAGGTGGTTTCCTTGCTGGGTAACGGCGTGGGCGTGCAGGCGGTTTTGGTCGTCGTAGTGGTAGTGGCTGAGCAGTTGGCCTTGTTGGCGTTGGTGTTCGCGACCGGCGTTGAATAGATGCGAGGTGAGCACGTCACCGTTGAGTTCGACGGTGGCGAGGTGGCCGCCCTTGTCGTGGTTGAAGGTGACGCGGTTATTGTCCGGCAGGCGCAGATTTTTCAGCTGACCGCAGGCATCGTAGCCATAGCGCAAGGTGCCCCAGCCCTGATGTTCAGCAGTGAGACGGTTTTGTTTGTCGTACTCGTAGGCCAGCGCCCATTGGCCGTCTTCGACGCTGAGGAGGTTGCCTTGGCGGTCGTAGATGTAGTCGACCGTGTTGCCATCGGGCAAGGTTTTTCTTACAAGACGACCGGCATGATCGCGCTCGTAACGGGTAACAAGCTGACTGCCATCGTCGCCGTGTTCTGTCTTTTCCAGCAGGTTGCCGTTGAGGTCGTAGGCGTAGGCGGTGCGTTGGCCGTCGAAGCCGGTTTCCTGTCGGATCAGGCCGTTGGGGTGGTAGTCCAGTTGATAGGTTTCGCCAACTTCGTTTTCGATTTCAGTTAGCAAAAGGCGGGCATTGTCGTAGCGGTACTTGACCTGAGTACCGTCGGCGTTGATGCGGCGGCTGATCAGGTGCAGGCCGTCGGCGTATTCGTAGCGGGTGACGTGGCCGAGTTCATCGCGTTCGGCGATGATTTTTC
>NZ_CVTK01000012.1:0-44054 GCF_900004785.1 Pseudomonas sp. 28 E 9 | reverse complement strand
CCGCTGAAGAAGTGAAGATCGGCTTCCTGGTCAAACAGGCCGAAGAACCCTGGTTCCAGACCGAATGGGCCTTCGCCGAGAAAGCCGGCAAGGAGCACGGTTTCACCGTGATCAAGATCGCCGTGCCGGATGGCGAGAAAACCCTGTCGGCCATCGACAGCCTGGCCGCCAACGGCGCCAAGGGCTTTGTGATCTGCCCGCCGGATGTGTCCCTCGGCCCGGCGATTGTCGCCAAGGCCAAGGTCAACGGCCTCAAAGTGATGGCCGTGGATGACCGCTTTGTCGATGCCAAGGGCAACTTCATGGAGGACGTGCCGTACCTGGGCATGGCCGCGTTTGAAGTGGGCCAGAAGCAGGGCGCCGCCATGGCCGCCGAAGCGAAAAAACGCGGCTGGGACTGGAAGGACACCTACGCGGTGATCAACACCTTCAACGAACTCGACACCGGCAAGAAACGCACCGACGGTTCGATCAAATCCCTGGAAGAAGCCGGCATTCCCAAGGACCACATCCTCACCGCCGCGCTTAAAACCCTCGACGTGCCCGGCAGCATGGACGCCACCAACTCGGCCCTGGTCAAGCTGCCCAGCGGCGCGAAAAACCTGATCATCGGCGGCATGAACGACAACACCGTGCTCGGTGGCGTACGTGCCACTGAAAGCGCCGGCTTCAAGGCCGCCAACGTGATCGGCATCGGCATCAATGGCACCGACGCCATCGGCGAATTGAAGAAAGCCGACAGCGGCTTCTTCGGCTCGATGCTGCCAAGCCCGCATATCGAGGGCTACAACACCGCGCTGGCGATGTACGAGTGGGTCACCACCGGTAAAGAGCCCGCCAAATACACCGCCATGGACGAAGTGACCCTGATCACCCGCGCCAACTTCCAGGAAGAACTGACCAAGATCGGGCTGTGGAAATGACCGCTGCGGCCCTGCGTTTTGACGGTATCGGCAAAACCTTCCCTGGGGTCAAGGCGCTCGATGGCATCAGCTTCACCGCGCACCCGGGGCAAGTGCACGCCCTGATGGGCGAGAACGGTGCGGGTAAATCGACGCTGCTGAAGATCCTCGGCGGCGCCTATATTCCCAGCAGCGGCACGGTGCAGATCGGCGAGCAGGTCATGGCCTTCAAGAACGCCGCCGACAGCATTGCCAGCGGCGTGGCGGTGATCCACCAGGAGCTGCACCTGGTGCCGGAAATGACCGTGGCCGAGAACCTGTTCCTCGGGCATCTGCCGTCGCGTTTTGGCGTGGTCAACCGCAGCGTGCTGCGCCAGCAGGCGCTGGCGTGCCTCAAGGGCCTGGCCGATGAAATCGATCCCCAGGAAAAGCTCGGCCGCCTGTCCCTGGGCCAGCGCCAATTGGTGGAAATCGCCAAGGCGCTGTCCCGTGGCGCCCACGTGATTGCCTTCGATGAGCCGACCAGCAGCCTCTCTGCGCGTGAGATTGATCGCTTGATGGCGATCATTGCGCGCCTGCGCGATGAGGGCAAAGTGGTGCTCTATGTCTCGCACCGCATGGAAGAAGTGTTCCGTATCTGCACTGCGGTGACGGTGTTCAAGGACGGGCGCTTCGTGCGCACCTTCGAGGACATGAGCGCACTGAGCCACGACCAACTGGTGACCTGCATGGTCGGCCGCGATATCCAGGACATTTACGACTATCGCCCGCGCGAGCACGGCGAAGTGGCCCTCAAGGTCGACGGTCTGCTCGGTCCCGGCCTGCGCGAACCGATCAGTTTCAACGTGCGCAAAGGCGAAATCCTCGGCCTGTTCGGCTTGGTGGGGGCAGGGCGCACGGAACTGTTCCGCCTGCTCAGCGGCCTGGAGCGTGCCAGTGCCGGCAGCCTGGAGTTGTGCGGTGAGCCGCTGCAGTTGCGCTCACCGCGCGATGCCATCGCAGCCGGCGTGCTGCTGTGCCCGGAAGACCGCAAGAAGGAGGGCATCATTCCGCTGTCCAGCGTTGCTGAAAACATCAACATCAGTGCCCGGGGCGCGCATTCGGCGTTCGGCTGGCTGCTGCGTGATGGCTGGGAGAAGGGCAACGCCGACGGGCAAATCAAGGCCATGAAGGTCAAGACGCCGAGCGCCGAGCAGAAAATCATGTACCTGTCCGGCGGCAACCAGCAGAAGGCCATTCTCGGCCGCTGGCTGTCGATGCCGATGAAAGTGCTGCTGCTGGATGAACCCACACGCGGTATCGATATCGGCGCCAAATCGGAGATCTATCAGATCATCCACAACCTCGCGGCCCAGGGTATTGCGGTGATCGTGGTGTCCAGCGACCTGATGGAAGTCATGGGCATTTCCGACCGCATCCTGGTGATGAGCGAAGGCGCCCTCACGGGTGAGCTCCCTCGCGACCAGGCGGATGAAGCACGACTGTTGCAACTGGCACTTCCGCGTACGCGGGCTTGAAGAACAAGAGGGCGCAGGTATGTCTCAGGTAAAAACGGCAAAAGGCTTCTGGCCAGGGTTCAATCAACGCAAGTTTCTCGATGACTGGGTGATGCTGTTGGCCGCCTTGGGCATCTTCGTGCTCAGTGCGCTGTTCATCGACAACTTCCTTTCACCCCTGAACATGCGCGGCCTGGGCCTGGCGATTTCCACGGTGGGCATCGCCGCCTGCACCATGCTGTTCTGCCTAGCTTCCGGGCACTTCGATTTGTCGGTGGGCTCGGTGATCGCCTGCGCCGGCGTGGTGGCGGGCATCGTGATCCGCGACACCGACAGCGTGATGCTCGGCGTGTCGGCGGCCCTGGCCATGGGCCTGGTGGTGGGGCTGATCAACGGCATCGTCATTGCCAAGCTGCGCATCAACGCGCTGATCGCGACCTTGGCGACCATGCAGATCGTGCGCGGCCTGGCCTACATCTTCTCCAACGGCAAGGCGGTGGGGGTGATGGATGAAGGCTTCTTCGTGTTCGGCAACGGCCAACTGATGGGCGTGCCGGTGCCGATCATCATTACCGTGTTGTGCTTTGTGTTCTTCGGTTGGTTGCTCAACTACACCACCTATGGGCGCAACACGATGGCCATCGGCGGTAACCAGGAAGCGGCGCTGCTGGCGGGGGTCAACGTTGATCGCACCAAGATCATCATCTTTGCCGTACACGGCCTGATCGGCGCACTGGCCGGGGTGATCCTGGCCTCGCGCATGACCTCCGGCCAGCCGATGATCGGCCAGGGTTTCGAACTGACCGTGATATCGGCGTGCGTGCTGGGCGGGGTGTCGTTGAGCGGTGGTATCGGCATGATCCGCCATGTGATTGCCGGGGTGTTGATTCTGGCGATCATCGAGAACGCGATGAACCTGAAGAACATCGACACGTTTTACCAGTACGTGATTCGCGGTTCGATCCTGTTGCTGGCCGTCATCATCGACCGCATGAAGCAACGCTGATCCCAGGCCATATAAGGATCAAAATGTGGGAGGGGGCTTGCCCCCGATGGCGGTCTATCAGTGGACAGAGGTGCAAGCTGACCCACCGCTATCGGGGGCAAGCCCCCTCCCACATTGGATGCCCTGTGTTCAGAAGGGCAGCTTTTGCCATAATGGCGCCGTTTTCGTACTTCCCAATAGGCCCGATATGCAGGAAAACGCTCACTTCCCCGTCAAAGACACCGCCCCCACCGGCACCCAGACCCTGCTGCGTGGCCTGGGCGTGGTGCAGGCGGTGGCGGCCGGTGCGCGGGATCTGAAAGAGATCGCCCGCCGTATCGGTACCACCCGCAGCACCACCCACCGCCTGGCCAGTTGCCTGGTGGATGAGCGTTACCTGCGGGTGGTACCGCAAGTCGGTTACCTGCTGGGGCCCAAGCTGATCGAACTGGGGTTCCAGGCGCGCGAAGAACTGCCGCTGGTAAACCTGGCCGTGCCCTATTTGGACGAGTTGTCGGCCCTCACCGGCGACACCATCCACCTGGCGATTCGCGAATACGACGAAGTGCTCTACCTGCACAAGAACCCCGGCCGCAACGGTCCGGAAATGCGCTCGCGGGTGGGCCATCGCATGCCGCTGGCGCGCACCGGCATCGGCAAGGCGTTGATGCTCGATGACAGCGTGGAGGAATGGCAGCGCCTGTACGACGTCAGCCTGCCGGCGGGGGGCAAGAACCTGCAATGGCCGCAGCACCCCGAGCAGTCCTGGGCGCAGTTCGAGCAGCGCATGCATGAATACGTGGTGGGCGGTTATGCGTTCGATCTGGAAGACAACGAACCGTCGATCCGTTGCGTCGCGGCACCGGTGCGCGATGCCAGCCGGCGAATCGTCGCCGGCATCAGCATCGCCAGTACCGTGCCCTACATGCCGCTGGAGAAAATGGCCGAGCTGATCCCTGTGATCAAACAGGTCGCGGCCCGGCTCTCGGCACAACTGGGCGCGAAGGCCTGATCAGGCCTTCAGGGTCGCCATGTCGATGACGAAGCGATACTTCACATCGCCGGCGATCATGCGGGCGTAGGCCTCATTGATCTGGCGGATGTCGAGCATCTCGATGTCGCAGGTAATCCCGTGCTCGGCGCAGAAATCCAGGACTTCCTGGGTTTCGGCAATGCCGCCGATCAACGAGCCGGCCAGCACTTTGCGGCCCAATACCAGTTTGGCGGCATTGACGGGCGGGTCCACCGGCTCGATCAGGCCGACCAGGATATGCACGCCGTCAAAGCGCAGCACGTCGAGGTAGGGGTTCAGGTCGTGCTGCACCGGGATGGTGTCGAGCAGGAAGTCGAAATGCCCGGCGGCGGCTTTCATCTGTTCGGCATCGGTGGACACGATCACATGGTCGGCACCCTGGCGACGGCCTTCTTCGGCCTTGCTCGCCGAGCGCGTGAACAGCGTCACTTCGGCGCCCATGGCCTTGGCGAACTTGATACCCATATGGCCCAGGCCGCCCATGCCGAGAATCCCGACCTTGTCACCGGCCTTCACGCCATAGTGTTTGAGCGGCGAGTAAGTGGTGATGCCCGCGCAGAGAATCGGCGCAGCGCTGGCCAGGTCGAGCTTGGCCGGGATCTTCACCACGAAGTGTTCGCTGACCACGATGCTGTCGGAGTAACCGCCCATGGTGTTGCTGCCGTCCACGCGGTCCGGGGTGGCGTAGGTCATGGTCGGGCCTTCGAGGCAGTATTGCTCCAGATCCGATTTGCAGGCGTCGCAGTGGCGGCACGAATCGACCATGCAGCCCACGCCCACCAGGTCGCCGACTTTATGGGAGGTGACGCTGGCGCCGACGGCAGTGACCTTGCCGACGATTTCGTGGCCGGGCATCAGCGGGTACACCGCGATGCCCCATTCGTTGCGCGCCTGGTGGATATCGGAGTGGCACACGCCGCAGTAAAGAATCTCGATGGCCACGTCATCGGCGCGCGGGCTGCGGCGTTCAAACGACATGGGGGCGAGGGGAGTGGTGGCCGACTGGGCGGCGTAACCGATCGCGGTGTACATGAGGAAACCTCGCAAATGCATTGAAAAGTGAGGCGGGCCATTTTCCTCACCGACCTTGCGTGCGGCCATGGCGATTGCTCCGAGTCTCATGCCTATTCGTCCGACAGTGCCCCTTGTTTGGATGCAGGTGGCGCCAGACCTGCGATGATGTTCTTATCCCTTTTTCGCGAAGTTTTTTGCCATGCTGTTGACCCGCCATCTCGACGCTAACGCCACCCTGGTTTCCTTGATCGAGGGGCTTGCCTCCCGCGACGGCTTTTCGCCGACTCACTTGCCTGGCGTAAAGGTGTTGCGTGCCAGTTGCGACGTGGCGCGTGGGCCGCAGATCTACGAGCCGAGCCTGATGTTCGTGGCTCAGGGCAGCAAGGTCGCCTATCTGGGCCCGCGTACGCTGGAGTACGGCGCCGGTCACTACCTGATCCAGGCCATGCCGGTGCCGTTCGAGTGCGAGACCTTTGCCATGGCCCCCGGAGCGCCTTTGCTCGGCGTGACGGTCGGGATTGATCGCGTGGTGCTGGGGGAATTGGTCATGGCGATGGGCATGCAAGCCGGACCACCGCCGGCGGCGCAGACCCTGGAGTCGATGAGTTCGGTGGTGCTCGATGACGCCATGCGCGGGTGCGTCGAACGCCTGTTGCAGTGCCTGCACGATCCGCTGGAGAGCCGGATCATGGGGCCGGCGCGGGTGCGTGAATTATTGTTCACCGCGTTGCGTGGGCCACAGGCCGATGTGTTACGTGCATTGGTGGAACAGCAAGGGCAGTTTTCGCGGATTGCCACGTCCCTGAACCACCTGCATGCCCATTACGCCGAACCGCTGAATATCGAGACGCTGGCCGGTTTTGCGCACATGAGTGCGTCGACCTTCCACGAACACTTCAAGCGCTGCACCTTGTTATCGCCGGTGCAGTATCTCAAGCGCCTGCGGCTATTGAAGGCCCAGCAACTGCTGCTGGTGGAGGGGGTGAGCGTGGCGCAGGCGGCGCATGGCGTGGGGTATCAGAGTACGTCGCAGTTCAGTCGCGAGTATAAACGCTACTTCCTGCGTAACCCCGGCGAAGAACGGGCCGCCTGAATCTTGCTGACACTCTGGCGTCAAAATGTGGGAGGGGGCTTGCCCCCTCCCACATTTGATTTACATATTCGGGTAAGTCGGCCCACCCGCACCTTCCGGGGTCACCCAGGTGATGTTCTGCGAAGGGTCCTTGATGTCACAGGTCTTGCAGTGCACGCAGTTCTGGGCGTTGATCTGGAAGCGCTTTTCGCCGTCTTCTTTAGTCACCACCTCATACACGCCGGCCGGGCAGTAACGCTGCGCCGGTTCATCGTAGAGCGGCAGGTTGGTGCCGATCGGGATACTCGGGTCTTTGAGCTTGAGGTGGCACGGCTGTTCTTCTTCGTGGTTGGTGCCGGAGATGAACACCGAGCTCAGCTTGTCGAAGCTCAGCTTGCCGTCGGGTTTGGGGTAGTCGATCTTCTGGCTGTCCTTGGCCAGCTTGAGGCAGGCGTAGTCCGGCTTGATGTCGTGCAGGGTGAAAGGAATTTTGCCGCCAAAAATGTTCTGGTCGAGCCAGTTGAAGCCGCCGCCGACGATGGCGCCGAATTTGTGCACCGCCGGGCCGAAATTGCGGCTGGCGAACAGTTCTTCGTACAACCAGCTGGCTTTGAAACCGTCGACATACGCGGTCAGTTCGTCACCGCCTTCGGATTCGGCAAACAGGCGGTCGGCTACCGCGTCGGCGGCGAGCATGCCGGACTTCATCGCGGTGTGGCTGCCCTTGATCTTGGCGAAGTTCAGGGTGCCGAGGTCGCAACCGATCAGCGCGCCACCCTTGAAGACCATCTTGGGCAGCGAGTTCAGGCCGCCTTTGCAGATCGCGCGGGCGCCATAGCTGATGCGCTTGCCGCCTTCCAGGTATTGGGCCAGCACCGGGTGATGCTTGAGGCGCTGGAACTCATCGAACGGCGACAGGAAGGTGTTGCTGTAGGACAGGTCCACGATCAGGCCGACCACCACCTGGTTGTTTTCCAGGTGATACAGGAACGAGCCACCGGTGTTCTCGTTACCCATGATGTCCAGCGGCCAGCCGGCGGTGTGCACCACCAGGCCCGGCTGATGTTTGGCCGGATCGATTTCCCAGATTTCCTTGAGGCCGATGCCGTAGTGCTGGGCATCGGCGTCGCTGTCCAGGTTGAAGCGCTGGATCAGTTGCTTGCCGATATGCCCGCGGCAGCCTTCGGCGAACAGGGTGTACTTGCCGCGCAGCTCCATGCCCGGGGTATACAGGCCTTCTTTGGGCTTGCCTTCGCGGTCCACGCCCAGGTCACCGGTGATGATGCCGCGCACCACGCCGTTTTCATCGAACAGCGCTTCCTGGGCGGCGAAGCCTGGGTAGATTTCCACGCCCAGGTTCTCGGCCTGCTGGGCCAGCCAGCGGCACAGATTGCCCAGGGAAATAATATAGTTGCCTTCGTTGTGCATGGTCTTGGGCACAAAGAAGTCGGGAACCCGGGTGGAGGTATCGCTGCTGCGCAGTACATAGATGTCGTCACGCACCACCGGCGTGTTGAGCGGGGCGCCGAGTGCTTTCCAGTCCGGGAACAGTTCGTTCAGGGCGCGTGGTTCGAACACGGCACCGGAGAGGATGTGTGCGCCCACTTCGGAGCCTTTCTCGACCACGCAGACGCTGATTTCCTTACCGGCTTCGGCGGCCTTCTGCTTCAGTCGGCAGGCGGCGGACAGGCCCGCCGGGCCGGCGCCGACGATGACCACGTCGAATTCCATGTATTCGCGTTCCACAGGCTATCTCCTACTCAAGGCTCAACAGGCTTTTTTTCTAATGGGTGGAGGTTCGGTAGTGTCATGCGGCAACGGCACGACTCACCTTTCTCTCTAGGTGGCGCATTATATCTACACCACTGGCAGCGTCCAATACAAACGTTTGTTTGAATTGCCCGCAGGCTAGGTAAATCAAAGCAACGCGGCTTATGACTGACCATTTTGCCGTATTGACCAGAATAGGCGTTCCGGTCAATATACGGTCGGTTTTGCGCTGACCGTAGGCAGACTGCAGGTTTCAAGAGCACGTCCAAAAGCAAGACAGGTGACGCGTGCCCGGACACTGGCGCGCAGTTTACATGCTGCGATAAAGAATGACCTCTCAGTCACCCCTGACGAACGGTCATCACTTCCCGTGAGCAAGGTCATCCGCCGAGGTTTTTGGAGGTGCCCTTGTGTGCCGATGAGCATCAACCGCCAGGTTCGCCTAGGCGACTTTCTTTTCACCGGAGAGTAACGAGGAATCCATGAAGGTTCTTGTAGCTGTCAAACGCGTTGTCGATTACAACGTGAAAGTTCGCGTCAAGGCGGACAATTCCGGCGTCGACCTTGCTAACGTCAAGATGTCGATGAACCCATTCTGTGAAATCGCCGTGGAAGAAGCCGTACGCCTGAAAGAGAAAGGCGTGGCGACCGAGATCGTCGTGGTTTCCATCGGCCCCACCACTGCCCAGGAGCAATTGCGTACCGCCCTGGCGCTGGGCGCCGACCGCGCCATCCTGGTCGAGTCCGCCGAAGAGCTGACCTCCCTGGCCGTGGCCAAGCTGCTCAAGGCCGTTGTCGACAAGGAACAGCCGCAACTGGTGATCCTTGGCAAACAAGCCATCGACAGCGACAACAACCAGACCGGTCAGATGCTGGCTGCACTGACCGGTTACGGCCAGGGCACCTTTGCTTCCAAAGTGGAAGTGAGCGGCGACAGCGTTGCGGTCACCCGTGAGATCGACGGCGGCGCGCAGACGGTTTCCCTGAAACTGCCGGCCATCGTCACCACCGACCTGCGTTTGAACGAGCCGCGTTATGCGTCCCTGCCAAACATCATGAAAGCCAAGAAGAAGCCGCTTGAAGTGCTGACTCCGGACGCTTTGGGCGTTTCCACCGCCTCCACCAACAAGACCGTCAAAGTCGAAGCGCCGGCTGCACGCAGCGCCGGCATCAAGGTCAAGTCGGTGGCTGAACTGGTCGAGAAACTGAAAAACGAAGCGAAGGTGATCTGAACATGACTATCCTCGTAATCGCCGAACACGATAACAAGGTGCTGGCCCCGGCCACCCTGAATACCGTGGCCGCTGCCGCTAAAATCGGTGGCGACATCCACGTACTGGTAGCCGGTCAGGGCGCTGGCCCGGTGGCTGAAGCCGCTGCGAAAATCGCCGGTGTGAGCAAAGTGCTCAACGCCGACAACGCTGCTTACGCGCACCAGTTGCCGGAAAACGTTGCGCCGCTGGTTGCAGAGCTGGGCGCCGGCTACAGCCACATCCTCGCTGCCGCCACTTCCAACGGCAAAAACATCCTGCCACGCGTTGCCGCGCAGCTGGACGTTGACCAGATCTCCGAGATCATCTCGGTCGAAAGCGCCGACACCTTCAAGCGCCCGATCTATGCCGGTAACGCCATCGCCACCGTGCAGTCCAACGCTGCGGTCAAGGTCATCACCGTGCGCGCCACCGGCTTCGACCCGGTGGCCGCTGAAGGCGGTTCGGCTACCGTTGAAGCCGTCGCCGCTGCCCATGACGCTGGCACTTCCAGCTTTGTCGGCGAAGAGCTGGCCAAGTCGGATCGCCCGGAGCTGACCGCTGCCAAGATCGTCGTTTCCGGCGGGCGTGGCATGCAGAACGGTGATAACTTCAAGCACCTGTACGCCCTGGCCGACAAGCTGGGCGCAGCGGTCGGCGCGTCCCGCGCAGCCGTTGACGCAGGCTTCGTACCCAACGACATGCAGGTCGGCCAGACCGGCAAGATCGTTGCGCCGCAGCTGTATATCGCGGTCGGTATCTCCGGCGCGATCCAGCATTTGGCCGGTATGAAAGACTCCAAGGTGATCGTTGCGATCAACAAGGACGAAGAAGCACCGATCTTCCAGGTGGCTGATTATGGCCTGGTGGCGGACTTGTTCGAAGCCGTTCCCGAGTTGGAGAAGCTGGTCTAATCCAGTCGCTTCACTTATAAAGAGCCCGGTCTTGTGACCGGGCTTTTTTTTGACGTGTAGGAGCACCTCGCCATGCAACTGCGTTCCCTGATCCCGCTGCTGGGCCTTACGCTGCTGCCGACCTTGTCGCTGGCGGCCGGCAAGTGCGAGCGCCTGGTCATTACCGGCAGTCCGGATGCACCGCCGTTGCTGTGGCGCGACCCGCAGGACCCGACTCACCTGATCGGCGCCACCGCCGATGTGCTGCAACAAGTAGCCACGGACCTGGGCCTGAAAATCGACCTGCTTTACGGCGGCAAGCGCTCCATGGCCCTGGAGGAAGTGCGCAGCGGGCGCATGGATATCCTCGCCGATGCGCCGTTGAACCTCGGCGAGCTGGAAAACCTCGACTACATCCACCCGGCGTTGATGCAGATCGATTACCTGGTGTGGACACGCAGGGACTCGCCCCTGGTCTACACCACCGCTGCCGACTTGCACGGCCATAAGGGCGCCGCCTCGGAGCGCGCTCGCCTGAGTGCCGGGTTTGATGCCTTTGCCGGTGAGCAGTTGACCTTGCAGCGTCTGCCCAACCTGACGCCAGCCTTCCAGAAACTGTTGCTGGGGGAGGTGGACTATGTGCTCGCCAGCCGCTATTCCGGCATGGCCATGGCCCAGACCCTGGGCATGAACAATGACCTGGTCGCGCGCGAAGTGCCGATCGACCGGCCCGGCCTGTACCTGGCCATCTCCCACAATTCGGCCTGCAATGATCCGTGGCTGCGCGGACAGCTGGCCAAAAAGATGACAGAATTGCCCGCGTCCGGTGCCGCGGAAGCCGCGTTGCAGCGCAATCTCGAGCGCTGGAAGGCGCAATTGCAACAACCCGTCGGTACCCCAACAAAGTAGGGATTTTCAGTGACTCTTCGACCTCTTTTCGCGGCCCTGGCCGTTGTCGCCCTGGCGGGATGTGCCACCGATCCTGCGCCGATTGAACAAATGCGCCTGACCCAGCAAGCCCTGGAGCAAGCCAACGCAGTGGGCGCCAATACCGATGAATCGCCCGAGCTGAAACTGGCCGAAGAAAAATTTGCCAGAGCCCAGGGCAACATGGCCGACCAGTCCTACAAACACGCCCGCATGCGCGCCGAACAGGCTGAACTGGATGCGCGTCTGGCCGAGGCCAAAGTGCTGACCGGCAAGAGCCAGGAACAATTGAACGTGGTCAACACGCGCATCGCGCGCCTGCGCAAGCAGTTGCAGCTGGGAGAAGCCCAATGATCCGTGGTGTGAGTGTGGCGTTACTGCTGAGCAGCGCGGTGCTGGGCGGCTGTGCCAGCCAGCCCAGTAGCGAGCAGGCGTTGCAACAGGCCGGCAATGACTTTCAGTCGGTCAAGGAAGACGCCAATGTATTGCGCTTCGCGCCCAAGGATGTGATCCGCGCCGGGGAGTCCCTGGCGCGTGCCGATCGCCTCTCCAGCTACTGGGGCAGCGGCGCCGACGTGGTGCATTACGCCTACCTGAGCCAACGCTACAGTGCCATCGCCCGGGAACACACCGAGCAGGGGCTGAACGCCGAGCGCCTTGCCAAACTCGAGCTGGAACGCCAGCGCTTGCAATTGGCCTTGCGTGAAAGCAAGTTGGCCAGCGTGCAGCAGCAGGGCAAGTGGGTCGAACAGCAAATCGCCAGCCTGACCACCCAGACCGAGCGCGGCCTGGTGATGACCCTGGGCGATGTCTTGTTCGATACCGGCGAAGCCGAGTTGCAGAATTCGGCCAACCGTACGGTGTTGAAGGTCGTGCAGTTCCTGCAACTGAACCCCAGGCGCAAGGTGCGCATCGAGGGCTACACCGATGATACCGGGGGCGAACGCGACAACCTGAACCTGTCCCGTGACCGTGCCCAGTCGGTGGCAGATGTGCTGATTGACCTGGGCATCGACGAAAAACGCATCCAGGTCGAGGGGTATGGCGACAAGTACCCGGTGGAGGCCAATGCCTCCGAGCGTGGCCGTGCGCAGAACCGCCGGGTGGAAATTGTGTTCTCCGACGAAAAAGGCCAACTGGGCGCCGCTCGCTAAGAACCAGGCCCGGATCAAAATGTGGGAGGGGGCTTGCCCCCGATTGCAGGGGGCCAGTCACAGATGTGCCTACTGACACTCCCTCATCGGGGCATAGGCATCTACACAACTCTGTAGCGCCCAACCGTAACCACGATGCGAAGCGAGTCGCTCTTGATCTTGATCTGCTTTTGATCTTGATCTCAGGCGCCCCGTTAAACCACGCTGGCCGAACGCAGGCTTGAATCCGTGGGCAACCCGGCAGGACGCCGGGTTAGCCGCACTGGGCCATGGATGGCCCATTGCGGCGGCCCACGGATTCAAGCCTGCGTTCAGGCACACCGAGCCTGGGCGAGGTGCCGAGTGGTGGGGCAAGAGCGTTTTGCTTACTTTTGCGCTTTTCAAAAGTGAGCCGCCGTAAGGGCGGAACCCATACCAGCCGTGACCGCAGAAACGGATATGTACTCGGTCCAATCCAACATCCTGGTCGGCCAGAGGCCGCCATCGGGGGCAAGCCCCCTCCCACATTTCGTCAGGTGTACGCCCTTACAGTTTTTTCTGTCACTGCGGCCCGTGCTCGACTATTGTGGCAACTGTCCCCGTACACTTCTAAACTGTGCCGGTATGTTTCACACAAAAATAAAATACCCGTGAAATCGAGTGCTGCGTCATGACCAATCTGTTGCTCTACCAACGTATTGCCCAGCAATTGGCTGAGGACATCCGGCGGGGTGTCTATCAGCCGGGGGAGCGCGTGCCTTCGGTGCGCAAGATGAGCTCCCAGCTCAATGTGAGCCATGCCACGGTGCTGCAGGCCTATGCCAACCTGGAAGACCAGGGGCTGATCAGGGCGCGGCCGCAATCGGGCTATTACGTGCACCAGACACCGGCACTCACGGCGCCGACGCCGGATATCGCACGGGTTGAACGTCCGGGGTTGGTCACCCGCAGCAGCATCATCCAGCAAGTGTTGGTCGAGTCGCGCCGCGAAGGCGTATTCCCCCTGGGCGCGGCGGTGCCGAGTGTGGATTACCTGCCGGTCCGGGCGTTGCACCAGCAACTGGCCAAGGTCACACGCTTCCAGAGCCCGCGCGCGTTCAGCTACATGTTCAGCCCCGGCTTTGAACCGCTGCGCCGCCAGGTGGCGATTCGCATGCGCGATGCCGGTGTGGTGGTGGACCCCTCCGAAGTGGTGATCACCCACGGCTGCGTCGACGCGTTGCAGATGTCCCTGCGCGTGCTGACGCGCCCCGGCGATCTGATTGCCGCCGAGTCACCGACCTATTACGGTTTGCTGCAACTGGCCGACCTGCTGGGCCTCAAGGTTATCGAGATCCCCAGTGACCCGGCCACCGGCATGAGCCTTGAGGCCCTGCAACTGGCCGCCAACCAGTGGTCCATCAAGGCGTTGGTGCTGACCACGCGCTTGAGCAATCCCTTGGGCGGGACCATGCCCGAAGAGCGGCAGAAACAGTTACTGCGCCTGGCCTCGGATTTCGATATCCAGATCGTCGAGGACGATATCTACGGCGAGCTGATGTTCGAACTGGGTCGCACCAAGGCCCTGAAAGCCTATGACCGTCTTGACCGGGTCATCTATTGCTCGAGTTTTTCCAAGACCTTGTCCCCCGGCGTGCGCATCGGCTGGATGATTGCCGGCAAGTACCAGCAGGAAATCCAGCGTCTGCAGATGTTCAGCACCCACTCGGCGTGCAGCGTCACACAGATGGGCGTTGCCGCTTACCTGGAGAATGGCGGTTACGACCGGCACCTGCGTTACATCCGCCAGGAATACCGCAAGAACCTCAGCGCTTTTCAACTGGCGGTGCAGCAGTATTTTCCGGAAGGCACACAGATGACCCGCCCGACCGGCGGCTTTATTTTGTGGGTCAGTTTGCCAGGAAGGGTCAATACCCAGGAACTGCACGTGCGCGCCCTGCAACAGGGCATCAGTATCGCACCGGGGCTGATCTTCAGTAATACGGAACAGTTCAACCACTGTATCCGGCTCAATTGCGGCACCCCGTGGAACCGCGAAGCAGAGCGTGCGCTGATGACCCTGGGAATGCTGGCCAGCCAGTTGTGCCAGGAGACGGCGGCGGGTATTTGAGGGGGGTAAAAGGGGACAGGATTGATCTCCATGCTTGTCATAATCCGCACAACAAGCGAGCATATGGCCTTCTGCCGTTAATGCTGTTGGCGATATGACCTCTATTTTTCGCGTTGTCTGGATAGTTGGCTTGTTAGGCCTGTGCAACGCTGGCACTGCGCTGGCGGCATCGCCGGTCGCGCAATCCCAGCCCGCCGCAAGCGCCGGGCAGGACGCCGCCGGGCAAAAGCCGGCACCGGTAAAGAAAGCGCCGCAGACGAAGAAAAAAACCGCCAAGTCAAAAAAGCGCGCACCCGTGGCGAGCAAGTCCAAGTCCGCTCGCGAAGTCGCCCAGACCAAACTGCCACCGGCACAGTTGGACCTGTCGTTGCCATCGAACATGGTCAGGCTGTTGCAACCCATCGGCACCATGCCCAAGCCCAAGAGCGTGCCGTTGTTGCCGCCAATGTTCAGTGAAAAACCTTCCGACAACAGCGCATTCCAGATCAATGGCCGCTTGCTCAGCAACGAGATGAAGCTGCAATTGCGTAACGATGAGCGGCGTGATGTGGAAGGTGCCGCGCTGGATTTCGAATTCAAGCGATAAACGTTCGATCATCGGTGACCCACGGCCCTGACCATCTGTCGCAGACTGGTCAGTCATCTTTGTTTTGTGCGAAAAACCCCTGTAGGACCATTTTAAAACGGCTGTTTAAGGGCGTACTCTAGCCCGGCCATCCCATTGAGTCGTCGAGGACCTGCTGGTCATGAAATGCCGTGAAGGCTGTGGCGCTTGCTGCATCGCCCCCTCCATCAGTTCGCCGCTGCCGGGAATGCCCCAGGGCAAACCTGCGGGCGTTCGCTGCCTGCACTTGTCGATCGAACAACTGTGCCAGTTGTTCGGTCAACCGGAGCGGCCGGCAGTGTGCAGCGATTTCAAGGCAGATATCGACGTCTGCGGCAACGACCAGGCCGATGCGATCCGCTTGATCGGCTGGTGGGAGCAGATGACGGCGGCTTGATGGGCTTTACTATCGGAACTTCAACAATAAGGAATACATCGATGGGTTCGCTGAAACGAATGGCTGTGGTCTGTGGTTTTACAATGATGTTCGCCGGTGCTGCCCAGGCCGAGGACTGGCAAGTGGCCAAGGACGAGGACGGGATCAAGGTGTCCCTGAGTGAAGTGGCCGGTTCCAAGTACAAGGCCTATCGCGGGGTGACGGTGATCAAGGCGCCAGTGGCGAAGATCGTTGCGCTGCAGGAGGACGTAGCAGGCGCCTGCAAGTGGATTCATGAGTGCAAATCGCAAAAGCTCGTCGACAAGAAAGGCGATGAGGCCTGGACCTACACCCAGTTCAAGGCGCCGTTCCCGGTGACGGACCGTGATTCGTACATCCATGTCACCACCACAAGGTCCGCTGACGGTACCGTCACCCGCAAACTGGAGGGTGTGCCGACCTACAAGCCTGAAGAAAAAGGCTATGTGCGGGTCGCCCAGGTGCAAGGTGCCTGGACACTGGTGCCCAAAGGCGCCAACGAGACCGAAGTGACCTACCAGGTGCACACCGAGCCGGGCGGCAGCGTGCCGTCGTGGCTGGCCAACAAGTTTGTGGTGGACGCACCGTTCAACACCTTGAAAGCCCTGAAGGAACGCGCCGAGAAGTAAGCGCGGCGAATCCTGTGCCTCCTGCCTTGAGTGGAACGTTTGGTGAGCCCTCAAGGTCCAGATAGATGTGAGCCCACACATGGGTTTTATCGAGGAGGCACCGATGCCGAAGTGGAACATTTCTTTCATCAATGACCGTGGTGAGCCGGTAGTCGAGCAATTTGACTGCGATCATGAGCCGACGCTGGAAGAGGCCGCACAGATGGTGCGCATACGCGTGTCGCCGGTATTGGAAAAGCTGGACCTCAACGATCTTGCCGATCGTGTTCCCGATCCTACGGTCAAGAGCTTGCACGACCAAAATGGTATCAAAGACCTCAGGGTCGAACCCGCCGCCTGAATATTCCCTGCATGCCATCTTTGCGCCTCTGGTGCAGGTGGTAGCTTCGCGCTACTCTGCAATCGAGATCAGCGAATCAATCGCTCAGGTCTGGTCTTGTCAGCTACATGCTTGTTTTCCTGCGGTGGTCATTGCCGTGGTACCCGCGCCAGTAGCGCGCGGGCTTCAGCTTCAGGAAGCACGGAAAGTCTATCCATCAGTCTGAGGAGGACGTTTCATGAGCACAGCCTATCAAGAAGACATCAGCACCAACGTTCTGCGCCGCATGAAAGAAGGCGGCTTCGACTTCTCACGCTTTCACCCCATCGAGTTCTACGCCATTTTTCCTGATGAAGAACGGGCGCGCAGGGCTGCGGGTCGATTTCGTGGAGAATCGCTGAACGCCCAGGTCAGCGCACGCGACGATGGTGCCTGGTACCTGGAGTTGAGCAAAATCATGTCTGCAACCTACGACGGTATAGGAGACTTCGAGCAGGACTTTGAGGCAGTGGTAGAGCCGCTTGGCGGGATCATCGAAGGCTGGGGCGTCAAGCAGGAGGTGCGTGGGTTACCCATGTAGCGTTTATGAGCAACACAGCACATCGGCTGACCTTTGGGTCGGCCGATTTTGTTTGAGCTGCCCGTCAATGTTCGCAACGTGCAGCGCGCTTTGTGTGCGCCCAAAAAAAAGCCACCCGAATAGGGTGGCTGAAAGGGAAGATCGAGGAGCCGATCAGTACACGAGTTGACACGGTACTGGCTGTGCAAAGGGTTTAGCTGTAGGACATGTCCTTTTCAGCCGATGGAGACGATTATCCGCAGGTGCGGGCGGGCAGTGAAATCAACTCTGACTATGCTGGTGATAGTCAGAGGTCGCATCGCCATGAAGCGTGCGGCGAAACTCCGGTGATTACGCGCACCAGGACGGTGCAGCGAGAATCCCAGGGTTGTCCAGGTTTTTGATTTTCAAGTGTTTATGCCGCTGGCACGGGCCTTGCGAAGGTCCTTGCGTCCGGGTGACAAGGAGTACGGCATGATCCGCACTTATTACGATGAAATGTACGATGGGGCAGGGCAGGTCCGGCCCCATTATCGCCAGTTCGCCCGATGGTTGGCCGATACCCCTGCCGAACTGCTGGCCCAGCGTCGGCGCGAGGCCGATTTGCTGTTCCATCGTGCAGGGATCACCTTCACGCTTTATGGGGACGAGCAAGGGACCGAGCGCTTGATTCCCTTCGACACCATCCCCCGCAGCATCCCGGCGAGCGAATGGCGAACGGTCGAGCGCGGCTGTATCCAGCGGGTCAAGGCGCTGAACATGTTCCTCGCCGACCTGTACCACGAACAACGCATCATCAGGGCCGGGATCATTCCCGCCGAACAGGTGCTGGCCAACGAGCAATACCAGTTGGCCATGCAGGGCCTGAACCTGCACCGTGATCTGTATTCCCACGTCTCCGGGGTCGACCTCGTTCGCGATGGCGACGGCACCTACTACGTACTGGAAGACAACCTGCGTACGCCGAGCGGCGTCAGCTACATGCTTGAAGACCGCAAGATGATGATGCGCCTGTTCCCGGAGCTGTTCGCGGCCCAGCGTATTGCGCCGATTGATCATTACCCCAACCTGTTGCTCGACACCCTGAAAAGCGCCAGCCCCCTGGATAATCCCAGCGTGGTGGTGCTGACCCCGGGGCGCTTCAACAGTGCGTTTTTCGAGCATGCCTTCCTCGCCAGGGAAATGGGCGTGGAGTTGGTGGAAGGCGCCGATTTGTTCGTGCGCGATGACCGCGTATTCATGCGCACCACCGACGGTCCCAAGGCGGTGGACGTGATCTACCGCCGTCTCGACGACGCGTTTCTCGACCCCCTGGCCTTCAACCCGGCCTCGATGCTCGGCGTGCCGGGCCTGCTGGCCGCCTACCGTTCGGGCAATGTCGTGTTGGCCAATGCCATCGGCACCGGGGTGGCGGATGACAAATCGGTCTACCCCTTCGTCACCGAGATGATCCGTTTTTACCTGGATGAAGAACCGATCCTGCAGAACGTTCCGACGTTTCAATGCCGTAAGCCCGACGAACTGTCCCACGTCCTGGCCCACTTGCCCGAGTTGGTGGTCAAGGAAACCCAGGGCTCCGGCGGCTACGGCATGTTGGTGGGCCCGGCGTCCACGGCGGCGGAAATCGAGGCGTTCCGCGCACGCATCAAGGCCAAGCCCCACGCCTATATCGCCCAACCCACCCTGTGTTTGTCCACCTGCCCGACGTTTGTTGAAAACGGCATCGCGCCGCGGCATATCGACCTGCGCCCGTTCGTGCTGTCCGGCAAGGAAACACGCGTGGTGCCCGGTGGCCTGACCCGCGTAGCGTTGCGCGAAGGTTCGCTGGTGGTCAATTCGTCCCAGGGCGGCGGCACCAAAGACACCTGGGTGGTCGAGGATGACCTGTGTTGATTAAAAACTGTTCCCCCCTGGAGGCGGCATGAGACTCTCCATCAGCCACGAAACCACTTACCGCTACGAAGACCAGGTGCGCGCCAGCATCCAGTATCTGCGCCTGACGCCCCACGACAGCGAGCGCCAGCACGTGCTCAGCTGGCAGCTTGACCTGCCGCGCCCTGTGCGGGCGCAAGTGGACCCGTTCGGCAACATTTTGCATGTGCTGACGCTGGACGAACCTCACGACTCCATCATTATCGGCGCCCGTGGCCAGGTGGATATCGACGAGCTGCGCGAGGCCGAACATGAGAGCCAGTCGGCCTTTCCGTTCCTGCGCTGCACGCGCCTGACCGAGCCCGACGAAGCCCTGCGCGGTTTTGCCCGGCAGCACTGCCATCAGCGGCGTGACCGCACGGCCCTGATCGACCTGATGCAGGCCTTGAACCAATCGATGCGCTACACGCCGGGCGCCACCCAGGTCGACACCTGCGCGGCTGAAGCCTTCGCCGGCCACGCGGGCGTCTGCCAGGACCATACCCATGCGTTCCTGGCCTGCGCGCGCAGCCTGGGCATTCCGGCGCGGTATGTATCAGGGTATTTGTACACCGAAGACACTACGCACCTGGCCAGCCATGCCTGGGCCGAAGCCTGGCTGGATGACGCCTGGTACAGTTTTGATGTGACCAACCAGTTGGCCCGGCCGGAGCGGCACTTGAAGCTGGCCGTGGGCCTGGACTATCTGGATGCCTGCCCGGTGCGCGGCATGCGCCGTGGGGGCGGGCATGAGCAGATGCATGCCAAGGTGTTCGTGGCGCCGACTCCGGTGATCTCTGTCCAGCAACAATAATCAGCGACTGAACGCAGTTCAAATGTGGGGCTTGCCCCCGATGGCGGAGTGTCAGTCACAGCATCTGTGTCTGACCCCCTGCCATCGGGGGCAAGCCCCCTCCCACATTTTGATCTGCGCAACCCTCAAGGCTGTTGCTTGCGCCCCGCCATATGCCGCAAGTACCCCACCAGCAGATCCAACTCGTCGTCCGGCAACACACTGGCCGCAAACGCCGGCATCTTCGCCTGCGGCCAGTGCCTCAGGCTCTGCGGGTCGCGAATGTACCGCTTGAGGAAATCGCCGCTGAAATATTCAGTGGGGTTGTAGGGAATATTCAGATCCGGCCCCACCTGTGCATCGCCGGCCTCATTAAGGCGGTGGCAGGCCAGGCAGTTCTTCTGAAACAGCGCAAAGCCTTGATTGACCGGGTCATCCGCCGGCAACGTCGGGTCGGGCAACAAGGCGGGGAAGCGCTCGGCGACCGTCTGTAATTGCTTGATCCTGGAGATCTGGAAGGGCCACTGCTCCGGGCTGACATGCCCTGCCTGCGGGTCGGTCCACACCAGATAGAACGGCCCGGCGCTCGGTTTGCCTGGCGTCAGGGCGGGCCAGGGATGGGCCGGGTCTTCCACTGCCAGCCAGGCGCGCGCGCCGTTTTTTTCCAGCAGCGGCGCGGCGGCCAGTTCAGCGGCAAAACCGTCAAGGGCGACTGCTTGCAGATGGCTCGCAGGGTTCAGGCCCTTCAGGAGAACCGCCAAAGGCACTGCGCGATAGGTCATGGTGCGCTTGTAGGAAACATCATCGACAACCTGCACCGTCTGCGCGTCGGGGTGCTTGAGCAGGTCCGTGGTCTGCCAGGTCTTGCTGGCGTGGTCCAGTTCAATGGTCAATTGCGCGGCCCAGGCGGGCAGGGCCAGCAGCAGGGCAACGAAGGCGAGGATCGATTTCAAGGGATAGTCCGGGTTCGCAGTGGCGGAAAAGGCACGATAGCGCAAATCCGCACGCAAAAAGACAGCCCCCGCAACGGGACCGCTATTCGCAATGTCCCGGCAGGTGCTGCCAAAAGCTGCAGTCCCGACGCTGTGGGTGCGCGCAACAGGTCGCTCGCGTCGTCACCCGATAACCTTGGTTAAATTGGGCAAGATCAGAATCAGTGTGGTGGCGAACAGAATAAGTCCCGCCTGACGTACTTTCGAATGTTTGAACATGGCTGACTGCCTTTTGTTGTTATTCCTGAGCGTCAAATGCGTGCCTGTTAATCAAGTATCGCGATCTGGCGTGACATTTTTCTTACAGCGGCTCCAGCAAAACCCGGCAGCAGCTTCTTACAGATTCAACCTTAGAGCCCTCGTTCTTCGGCGCTTAGATCCATTTCATATCAACTAATCACGTTTTCTGCTTAAAACGGCATGAGGCCTAGTGCCATCTTGGCGCCAACCCCAAGGCTAGACAGCTAAAACGATTAACCCGGGGTTTCCCATAGCTGCCTACCGTTCGTCCGAGCGAGGGGGTCAAAAGCAATGAGCGCATCCGTCATTGAAACCGTGTCAATCGGGCCTAAGGTAAGGGCATACGCCCACTGTGGTTCGAGGACATCATGACCCAAGCTTTGATCTTTGATGCGATACGCACGCCCCGTGGCAAGGGCAAGGCCGACGGTGCCCTGCACAGCGTCAAGCCGGTAAACCTTGTCGCCGGTTTGCTCACCGCGCTGGCGCAGCGTTGCGACCTCGACACCCGCCAGGTGGATGACATCGTCCTCGGGTGCGTCACCCCGGTGGGCGATCAGGGCGCCGATATCGCCAAGACCGCCGCGCTGGTCGCGGACTGGGACGTCAGTGTTGCCGGCGTGCAGATCAACCGCTTCTGCGCCTCGGGCCTGGAGGCGGTAAACCTGGGGGCAATGAAAGTACGCTCCGGATTTGAAGATCTGGTGGTGGTCGGCGGCGTCGAATCCATGTCCCGCGTGCCGATGGGCAGCGACGGTGGCGCCTGGGTACTCGACCCGCAAACCAACCTGCACAGCCACTTCACGCCTCAGGGCATTGGTGCCGACTTGATCGCTACCCTGGAAGGCTTCACCCGCCAGGACGTGGACACCTTTGCCCTACAGTCGCAGCAGAAAGCCGCCAGGGCGCGGGCAGACGGTTCCTTCAACAAGTCGCTGATCGCGGTGCAGGACCAGAACGGCATCGTGCTGCTGGACCATGACGAATTCATTCGCGGCGACTCAACCCTCGAGGGCCTGGGCAAGCTCAAGCCCAGCTTCGAAATGATCGGCCAGATGGGTTTTGACGCTACCGCGCTGCGGGTCTACAGCCATGTGGAACGCATCGACCATGTGCACACGCCGGGCAACAGCTCCGGCATCGTGGATGGCGCCGCGTTGATGTTGCTCGGCTCCGAGGCCAAGGGCCGCGAACTGGGCCTGCAACCACGGGCGCGCATTGTCGCCACGGCCGTCACCAGCACCGACCCGACCATCATGCTCACCGGCCCTGCACCGGCCACCCGCAAGGCGCTGGCCAAGGCCGGCCTGCGCGTCGAGGACATCGACCTGTTCGAGGTCAACGAAGCGTTCGCGTCGGTCGTGCTCAAATTCATCAAGGACATGGGCATCGACGCCGCCCGCGTCAATGTCAATGGCGGCTCGATCGCCATGGGCCACCCCTTGGGCGCCACCGGCTGCGCGATCCTCGGCACCTTGCTCGACGAGCTGGAGGTGCGTCGGCAGCGCTACGGCCTGGCCACCCTGTGTGTCGGCGGTGGCATGGGTATCGCCACCATCATCGAACGCCTTTGAGCCCAAGGACACTGTCATGACCGACGCCATTCGTTACGAAAAAGGCCAGGACCAGATCGTGGTGCTGACCCTCGACATGCCCGGCCAAAGCGCCAACACCATGAACGCGGCCTACCGTGAGGCGATGGCGGCCACCATTGCGCGCCTGGAGGCGGAAAAGGACACCCTGGCCGGGGTGATCATCACCTCGGCCAAGAAAACCTTTTTTGCCGGCGGCGACCTCAATGAGCTGATCCAGGTCGACAAAGCCCACGCCAAGGCGTTCTACGCCGACGTCGGCGTGTTGAAGGCCCAACTGCGCAGCCTGGAAACCCTCGGCAAGCCGGTGGTGGCCGCGATCAACGGCGCGGCCCTTGGTGGTGGCTGGGAGATTTGCCTGGCCTGTCATCACCGCATCGCGCTGGACGATACGTCCGTGCAGCTCGGCTTGCCGGAAGTCACCCTGGGCCTGTTGCCGGGTGGCGGCGGGGTGGTGCGCATGGTGCGTTTGCTGGGCCTGGAAAAAGCCCTGCCGTATCTGCTGGAAGGCCAGAAAGTGCGGCCGGTGCAGGCATTGCAGGCGGGCCTGATCGATGACGTGGCGGCAGATCGCGACGAGCTGCTGGCCAAGTCGCGCGCCTGGATCCTGGCGAATCCACAGGCCAGGCAGCCGTGGGACAACAAGGGCTACCAGATTCCCGGGGGCACCCCGTCGAACCCGAAAGTCGCGCAGATGCTCGCCATTGCGCCGTCGATTCTGCGCAGCAAGACCCAGGGCTGTTTCCCTGCACCGGAGAAAATCCTCTGCGCCGCCGTGGAAGGCGCACAGGTGGATTTCGACACCGCGCACCTGATCGAAACCCGCTATTTCACCGAGCTGGTGACCGGTCAGGTGGCGAAAAACATGATCGGCACCTTCTGGTTCCAGCTCAATGAAATCAACGCCGGCCGCTCGCGACCACAAGGTTTTGCGCGGTATGTGACGCGCAAGGTCGGCGTACTCGGCGCCGGCATGATGGGGGCGGGCATTGCTTACGTCAGTGCCTGTGCGGGCGTTGACGTGGTGCTCAAGGACATCAGCCTGGCCGCTGCCGGTAAGGGCAAGGCCCATTCGGCGGCGTTGCTGGACAAGAAAGTCAGCCGTGGGCAACTGACCGCCGAGCAGCGGGAAACCATCCTGGCGCGGATTCACCCTGCACAGGATGACGCCGACCTGGCCGGCTGTGATTGGGTGATCGAAGCGGTGTTCGAAGACCGCGAACTCAAGGCCAGGGTATCGGCCGCCGCACAACGCGTGGTCGGTGCAGACGCGGTGATCGCCTCCAACACCTCGACATTGCCCATCAGCGGCCTGGCGAGTGCGGTGCCCGACCCTGGCAAATTCATCGGCCTGCATTTCTTCAGCCCGGTGGACAAGATGGCCCTGGTGGAAATCATCAAGGGCGCCCACACCAGCGACGAAACCCTGGCTCGGGGTTTCGACTTCGTACTGCAAATCAAGAAAACCCCGATTGTGGTCAACGACAGCCGCGGCTTCTTCACCTCGCGGGTATTCGGCACATTCACCAACGAAGGCATCGCCATGCTCGGCGAAGGCGTGGCCGCGCCGATGATCGAGACCGAAGCGCGCAAAGCCGGTATGCCGGTAGGGCCGCTGGCGGTGTCCGATGAAGTGTCCCTCAGCCTCATGAGCCATATCCGACAGCAAACCGCCAAGGACCTGCAAGCGCAGGGCAAGGCAGCGCCGACCCATCCGGCGACGGCGGTGATCAATCTGCTGGTCAACGACCACAAGCGCACGGGCAAAGCCGCAGGTGGCGGTTTCTATGACTACCCGGCAGGCGCCCGGAAGCGCCTGTGGCCCGAACTCAAGACGCGGTTCGAACAGCCCGATAAACAGATTTCGCCCCAGGACGTGCGCGATCGCTTGTTGTTTATCCAGGCCATCGAAACCGTGCGCTGTGTGGAGGAGGGCGTGTTGATGTCCACCGCCGACGCCAATATCGGTTCGATCTTCGGCATTGGCTTCGCGGCCTGGAGTGGCGGCGCGCTGCAGTTTATCAATCAGTACGGCCTGGACGACTTTATCGCCCGGGCGCGCTATCTGGCCGAGCAGTACGGGGAGCGTTTCGCGCCACCGGCGTTGTTGCTGGAGAAAGCGGCACAAGGCGCAACCTTTTGCTGATCAACCAGGGGCTTGCTTTGCAGATACCTTTCAAGGCACGCTCTGGGGTGTTCAATATTCCCATCGCCGTGTCAGGTATTTTTTATGTCGCTACGCGTCTGCATCCTGGAAACCGATATCCTGCGTCCGGGCCTGATCGATCAGTACCAAGGCTACGGGCAGATGTTCAAGCGCCTGTTCGCCAAGCAGCCGATTGCCGCCGAGTTTGTGGTGTACAACGTGGTGCAGGGTGAATACCCGCCGGATGACGAAGTGTTTGACGCGTACCTGATCACCGGCAGCAAGGCCGACTCGTTCGGCACCGACCCATGGATCCAGACCCTCAAGACCTACGTGCTAAAGCGCTATGAGCGCGGCGACAAGCTGTTGGGTATCTGCTTCGGCCACCAGTTGCTGGCGTTGCTGCTCGGCGGCAAGACCGAACGCGCCAGCCAGGGCTGGGGCATGGGCATCCACGATTACAAGCTCGATGCCAAGGCGCCCTGGATGAGCCCGGAAGTGCCGGAGCTGACGCTGTTGATCAGCCATCAGGACCAGGTCACCACATTGCCGGAAAATGCCACGGTCATCGCCTCGAGTGAGTTTTGCCCCATCGCGGCGTATCACATTGGCGACCAGGTATTGTGCTTCCAGGGCCACCCGGAATTCGTGCAGGACTATTCCCGCGAACTGCTTGAGATTCTTCAGACAACCCTGGGCGAAAAGGTCTACACCAACGGCGTGGCCAGCCTTGAGCGCGACCACCACGGCGCGACCGTGGCGGAATGGATGATGCGCTTTGTGGCGCACAAACCTACAGCCAACCCGACCGTTTGAAGCTCGCCCACAGGCTGGTGCAGCCCACCGCAATAAACCCGAGCACTGCAAAGTAGCCGTAGTGCCATTGCAACTCGGGCATGTTCTGGAAATTCATCCCATAAATTCCCGCCACCGCCGTGGGGAACGCGAGGATCGCCGCCCAGGCGGCGAACTTGCGCTGCACCACACTCTGGCGCGAGGCCTCCAGCAGCACGCCAAGCTCGATGGTCTGGCTGGCAATATCGCGCAGAGTCGTCAAGTCTTCCATCTGCCGCGTGACATGGATCTGCACGTCACGGAAGTAGGGGCGCATGTTCTTGTCGATAAACGGAAAGCTCAGCTTCTGCAACTCCTGGCTGATCTCCACCATCGGCGCCACATAGCGCTTGAGCCGCAGCACGTCGCGGCGCAGGCCGTGGAGGTTCTGAATATCGCGCTCGCTCAGGGAACTGCACAGCACATTGCGCTCCAGTTCATCGATCTCGGCGTGGATCGCTTCGCTGACCGGCTGGTAGTTTTCGGTGACGAAATCCAGCAAGGCATAGAGTACGAAATCTTCCCCATGCTCCAGCAACAACGGACGTGCCTCACAGCGCTGGCGCACAAAACCGTAGGACGCCGAATGCCCGTTGCGGGCGGTGATGATGTAGCCATTGCCGGCGAAGATATGGGTCTCGATAAACTCCAGCTTGCCGTTCTCGCGCACCGGTGAGTAGGTGACGATAAACAGCGCGTCGCCGAAGGTTTCCAGCTTCGGGCGACTGTGTTTTTCCATGGCGTCTTCGATCGCCAGTTCATGCAGGTTGAACTGGTGCTGCAGGTTGGTCAGTTCCTGGGCACTGGGTTCTTCCAGGCCGATCCACACAAAGTGGCCGGGTTTGGCGGCCCAGGCCGCACCTTCGTCGAGGGTGATATCCGTGACTTTCTTTCCGGCGCTGTAGACGGCGGCGGCAACGACTCTACCCATGGTGCTGATCACTTCTTATCTAGAGGACAGGTGTTGGGCAGCTTAGCGTGAATGGCGTTCCCTGAAGTGATCGTTCAAGCGCCTTGCAGTTCGCGATCCATCTGCGCAATGCACGCATCCATCTGCGCCTGGCACGCCAGCATCAACCTCGGAACGTCGTCCGCCGTCATCCCCACAGTAGGAATCGGCGCCAACGAACGTATGAGCACCTCGCCACTGTTCCAGCGATTAAGGCGCATATGCGTGACATAGTTACTGACACACACCTGCACGATCGGCACACCGGCCGCAATCGCCATATGGAACGCGCCCTTTTTGAACGGCAACAGACCTTTGCCGAGGTTGCGCGTGCCTTCCGGAAATACCCAGATGGACGTGTCTTCATGCTGCAGGGTGCGGGTCGTGGTGAGCATGGCACGGCGTGCCTTGTGCGCATTGCCGCGGTCGATCAGCACATTGCCGGCCAGCCAGAACAACTGGCCGAACAACGGCACCCACTTCAGGCTCTTTTTGGCGATGCATACCGTGCGACGCGGCACCACGGTGCCCAGCACGAACAGATCATAGTTGGACTGGTGGTTGGCGATCACCACGCAGGTGCCGGGCTTGTTGCGCAGCGAGTCGACCTCCGTCCTCACCTTCAAGCGCAGTATCCACATGGCGGGCAGTGCATAGAGGCGGGCGCAAAGGCGACTGTTGTCAGGATTGAACGGGCGGCATACCCCTATGAGCACGCCCACTATCCCGGCGAGCATAAAGTGCAGGCCCATCAACAACATACGTAACAGAAAAAGCATCGACACGGCCCATCGAAACAAAAGGTGGCGCAGTGTACGGATGTGCACTGTATTCGGCAATTGCCCCTAAAGACGTAGGAGATAGGCGATGTTTAAGCGCATGTTTCAACATAGGCCGATAAAGGCTGTCTAGAGCGGCGCAGGCTGTTTCGGCTTTGGCTGTAAGAAAAAGCCCGACTCAAGGTTGTAATGTCGTTCAGTTAAGTAAGGCTTTTTGTAGGAGCGAGCTTGCTCGCGAAAAACCACAGGCGCCGCGTTCATTCAGGAAGCACGCGTTATCGTTGACGTTTTTCGCGAGCAAGCTCGCTCCTACAGAGGGCGATGTAGGCTTAACTGAACAGCATTACAACTCGAGGTCGAGCTTTGGCACAGCAGGTTCAGGCATTACATCAGCACATGACCTTGATCCTGGATAATTGCATCGTCCAGCGTCTCCAGCAGCGCCTTGCGCACCTTCAGCTTGGTCTGCTTGTGCGCGTTCATATTGATCTTCTTCAACTGCCGCGCCGCTTCCAGTGCCGCCGCGTGCAATTCTTCCGGCGCCACCACCTTGTCGAGGAAGCCCGCCTGCAAGGCGCCTTGCGGGTCAAACATCTCGGCATTGATCACCGAGCGATGAAACGCCGACTTGCGCAGACGGTCCCGCGCCAACTCGATACCGGCGTGGTGCATCGTCATGCCAATCGCCACTTCATTCAGGCCAATGCTGAACGGACCCTCAACGCCAATTCGATAATCCGCCGACAACAGCAGGAACGCGCCCTTGGCCACCGCATGCCCAGGGCACGCCACGATCACCGGAAACGGATGCGACAACAGGCGACGCGCCAGCGTCGAGCCGGACGTCACCAGGCCGATGGCGTCTTTAGGGCCGGCCGTCATCACTTTCAAATCATAACCACCCGACAGAATGCCCGGCGTGCCCGTGATGACCACCACTGCCCGATCCTGCTCCGCCTGATCCAGCGCCGCATTGAACGCACTGACCACTGCCGGAGAAATGGCATTCACCTTGCCGTTGCTCAGGGTCAGGGTCGCGATACCGTCTTCGAGATGGTAGGCAATCAACTCACTCATGACGCGGTTCCTTATAGGGCTTGTTATAGAAGAATGCAGCAAACGTTACCCAGCGCGCCCGCGCGGGTAAAGCGCCGTGACTGACTGCCCAGTCAGGCTTTTGCTTCACAGCCGGCAGCAGAGCGCCTGAAGCAGGGCACCACAACCAGCGTAGACCATCCCAATCCATGCCCGAGATTGGCACAATCGCCATCGCCCGCAGACCCCGTTCCGGCATAACCGTCTAACCGCATGAAAATTCTGAAAAAAACCTTTGCCATCAGAAAGGCTTTCGACTACATTAGCGCGCCTCGACAGACTGAACTGGTTTGCCGAGATACGGTGAAGTGTCCGAGTGGCTTAAGGAGCACGCCTGGAAAGTGTGTATACAAGAAATTGTATCGAGAGTTCGAATCTCTCCTTCACCGCCAAATTTGAAACGACTAAACCCCTGAAAACATTGAAGTTTTCAGGGGTTTAGTGTTTTCAGGGGTCAAAAAACGCCTATATAGGAACATTCATGGGAACAAGCGATGCCCACTGATTGATGAGAGGGCCGCGCTGAGGAGCGCATTTGGGTGGTGAAAGGACAATCTGGGAACATGGATAGGGCAGAAAAAATCTAATCGAAGGCAAAGGGGAATTCCCAGGCGCAACCGTCTTTCAAACGATCAAACAGCCCTTGCTGGTCGTCCAACGAGCTATGGTCGGCCAAATCCAGGTAATAATTCAGCCCGTCATGCACGTAGTAAACGAGCCATTCGCCCGTTAACGCCCCCCTCTTTTTTCTCTCCTCAATTGCCCCGTAGACAAAAGAGTGTGAAATTCGATTGGCAACAGCCTCTCGATAGCTATCCATATCTGTATCGTCCTCTGCCAATAGAATTCCTCGGAACATGGCTTGCAGTAACCTTTGTTTCTTCGCAAACCCTCCAAACCACCTGTTGTTTATATTTTCGGGCAAGTGATATGCGTCGAAGTAATGTTTGTGCCAAAAGCGCCCCAGAATAGGCCCTCTGAATTTCTCAGCGGCTTTTGTACCTGTAGGCCGGCTGGTGGCTGTTTTTTCGAGAAAAGCAATCTCGTCTAATACCGAAAACTTATTGATCCGCCGCAATAATGATCCGTTGTGTAGGCGCATAGCCGGGCACTGGCTGACACGATCCCAGTAGGGCTGCGCTAGGGTTACATTCTTTTTAAGCAGCAGCGATTCGTATCTATGCAGTAAGGGCATACGTTCATCTCAATGACGCTGTCAGACATCTATAAACCAAGTGCGTGTTGAAGCAAACCAACGATGTCCGTGCCGTCCTCATTGATCCATGTTCCATAGTGCTGTCGGATCATGTTCGCACTGGTGTGGCCCATCTGCTCTGCATCCAGTCAACCGAGGCAACGCCCGTGGTGAGCCGTTGGCTGGCATAGATGTGCCGGCACTGGCCAGGTCCGTGATAACGAACGCGGGCCGCATTTCAAATGCGCTTTGAAGAACCTGTCCCTTACGGCGACTCCACTAATTGCTCCAACACCATTCGGCTGTCGCTTGGTGTCGGTCGAGTGATAGTCTCTTCCGCGCCGTTATTTAGGTTCTGTGCTGCATGGTGCTGCTCCTTGATAGTGGTAGGTGTCGGGAAATTGGCGCTCCTTGACACCATCTTCCGGGCCGGTTTGGCTTGGTGTTGCTCAATGATCGTTATGACTTCGTTTCTGTCTTTCGCATAAGCGAAGGGCAGTTCGCCCTCTGGGCGAGTGATGGGTAGCGCATCTCAGTGAACCGGCAACGCGCGACGGTGTAGCCGTCGTCGGTAATCCAGCGGTTCTGCCGGACTTGCACGCCCCTATTTCGTTTCGGCGCCCATTTCATGCCCAAGTCCCCCCACCTCGCCGCAGGCTAAATGGGTCATTTTTTCTGCACGCCTGCGGAACATTTTCGGTGGTCGTGGCTATGGCTCAGCTCGGAGTGATGAAGTAGTTATAAATCTGCGGAGCTCCGTATGGATTGGGCATCTAGCTAAAAGATCACCGCTGTAGATTGAGCAAAAAACCAACAAAGGGAATTTCAATGGACAACGAAACTATAGCTAGCACCGTCACTTGGCATCTTGAATGCGCAGCGTTTTCCGCCGCTGAGATTATGAGCATCAGGCCTCCTGCCGACATATTTAATATGCGCATGCACTATTCTCTATACGCAGCGAACCTCCTCGGTGCCGTCGACGCGATTCAAGATGCCCTAGGTCCAGATTTTGAAACGTCGATTGAGAGCGCACTTCCCCTTGGCAGCTTTTCAGGCGAACAGGTATTTGGATACCTAAGAGAGTTGCGGAATGGGGTAGTACACCGAGGGGTTGATCTTACTGCCGGCGGGGAGGTGATAGGCGAGTTGGTGTGTGCATTGGCCCCCGCCCAAGTAACTAATCGCGGCGGTAAAAAGGTTTATTTCGCACCCACTCGGTTGCTAGTTGATTTATTCCAACATATCGATCAAAAAATGAAGCCAATTTTAGAAGAGGCTCTTGATTCAGTGCTTTCTGCTTTATCTTCCGCAACATCTGAAGATGACGTTGCCCAGGCCCACGATTTTTTTGAGTCCGTAGACCACATGCCAGAATGGGCAAAACAGGCCGCCAAGCAGTCCATCTGCGCAGAAATGATCACTGTTGTTCGGCGGGGACAACGCGATAAATTAAGATGCTTGCTCAACTTGCCGTTCGGCTTCTCTCTAAGGCAATAGTAGGTCACGTTTTGCTTTTTCTCTGACCCCTTGGTTTCTCGAGAGCAGAGAAGGACACACAATCGGAGGGAAGTTTAGATACACCCCCTAAGGAGGTAGAGACTTTGTTGTTGAGGAGAGCGCCGCCTGGTAGATCGTTTAATTCAACTTTTTCCACCACACGAATGTTATGTCGAGGTCTTTGCTGGCGGCGCCGCGCTTTACTTCATGCGTCCACAGGCTGCGCCGGTTGAAGTTCTCAACGATATCAACGGCGACCTCGTAACGCTGTACCGCGTCGTGCAGAACTACCTGGAAGAGTTCGTGCGCCAGTTCAAGTGGCACTCAGCTCCCGCCAGGTGTTCGAATGGCAGAAGATGACCAGACCGGAAACACTTACCGACATCAAGAGGGCTGCGCGGTTTTTATACCTGCAGCGCCATGTCTTCGCCGGCAAGGTCATCGGGCAGACAGTCGGCGGCAGGTAGCAGCTCAGGAGGGATTTCTACTGGTTCCTGCTCTTGAACAAGCTTATTCAGATCCAAAAACATAACGGGCTCCTTACGAGCTCGGTTTTCTTCTGTGTCCAGAAGAGTCAAACCTATTTTTTCGTAGAATGCGACTGATTGCGCCTTGGAGTCAGTTACCAAAAACCGACATCCTACATGCTGGGCAATGACGTCTGCTGCCATTGCAATGGCGAACTCCATCAGCACCCGACCGATTCCATTACCTGCATAGTCAGCATGGCTTGCTAGCCGAGCAACTTTCAGCGCGGGCATAGACGGATAGCGATTCGCATGCTCACAGTCGTCCAGTGCATAGGTTCCATGCAGCTCAATCTCACTGCAGGTCAACGTAATGTACCCAATTACCCTTGGCCTGGATTTGGCGTCCACGGGAGGAAGGATGGCAACATAAGTAACGGCTACGTTCGCAACCTGGTACTCCATGGCGCTGCCTTGGATGAACGACTTCAAGGGCCTCAGATCAACGTCTGGGCCCATGGAGAATTTGTTTGGTTGGTGAAGCGGATCAAGCTTTTCGATGAAGTAATCGACACCTGGCTGCATTGGCGCTCACTTGAATTAGCGAGCGCGCTCAGCTTGGCTATTGAAAACTTGGCTCAGGAGGGTACGACCACGTGCATACGAGGCTTTGGCTTTTGCGTTGGGTTTGTCTTCACGCATGTGTCGAACAAAGCGCACTGCGTCGCTATCACTCAGCTCAACGCGGCTGAAGGTACCGCTCTTGATTGCCATTGGCATTTCCTTGCAGCGACATCCGCTGCTACAGATCGGCTGTGCCGAACCTTTCGCCGACTCATGTCTAGCGAATAGACCGTTATTAACGGTCGTTGCTCATTTTTGAGTATCCATAGCTGTTATGTCAACTATTCGTTGGATACAGGTTTGGGCGTTCGGTCCTGAATTCGGAATGAGCTTCGGTGGCCGCTGCTTTGATTTTCGCAGAGGTTGAAAGCCTGCGGAACCCTGCACCGAGGCGGTTACTTCTTCGAAGGTTTGGAGGCATTGCTGCAGGTAGAGGAGGGATTTCAAAAGGAATAATTTCAGTCACCACGTCAGTGTATTGGGCTGGAGGCCGCGAATTCCGTGGGGTTCGGTATTACAAAAAGGAGTAGCAGAGAAGCAATTAAAAAAATTGTTACGGAAAGCCCCGTTTTACTGGGCTTTTTTTGTGCCTGCTGGTTTTGTCCCGCCATCTGCCCCCATTCGGACTCTGTAGCGCTTTATCCAGACATACAGGCGGCTATGCGCCTACACACCGGGATGAGTCGCTACATCAGCCACAGGCAGCTCCTGTCTCAGCGTTGCGACGCCCTGGATCGTCTTCGCCAATACCGCACCCCTGCCGCCAGGGCCACCAGCGCTACCACCGCGAGGAAGATCGGCAGGCGATACGGCTTCAGGTCGCCAAAGAAATGCTGCAATGCTTCGCCGGCCCAATAGCCGGCGCCGACGAACAGGGTGGCCCAGATTGCCGCACTTGGCACATTGATCAGGGCGAACTTCCAAGGCGATAGTCCACTGGCACCAATCACGATGGGCCCCACCAGGCGCATGCCGTAGAGAAAGCGCACGGTAAATACCGAGGTCGTCGGATAGCGGTGGATAAGGTTCTCTACCCGTTCGATGGCTGACTGGTGACGTTTGAGTTTGGGCAGCAGGCGCTGCCCGGAATAACGTCCGGTCCAAAACAGCAGTTGATCGCCGAGTATCCCGCCGGCAGTGGCCCACCCGATCACCTGCAGCACTTGCAAAGTGCCCTGGTGCGCAGCCATTCCGCTCAGGATAAGAACGGTCTCGCCTTCGAGCAGGCAGCCCAGGAAGATTACCCAGTAGCCGTAGCCAGCGATCAGCGCATTTAGATCAAGATGTTCGAGCACGGCGTATTCCTTGTCGCTTGGCACGGAAAGGCCGCGCCGGGATTCTTCGCGTTTCCTTTGAGGTATCCGCCAGCAAAAGGTTTCGACAATGTGGCCAGCGCTTCCGGCCGCCGTTCTATGCGGTCATACGGGAGGGGGGATGAGTGCGCGCGTTCACGGCCGTTGGATGCCTGCTGTGGATTAGACAGCAGGCACCAGGACGGTACTTAGCGAGCAATCATCCCGGCAGCTTGTTCGGTCGCTTCAGTCGTACGCGTTGCCAGCTTGCGCACTTCGTCTGCAACGACCGCAAAGCCGCGACCCGCTTCGCCCGCGCGCGCGGCCTCAATCGCCGCGTTCAGTGCCAGCAGATTTGTCTGGTTGGCAATGCTCTGAATCGTCCCGACGATCTGTGACAATTGGGCGATGTTGTTCTCAAGCGTCCGCTGGTGCTTGACCTCAGTGTGCCGCAGCGCCTCCTGCTCATGCTGCAAGTGGACATCCACGAGGGCACCTACTACCCGAAGGGGTGAGCCGCTGGAGTCGCGGCGGGTCTGGCCTCGCGCTCTGAACCACCGATACTCGCCGCTCTTCATCTTCAGGCGATACTCGATATCAAAAGGCGTTTTACCCGATCGGTCGTTCAAATGAGCACCAAATGCGTCGAGGCTTTGTTCCTTATCATCCGGGTGTAGTCGGGATGCCCAGCTGTCCAGGACATCCGGGAACTCCTCCACCGTTTCAAATCCAAGCAGCCGCCGGAACTGCGGAGACCACCAGAAAGGGTTCTTTGGATTGACCGGGTCTCCCGCGATGACTTCCATATCCCACAGACCGTCCGAGAGCATCTCCCTGGCCAGTTCAAATCGGGTGATGATGACGTCGTGCTCCTGGTCTCGCTCAAGCTGATCATGGATATCACGCAGAGAACCCGCGACGCGTAGAGGCATCCCCCGATCATCCCGCAAGGTCTCTCCCTGGGCATAGAACCAACGGTAGGAACCGTCCTTCATCGCGAGGCGATTTTTCACTTTATACGGTGTGTGCCCGGACTTATCGTTCAAGTGGCGGGCAAAAGCGTCGAGGGTGGCTTGCTTGTCCTGTGGATGCAGGCGGTCGGCCCAACTGGCTAACACATTTGGGAAATCGCGCTCATCGTTGAACCCCAGAAGGTTGCGCAGTTGCTGAGACCACCAAAAGCGATTTTTGGGATTCACCGGGTCGCCGGCGACGACCTCCATATCCCAAAGCCCTTCGCTGGAGGCGCGGTTTACAAGATCAAACCGCACCTCATGGGCATGCGCGGACGACGCAGCTTCGCGAAGCAGCTCACGGGCTGCCTCCAATTCCTGCTCAAGCGCATGGATACGGGACTGGGAGTCGCGATCAAGGGAGTCAAAAGCCTTCCACGCATCGAGGACAGCAGCGCGTTCAGCGCACCCGTCTACTTGTGGCGGTACCCGGCGGGTGATTGCAGCAACCAATTGTTGAACAGCGCGACGATCACGGCGCATTTTGAAGACATTAATCATGAAGATTGGACTCGTAGATGTTGCGGGCCCGATCCATGGCACCTTGCCATCTATATCGTCATGAGCGAAAAAAACTGTACACGATTTTTGAGTTGTACATGATTTGATGAGCGTGCCCTGGAGATCGGTGGTCCTTAACGCTCCAGGCGTGCGGCGGTCGCCTGAAAGGTAAACAAGCCCCTGATACTGGGAAAAAATCAGGGGCTTCGTTATTTCTGCGGTTTGAAAATCTGGCGATTCAGGTCAGGCGCAAGGCATGTCCATCCGCCGCCCTATGACGTCCAGCAAATCGCAGCCGTCGCGCAACGGAATTGAGCAGAGCAGTGCGAAATCGCTGAGTACGACAGCATCACTGCTGATCTCACTGCGTAGTGCGAGGTTCTCAAGGACCTGGGTAACGGCGCGAAGACGATAGGTTGCAGCGTCGAGAAGTATTTCCAGCGGCGCCGTGGTGTCGACAAAAAGAGCAGGGGTGGCGCTGTCGTTGTTGGTGAGGGCTATGTACTGGTTCATATGTGCAACTCCGGTTGTCAGAGGAAAGCAGCCACACATTTGTCGCCAAACAAAAGGTGGCAGCTGTACGCAGGTTGGCGAACCGGGACAATCGGAAAAACCGGCAGACCCGAAGGTCTCCCGCGCACAGCTACCGTCGAGCAGCTTATTGCGCGCAGAAGCATCCCGCAAATATGCGAGGACATTTCTGTCGATTTATCGTCGAGTCGCCAAACCCGGTCACCCTATGAGTGACCGGGTGACTATAGGCATGGTGATTTTCAAACGGGAGCCCCGCATTTCTGCAAGGCGTGTAGGACGTTGCCCAAACCCGCACAGCGATGAGAAATGATTCAGGATTGAGCGTCAGCGAGACGGGCGTAACGGATACCGAGGTTCATGGACCATCCTCTGGCGTCAGGCCCATGAAACCTCGCTTGCCAGGCTCAGCGCTCTGGCAGCCGGATACTTATTGTGCGGTTTTCAACTTGATCACATCACCGGAGATCTTGGTGGTGTAGCCATTGAGGACCCAGGCCCAGAACCATTTTTCCTGGATTTGGGTGTTGATCATCGCGTCGCCGCCTTTGGCCTTGATGGCTGCATCCTGAGCGCGGACGAAGCGGCTGTTCTGGCCGATCGGGATAACGCCCAGCAGCATGATGCCGGTGGCGCTGGCTTCGCTGTGGCCGAGCACGGTGTATTGGCTGGCGTCGTATTGCTGGGTTTTCATGGCGGTGCCGGTGCAACCTGCCAGGGTGAGACCAAGAACGGCGGCTGTTGCTACTTTACTGACGTACTTCACGCGTTACTCCATGGACTGAATCTCGAGACTCAATTCTCGAGGCGCGACACTTTAATCGCTCAGGTGGCGGATTGAAATCAGCCAGCCAAGGTTTGTGGAGACGATCAGGCCGCCATCCGGGGGCAAGCCCGAATGCCAGTCAGTTAAGGCTTTTTGTAGGAGCGAGCTTGCTCGCGAAAAACTCACAGGCACCGCGTTCATTCAGAATGCACGCGTTATCGTTGACGTTTTTCGCGAGCAAGCTCGCTCCTACAGAGGGCGACGTACGCTTAACTGACTGGTATTAGATTTTCCTGCGCCCGGTCAGAGATGCAGCCAGGCCAGGCTGCCGAGTACCACGGCCACGCCGCCGGCCGCGTACGCCATGCGCTTGAGCCATTCCTTGCGCGTGAGCAGGGTAATCGCCGCCAGTGAGATCGCGATCTGAATCGCCGTCATCGCCTGGGCCCAGCGATGGTGCTGGTGCAGCGCTTCTTCGGATTTACGGTCCCACTCCAGGGAGGTGGCTTCAAGCTTCTCGGCTTGCTTGCGCACCTCTTCCTTCTGGCTTTTATAGCGCTGGATTTCATCGTTGTAGTGGGCGGCATCCACGCCGGGAATATGCGTGGCCAACTCCGCCAGGTTCTGGCGGCTGGATTTGGCCTGGTAGTAATTCCACTGGTTGGCGGCTTCGGTCTTGATGATCGCGGCGTTGTTCTTGTCCATCGCCGCCTCGCTTTCGCTGGAGCCGGCCTGGTAGCTGAGCATGGCGCCGACGGTGGCCATGATGGCGGTCATCACCGCGATACGACTGGCAAAGGTATCGCCTCGACCGTGGGCCTGTTCGGTGGTGTGTTCGAGGTGCTTTTCGTGGGGGCTGGGGACTTCGAAGGCTTCGGACATGGCGGCGTCTACGAGGGGGCAGAGGGAGCCTGATTCTTCACCAGTGCGGCTGTCTCAAGCCTGTCGATAACGTCGGATCAGGTGCCCATACACCGCAATATTGACCAGCAGCACCAGCGCACCCAGGCCCAACTGGATCTGCGGCGTGAGCCCGGCCGGGTAGATCAGCGCGAGGATGTAATGTTCGATGAAGCCTGCGCCATAACCCTCCTGCCCAGCCATGAGGCGCAACAGGTTTTCCCAGCGGGTGAGCGGGCAGGGCAGGTGAAACACCTCGACGGCAACGCCCCAGGCCGCTGCGGGCAGGTGCAGCCAGATGAGCGGTCGCCATTTGAGCGCCAGCAGGCCACCGAACAGCACGAACAGGATGAAGCATAAATGGAACAGCACCAGGCTGTCGGCGGCTAAACGGTAGAGCATGCTTGGGTTCGCTTTGAGGGCGTCGAAGGCGCGGGCTTTGGGGATGAGGTTATAACTCAAGTTGACAGGCATTTATGCCGAGGGCCTTGGCGATTTTTTCCCGCGTGGTTCGACGTGGTTTGGTGACCGCTTCTTGCTGGGCGAATGCCGATTGTGAAATGCCCAGGCGCTTGGCAACTTCATCCTGGGTGAGGTTCAAGTGCTCGCGCCAGGCCCGTATGGGTGTCGCTCCCTCTACCAGGCGGCTGACGACAGCGTGGGGAATCAGGTCCGGGTCGTTTTGCCGGGCCAGATAATGTTCATAGGGGATCACCACAAAGGCTGGCTTGCCCTCGGTATTGTGGATGATCTGTACGGCAGTAGGTTCGTTCGTCACGTTTCTTGACCTCTTGAATGCTGACCACATGGATGTCGCCGTCCCAGTCGAAAAGGACGCGGTAATTACCCACTCGCAACCGATAGCCGTGTGGATGGTTAACCAACGCCTTGACGTTGACTGCATCCGGCATGCGCTCAAGCGCTGACACCGCATTGCGTACCTGTTGCTGATGGTAGGTATGCAGCCGAAGCAGTTGTTTGACCGATTTGCGGGTCCAGTGGATCGAATTCATTGGAGGTTAATAAGTCTTTTATAAGGTTTGCAAGGTGCATTTTCAGATTGTGGTCAAAGGCAGATCACTGTTCACTCACAAACCCTAGACGGCCGCGGGCGCGCCAGCGGATAAAACTGTTGCGTGGCATGAATGCCTTATCGGGGCTTCACCAAGGTTGCTTGCAGGCAACCAGGGCCGCTATTGTGCTGAATCCTTTTTGTCTTCCCCCCGGGGTTTCTGTTGTGATGAACGCACCGCGTACCGCTGTCCCGATCAAGGCTGTGATTTTCGATATGGACGGTTTGTTGCTGGATACCGAAGGCATCTACACCGAAGTCACGCAAATTATTGCCGAACGCTACGGCCGCACCTATGACTGGAGCATCAAGCAGCACATCATCGGGCGCGGTGCACAGGACCTGGCCGACTATGTCGTCAAGGCGCTGGATTTGCCGATCACACCGGCCGAGTTTCTGGAGATTCGCGAGCCGTTGATGAGCGAGCGGTTTCCCAAAGCCCTGGGCATGCCTGGCGCCGAGACGCTGGTGCGGCATTTAAAGGCGCATAACATTCCGATTGCCGTGGGTACCAGTTCGTCGCGCAACTCGTTCGGCCACAAGACGACGTTGCACCGCGAGTGGTTTGGCCTGTTCGACACCATCGTCACTGCCGACGACCCGGAGGTCGGCGCCGCCAAGCCTGCGCCGGATATCTTCCTCACCGCTGCGCGTCGCCTGGGCGTGGCGCCTGGGGATTGCCTGGTGTTCGAGGACTCGCCATTCGGCGTGACAGCGGCGAAAGCGGCGCACATGACCGCCATCGCCGTGCCCGATGAAGCCATGGCTGACAGTAAATATCAGCATGCCGACCAGATCATTCGCAAACTGGCAGACTTTGATCTGGCGGCCTATGGCTTGCCACCTATGTCCTGATTCAGCACAGGGCTGAAAATGTGGGGGGCTTGCCAGTCAGTAGCGTATACCGCCCTTTGTAGGAGCGAGCTTGCTCGCGAAAAACTCATAGGCACCGCGTTCATTAAGAAAGCACGCGTTATCGTTGACGCTTTTCGCGAGCAAGCTCGCTCCTAGAGACGGCATTAGGGCAAGCCTATGCAGTGTTGTAAAAACCTCAGGCGCTGAACCCTCCATCGATGGTCAGGCTGGCACCGGTGATATAGCCCGCTTCCGGCCCGGCAAGATAGACCACAAAACTGGCAATCTCCTCCACATGGCCATAGCGCCCCACCGCCATCAACCCGATCAAACTCTCGGCAAACTCACTGTTCGCCGGGTTCATATCCGTGTCCACCGGCCCTGGCTGCACGTTGTTGATGGTAATCCCCCGTGGTCCCAGGTCGCGTGCCAAACCCTTGGTCAAACCTACCAGCGCCGCCTTGCTCATCGCGTACGGGCCACCGCCGCCAAACGGCATGCGCTCGGCGTTGGTGCTGCCGATATTGATCACGCGGCCACCTTCGCCCATATGTTTGGCGGCTTCCTGGGTGGCAATAAAGACGCTGCGCACGTTGATCGCCAGGGTCTGGTCGAAGTCTTCCAGCGTGAAGTCTTCCAGCGGGGCGATAGCCAGCACGCCGGCGTTGTTCACCAGGATATCCAGGCGCCCGAAGGCCTCGACGGTGGCGTTGACCGCCGTGCGAATCGCTGTGGCATCGGCGCTGTCGGCTTGGATTGCCAGGGCTTTGCCGCCTGCGCTGATCACGCTGTCCTGCAAGGCTTGCGCCTTGGCGGCCGAGCTGACGTAGGTAAAGGCAACGGCAGCGCCCTGCGCGGCCAGGCGCTTGACGATGGCCGCGCCGATGCCACGGGAACCGCCTTGAACCAAGGCGACTTTGCCAGTGAGGGTTGCAGTAGTCATGTCGATCTCCACGTAGTTGATGAGCCGAGTATCGGCCTCACGCGACCAGGCCGGTAGAGCGTGATTGCTATAGTCTGTGTAAACCAAAAGTTTAGAGTGGCGGGTTATGGAGAGCTTTGGCAGTATCGAATGCTTTGTGCGCAGCGCCGAGGGCGGCAGCTTCGCCGAGGCTGCGCGACACCTCAGCCTGACGCCGGCGGCGGTCGGTAAAAGCGTGGCCAAGCTGGAAGCGCGCCTGGGCGTCAGGCTGTTTCAGCGCAGCACCCGGCGCCTGACCCTGACCGAAGCCGGCAAGCTGTTCCTGGGCGAAGTCAGCGGGAGCCTCACGACGATTCAGAACGCCGTGGCCAACCTGGCCAGCGCCGAGGGGCGACCGGTGGGCACGCTGAAGGTGAGCATGGGCACGGTGTTTGGCAATCGCTATGTGATGCCGTTGCTGGGTGAATTCATGCGGCGCTTTCCGGCGATCAGCCCGGATTGGCACTTCGATAACCGCCAGGTGGACTTGATCGGCCAGGGCTTCGACGCCGCCATTGGCGGTGGCTTTGAACTCCCCCAGGGCGTGGTGGCGCGCACGTTGACCCCGGCGCACCGGGTGCTGGTGGCGTCGCCGGCTTATCTGGCGCAACACCCCGCAGTGCGTGCGCCCGAGGATTTGTCGCGCTGCCACGGCATCCTGATCCGCTCGCCGCAGACAGGCCGGGTGCGCTCATGGCAACTGACCCACCGCGAGCGCGAGCACAGCCCACTGCTGCTCAAGCCCGCCATGACCATGAGTGATTCCGAAGCCGCCTGCTGCGCCAGCGCCCAGGGCCTGGGCATTGCGCTGGTCAGCCTGCCGATGGCCGTGCCGTTCCTCGACAGCGGCGCGGTGGTACGGGTGTTGCCGGACTGGTATGTGGATGACGGCAATATCTCTATCTACTACGCCGAGCACAAGTTGCTGCCCGGCAAGACCCGGGCGTTTGTGGATTTTGTGATCGAGCAGTTTGCCGAGCAGCAATTGGGCCGCAGATTCAGTGCGGTCGCAAAGTAAACAGAATTCCAAGTGTGGGAGGGGGCTTGCTCCCGATTGCAGTGTGTCAGCCAGCAGATTCATTGGCTGATCCACCGCCATCGGGGGCAAGCCCCCTCCCACAGTTGATTTTCAGTGGCTGAATTTGCCGGGCCAGCCCAGGATTTTCTTCGGCCTTGGCGCCGCATAGGTCCTGACCTTGGACGTCGACAACCCCAACCGCACCAGCGACTCAGCGATCGTCACCGCCGCCGTCACCCCGTCCACCACCGGCACCCCGGTGCGCTGGCGAATTTGCTCGTCCAGCCCGGCCATGCCGCCGCAGCCCAGGCAGATCACTTCCGCCTTGTCCTCAAGGATGGCCAGTTCCGCCTGGCGCACGATCGCTTCCATGGCCGCCACCGGGTTTTCTTCCAGCTCCAGCACCGCCATGCCGCTGGCCCGTACCGAGGCGCAGCGCTGGTACAGGCCGGCGAGTTTCAGCCGGTCTTCGATCAGCGGCACCGTGCGGTCCAGGGTGGTCACCACCGAGTAGGCATGGCCCAGGAACATCGCCGTGCTGGCCGCGGCTTCGGTGATATCCACCACCGGCACGTTGAGCAGCTCCTGCAAGCCTTCGCGGCCATGCTCGCCGTAGCCGGCCTGGATCACCGCATCAAACGGCTGATCGTAGGCCATTACGCGGTCCATGACGGCGATGGCGGCCAGGTAGCTTTCAAAGTTGCCCTCCACCGACTCGGCGCCGAAGTAGGGGGTCAGCCCCACAATCTCGGTGCCCGGCGAGGCCACGCTTCTGGCCTGCTCAGCGATGGTCTGGGTGATGGATTCGGTGGTGTTGACGTTGACCACGAGGATGCGCATGGAATGTCCTTGTTTAATGACTGACGTTATCGACGGCAATGCTTTCGCCGCTGACATCGGCGTAGAACGGCTGGCGCTTGGCGATCAGCAGGTACAGCAACCCTGCAATACCGGCGCCAAACAGCCAGGAGAACGGCGAGACGCTGGCAAACCCGGGCAACAACGCCAGCAGGATGGCAATCACCGCTGCCGGAATGAACGCCGCCACCGCGCGCAGATTCACGCCCCGGCTGTAGTAATAAACCCCCTGCGCGTCTTCGCTGTACAGTTGCGGCACATCCACCTGGCTTTTGCGGATCAACCAGTAGTCGACCATGATCACCCCATACAACGGCCCCAGCAGTGCGCCCAGGCCGGACAGGAAATACACGATCACCAACGGGCTGTTGTAGAGATTCCACGGCAAGATCAACACCGCGACGGTGGCGCTGATCAACCCGGCGCGACGGAAGTTCAGGTACTTGGGCGCCAGGTTGCTCAATACGAACGCCGGGGCGACGAAGTTGGCCATGATGTTCACCGCCACCGTGACGATCAGGAAGGCCAGGCAGCCGAGCACGAGAAAGAAGGTATTGGGAATGGCGGCGATGATTTCGGTCGGGCTTTCGATCACTCGGCCATTGAGCTGGAACTGCCCGCCGCACAGCAGCACGGTGATGGCGGCGAACACCAGGATATTCACCGGCAGGCCCCAGAAGTTACCCACCTGGATCGTCCTGCGGCAGGGCGAGGAGCGTGCAAAGTCGCAGAAGTTGAGGATCAGCGTGCCGTAGATCGCCAGCCACAGCGCGCCTCCGGCAAAGATATTGCGCCACATCTCGCCGCCGCTCAGCGGTTCGCGGATCGACCAGGCAATGTGGCCGCCTGCCTGGAAGTACATCCAGCCGGCCAGCGAGGCCACGGTGAGCAGAATCACCGGTCCGGCGAATCCTTCATAGCGACGTACCATTTCCATGCCATAGGCCAGGATCACCAATTGCACCAGCCAGATCGCCACGAAACACGCCCAGCCGAGCGATGACAGGCCGAGAATCGAGTTGTGGTCGTAGTCGGCAAACCCTGGATGAATCGCCGTCAGCAGCACCCGGAAAACCACCGAGGCCAGGTAGGTCTGGATACCGAACCAGGCAATCGCAATCACCGCACGGATCAACGCCGGAATCTGTGCGCCATGGATACCGAAGCTGATACGGCTGATTACCGGGAACGGCACGCCCGTCTTCTGGCCCATGTACCCCGACAGGTTCATGAAAAAGTACACCAGTGCCGCGCCTATCCCCAAGGACAGCAGAATCTGCCAGCCACCCAGGCCCAATGCATACAGGCCGATGGCGAATGAATAGTTGGCGATGTTGTGCACGTCATTGGTCCACAGCGCAAATATGCTGTAGCGCCCCCAGCGACGCCCTTCGGCCTTGGTCGGCGCCAGGTCCTTGTTGTGCAGGCGTGGGCTGAGTACCAGCGTGCCGGGGCTGGCTGCCTCGGGATTCAGGGCGGAGGAGGGCAGATCCAATGCGACGTCATGGGAGAGGCTAGTACGCATTCCGGCGGGCTCCAGCACATCCGCAGCAATGCGGCAGATGGCAAAGTGTATTTAGATTTTGTATTTATTGTATACAAAGCTTAAATACCCTTAAGCCACATGCGTGCCAGCTTTAGATCTATTAAAACCGCGGTTAATTTCGTTTTTATTGGTTGTTGGAATAAATCGCTGAATTTAAAGCGATATAAATTGACCGATCGAACAGCTATTTATTTTCTTGAGGAGGGGGATCGATCTGGGAGGGCAAAAAATTTTAGAAAGGAAGTGTTACGTTTTGGTGCGCTTCAAGCGAGATTGCACACATAAATGGCACCGATAGTTACAGTAGTGTGTACATCTCAATGGTAAAGGCGAGTCCAATGTGGGGAGGGGGCTTGCCCCCGATTGCAGGGGGCCAGTTGCAGATGTGCCTACTGACACTCCCTCATCGGGGCATAGGCATCTACACAACTCTGTAGCGCTCAACCGTAACCACGATGCGAAGCGAGTCGCTCTTGATCTGCTTTTGATCTTGATCTCAGGCGCCCCGTTAAA
>NZ_CVTK01000028.1:0-777 GCF_900004785.1 Pseudomonas sp. 28 E 9 | reverse complement strand
ACGCTGCAGGCTTCGGCACGCAGGTTATCCCAGTCATAGACTTCGGTCCGAACGCCCCAGGCGGTGCGGCTGAAGGGTCTGAGGCCGTCGTGGTAAAAGCGGTAGACATAGACTTTGCGTCGGACGCGGTTGAAGCGGATGGGTTCGTCGCGGGGGGCTTCGGTGTCCATTCGCCAGATGAACACGCTTCCCCATAGGGGGATGATAAATCCGATGAGACCGAAGAAATGAAATACAAACGAGGGTATATCTCCAGTCGCTATTAGGATAACGATCCAAGTGACGGGAGGAATGAGAGCAAACAGAAACATACAAGGAGCCATCCAGACTCCAATCCCACGAGTCCGAACTGTGGCGCGTGCCAGTTCAAGATAAACATCGTCAACATGATTGGGCGGATTCGAAAGTACGGGAGGATACGGTTCATTGGAGGGCGACTCGTTTGGTCCCGGCAGATCGTGCTGCCAGCCAGGAGCAGGTTTATCGAGTAAAGGTGCTTTAAATACCATGATGAGCTGTTCCAAGTTCGGAGTGAGCGCCGCTTGTAATATTCAGCCTGTCGTATTGAGGCTGCTTCGGGTGATGGCTTTATTCAGGGCGCACTGCGTGACTCCAGGTCTATTTCGGCTGGCCACCGCACTTTGGGAGCCAAACGACGCGCGAGATTGAAGGTCACGTCTTCGTTGTTCCAATCGCGGGGCGGGTGGGGGAAGGTGGGCAGGGCTTGCGGGCCCTGTTGCATGAACAGTTGGGCCATGGCCCAGTACATTTCGCCTT
>NZ_CVTK01000026.1:0-238609 GCF_900004785.1 Pseudomonas sp. 28 E 9 | reverse complement strand
GCTTACTTTTGCGCTTTTCAAAAGTGAGCCGCTGTAAAAGCGGAACCCTAAGTAGCCGTTACCGCAGAAACGGATATGTACTCGATCTGATCCAGCATCCTGGTCGGTCCGGACGCCGCCATCGGGGGCAAGCCCCCTCCCACATTGGACCGGGATCGACACTAACATCCTGGTCGGCCCGGATGCCGCCATCGGGGGCAAGCCCCCTCCCACATTGGACCGGGATCGACACTAACATCCTGGTCGGTCCGGATGCCGCCATCGGGGGCAAGCCCCCTCCCACATTGGACCGGGATCGACACTAACATCCTGGTCGGCCCGGATGCCGCCATCGGGCGCTAGCTCCCTCGCCACATGCCGGTGTCATATCAAAGCTGCGTAGATACCTACGCCCCATACGCCCGCATAAACAACCCCACCACCTCCCGAACATGCTCTTCGGCCGCTTCTTCGCTCAGTTCCCCCCCGCAGCCATACAGCAAACGGAAATTCGCCGTGCCCTTGAGCAGGCAAAAAAAGTGCTCCGCGGCCTTGAAGGGTTTGTCGATGCTCAGGGCGCCGCCCTGGTCAATCTTGCCGAGCAGGCGCTCCATGCCCTGCAGCATGCGCATGGGGCCGGCTTCAAAGAAGATCTGTGAGAGTTTCACGTCCTGATTGCCGGTGGTCATCATCAAACGATGCAGATTCACCGACTCCTCACTGTTGATCAACCGATGGAAGCCCCGCGCAATGTTCAGCAACACGGTCTCCACCGGCATGCCTGCAGGCAGCTCAAAGTACATCACCGGCAATTGCTCTTCACATTTGGCCACCACCGCCGCGGTGAACAGGTTCTCCTTGTCGGTGAAGTGGCTATAGACGGTGAGTTTCGATACCCCGGCCGCAAGGGCGACGGCGTCCATGCTGGTGTTCGCGTACCCCTTGCCCAGGAACAGCGATTTGGCGGCATCGAGGATCGCCTGGCGTTTTGCCATGTCCTTGGGACGCCCGGGACTATTGGTGTTTACAGGATTGTCGGACATTTTCACCTTTAATACTGGACTGGCGAGTTTGGTATTAATAACATACCGGCCAGTATAATTATTCCAAGCCTCATTTGCGAAAGGTCCCACAGCATGCGCAGCACTTTCCTGCCCTTTGCGTTGCCTGTCAGTCTGATCTTCCTGTTGGCCGCGTGCGGCCATGAAGAAGCGGCCCCCACTGCCCCTCGCCCGGCCATGGTGGTACAACCCCAGCCCCTGGCGCAGTCGGTGGACAGCTATCCCGGTGAAGTGCGCGCCCGCTATGAGCCGGACCTGGCCTTTCGCATCGCCGGCAAAGTCAGCAAGCGCCTGGTGGAGGAAGGCGAGCGGGTCAAGGCCAACCAGCCCCTGGCCGAGCTCGACCCACAGGATGTACGCCTGCAACTGGAAGCCACCCGTGCCCAGGTGGCTGGCGCCGAGGCCAACCTGAGCCTGGTGCGCGCCGAGCGTGACCGCTACAAGACCCTGATGGACCGTCAGATGGTCAGCCGTTCCCAGTACGACAATTCCGAAAATCTCTATCGAGCCGGTGTGGCACGCCTCAAGCAGATCAAGGCTGAGTTCGACGTGTCCAGCAACCAGGCCGGGTATGCCGTGCTGCGTGCGCCCCAGGACGGTGTCGTTGCCAAGCGTGCGGTGGAAGTGGGCCAGGTCGTCGCCGCCGGCCAAACCGTGTTCACCCTGGCCACCGATGGCGAGCGTGAAGTGGTGATCAGCCTGCCGGAGCAAGGCTTCGGCCGCTTCAAGATCGGCCAGCCGGTCTCGGTTGAACTGTGGAGCCAGCCGGATCAACGCTTTGCCGGACGCATTCGCGAGCTCTCGCCCGCCGCCGATCCGAAGTCGCGCACCTTCGCCGCACGGGTGGCATTCACTGGCGGCAAAGTCCCTGCCGAACTCGGGCAAAGCGCTCGGGTATTCATTCCGGTCGACGGGGTAATGCCACTGTCGGTGCCGCTGTCTGCCCTGAGTGCGGAGAACGGCGCGTCTTATGTCTGGCGTGTGGCGCCGGACAACACCCTCAAGCGCATCCCCGTGCGCATCGGCGCGTTTGGCGAAAAGAGCGTGCCGGTACTGGAAGGCCTGGCGCCCACCGACTGGGTGGTTGCGGCGGGCGTGCATGTGCTCCATGAGGGCCAGCAGGTGCGCCCGGTGGATCGCGCCAACCGCGTGGTGAATCTGGCGGCCAAGGAGTAGTCCCCGATGGGTTTCAATCTTTCCGAGTGGGCGTTGCGTAATCGCCAGATTGTACTGTTCCTGATGATCCTGCTGGCGGTCGTCGGCACCTTGTCCTACACCAAACTGGGACAAAGCGAAGACCCTCCCTTCACCTTCAAGGCCATGGTGATCAAGACCAACTGGCCGGGGGCAACCGCCCAGGAAGTGTCACGCCAGGTCACCGAGCGCATCGAGAAAAAGCTCATGGAGACCGGCGAGTACGAGCGCATCGTCTCGTTCTCGCGGCCCGGCGAGTCCCAGGTGACCTTCATCGCGCGTGACGCCATGCACTCGGCGCAGATTCCCGAGCTGTGGTACCAGGTGCGCAAGAAGATCAGCGATATCCGCCAGACCTTGCCGCCGGATATCCAGGGGCCGTTTTTCAACGATGAATTCGGCACCACGTTCGGCAATATCTACGCCTTGACCGGTGACGGTTTCGATTACGCCGTGCTCAAGGACTACGCCGACCGTATTCAGATTCAGCTGCAACGGGTGCCGGATGTGGGCAAGGTCGAGCTGCTCGGCCTGCAGGACGAGAAGATCTGGATCGAGCTGTCCAACCTCAAGCTCGCCACCCTCGGCCTGCCACTGGCCGCTGTGCAGCAAGCCTTGCAGGAGCAGAATGCGGTGTCGACCGCCGGCTTCTTTGAAACCCCGAGTGAACGGGTGCAACTGCGGGTGTCGGGCAACTTCAAGAGCGTGGAAGAGATCCGTAACTTCCCTATTAGGGTAGGGGACCGGACTTTCCGGATCGGCGATGTGGCCGATATCCACCGTGGTTTCAACGACCCACCGGCACCGCGCATGCGTTACATGGGCGCGGACGCCATCGGCCTGGCGGTGGCCATGCGTGAAGGCGGCGATATTCTGGTGCTGGGCAAGGCACTGGAGCGTGAATTCGCACGCTTGCAGAAGAACCTTCCGGCGGGCATGGAATTGCGCAAGGTTTCGGATCAGCCCGCAGCGGTGAAGACCAGTGTCGGCGAATTCGTCCAGGTGCTGGCCGAAGCCTTGGCCATCGTGTTGCTGGTGAGCTTCTTTTCCCTGGGTGTACGCACCGGCATGGTAGTGGCCCTGGCGATTCCGCTGGTGCTGGCCATGACCTTTGCCACCATGTATTACCTGGGTATCGGCCTGCACAAAATTTCCCTGGGCGCCCTGGTGCTGGCCCTGGGCTTGCTGGTGGATGACGCGATCATCGCGGTGGAGATGATGGCGATCAAAATGGAGCAGGGCTACGACCGGATCAAGGCCGCAAGCTTCGCCTGGACCAGTACCGCCTTCCCCATGCTGACCGGCACGTTGATCACCGCCGCAGGCTTTTTGCCGATTGCCACCGCGCAATCGAGTACCGGCGAGTACACCCGGTCGATCTTCCAAGTAGTGACCATTGCTTTATTGGCCTCATGGGTCGCTGCGGTGGTGTTTGTACCGTACCTGGGGGAAAAGCTGCTGCCGGACCTGGCGAAAATACATGCGGCCAAGCACGGCACCGACGGTCCGGACCCCTACGGCACGCCCTTCTACCAGCGTGTAAGACGTTTGGTGCAGTGGTGTGTACGTCGGCGCAAGACGGTGATTGTCCTGACCCTGTTGCTGTTTATCGGCTCGGTTGGGCTATTTCGTTTCGTACCGCAACAGTTCTTCCCGGCCTCGGGTCGCCTGGAGCTGATGGTCGACCTGAAACTGGCCGAAGGCGCTTCCCTGAGCAACACCGCCGACCAGGTCAAACGCCTCGAGACCTTGCTCAAGGCACACGCCGGCATCGACAACTACGTGGCCTACGTGGGTACCGGTTCGCCGCGTTTCTACCTGCCGCTCGACCAGCAACTGCCGGCTGCCAGCTTCGCGCAATTTGTGGTGTTGGCACACACCATCGAAGAACGCGAAAGCCTGCGCACCTGGCTGATTGAAACCCTCGACGAACAGTTTCCTGACCTGCGTTCGCGCGTTACCCGCCTGGAGAATGGTCCGCCCGTGGGCTACCCGGTGCAGTTTCGCGTGACCGGCGAGCACATCGAAGAAGTCCGCGCATTGGCGCGCAAAGTCGCGGCCAGGGTTCGCGAGAATACCCACGTGGTCAATGTGCACCTGGACTGGGAAGAGCCGAGCAAGATCGTCTATCTGAATATCGACCAGGACCGCGCCCGGGCGCTTGGCGTGAGCACTGCCAACCTGTCGAAATTCCTGCAAAGCTCCCTGACCGGCTCCACCGTCAGCCAGTACCGGGAGGACAACGAGTTGATCGAGATTCTCCTGCGCGGCACCGTCCATGAGCGCACCGAGTTGTCGCGGCTGCCAAGCCTGGCGGTACCGACCGACAACGGCAGAAGTGTGGCCCTGGCGCAGATTGCAACCCTCGAGTATGGCTTTGAAGAGGGCATCATCTGGCACCGTAACCGCCTGCCGACGGTGACCGTGCGCGCCGATATCTACGGCAAGGAACAACCCGCGACCCTGGTCCAGCAGATCCTGCCGACTCTGGAAGGCGTGCGCGCCGAGTTGCCTGACGGCTATTTGCTGGAAGTCGGTGGCACGGTTGAAGACTCTGCGCGCGGACAGAACTCGGTGAAGGCCGGCGTGCCATTGTTCATCGTGGTCGTGCTGACCTTGCTGATGCTGCAACTGCGCAGCTTCTCACGCACGGCGATGGTGTTTCTGACCGCGCCCCTGGGCTTGATCGGCGTCACGTTGTTCCTGCTGGTGTTTCGTCAGCCGTTTGGTTTCGTGGCCATGCTCGGCACGATTGCCCTGTCGGGGATGATCATGCGCAACTCGGTGATATTGGTGGACCAGATCGAACAGGACATCAAGGCGGGGCTGACGCCATGGCAGGCGATCATTGAAGCGACTGTTCGGCGTTTCCGCCCGATCGTTCTGACGGCACTCGCGGCGGTGCTGGCGATGATTCCACTGTCACGCAGTGTGTTCTTCGGGCCGATGGCGGTTGCAATCATGGGCGGGCTGATTGTGGCGACGGCGCTGACGCTGCTGTTTCTACCGGCGCTTTACGCGGCGTGGTTCAGGGTCAAACAGGAATGACGCTGATTATGGCGAGGAACGTTTCTTAACGTTTCGCCACTCATGGACTACCTGATGACAGGTATTCGGTCCGACGGTCTTCACGCCGTCTGGCCGGATCTCAAATCTGATGATTCAAGGAGTAACCCATGGGACTATTCATCGGTAAATCGTTGAGCGTTTCGGTCAACAGCAGCTTTGGTGGCGGCAACTGCGCCAAACCCAAACCACCGGCAGATGACTGCAACGACAAATGCAAACCCAAGCCCGACTGCAATGGCGGTGGCGTAGGCGGCGCAATCAAGTTCGGCGTAAGCGTGATGCCACTGGGCGCGGTGATCTTTGGCGGGCTGGGCGCCAAGCTGTTTTAAAGGTGTGGTAGGCGCTCCCGGGCAGGTGATCCTTCCCCACCTGCTCGGGTGCACAGAGGCGTTTACAGGGCGCCGAACACTTTCTTGGCGAGGCTGGTGGCGGCCGCTGCCGGATTTTTGCGAATCGTTTCTTCCTGCTGCGCGATCATCTTGAACAAGCCGTCCAGCGCCTGTTCGGTCACGTAGTTTTCAACGTTGGCGCTTTTGGCGTCCACTGCACCAAACGCCGCCGCCTTGCCGGCCAGGGCATTGTACTGCTGGGCCACGCCGACCTTGTCGGTTGCAGCCTTGACGATGGGCAGGAACTTGGCGCGGATCTGTTCGCGACTGCTGGTGTTCAGGTATTGGGTGGCGGAATCCTGACCACCGCTGAGGATGCCCTTGGCATCGGTCACGCTCATGTTTTTCACGGCATTGACCAGGATCGGCTGAGCCTGGGTCACGGCGGTTTCCGCCGCTTTGTTCATACTGGTTTCCAGCTGGGTGACTTGATCGCCCATGCCGAACATCTTCAGCTTGTCAGCGATCTTGCCCAGCTTGCCCGGCAGGCCGATTTTGACCTCGGGGTTATTGCTGAAACCGCCTGGCGTGCCCAGTTGTTTCACGGCGATCTGGGCGCCCTGGGTCAAGGCATCCTTCAGCCCGCCACTGGCGTCGCCCTGGGACAGGCTGCCAAGGTCCAGCGCCATCGCGTTGGCACCCAGCAGCAGTCCGGTGAACAGGGCAGTGAGGCGAAGAGGGTTACGGAGCATGGGCGCTTCCTTATGATTGAATTCAGTGGGCTACCGCGTCGACACGCAAGCGCAGTGGCTGTGGGTCCTGGCCATTGAGCTGTACCGCATGGCGCTGCGTGGTGGTGAACAGTAGCTTGCCATCCACCTCGATGCGAGCGCTGACCGAGTAGCTGTGGCCAGGCTTGACCTGCGCCGGGTCATAGCTCAGGTGAAACGGCAGCGGCACCTGGCCTTTGATCGGGCCTTTCTGTTCGGCGAGGGTCACGGCCGGGGCGTCCATCAAGGACACGTCCTGCAGGCTGACGCTCAAGGTGGCGGCAGGCGGCAACGCGATGCGTTGCAGGTAGAACACTTCGCCGTCGAGGCTGGCCTTTGGGGCGGGTGTCATGGATTGACAGGCTCCGAGCAGGGCCGTGAGGCCCAGGAGGATGATCTTTTTCATGGTGCAGCTCCTTTTCAACGGCGCCGCAAACTTCCCGGCGCCTTGTTCAATCTAGCGGGTTTGCGCGGGGTCCACCGCTTGCTCGGCGGCGCCATCGACGCGATGCAGCGCCACCTGGCGAATCGACAGGCGAATGTCCGCCGGCAGTACGCGTTTGGCCGCGCCTTCCGCCAGTTCACCGAGCAAGTCGCGATAGCTCAGCTTGCCGGCTTCGTCGCGGCGCAGCACATCTTGCTCCAGCAAGGTCTGGATGAAATGTCGGAAAAGGCTCTTGTCGAAGAATTCCGGGGCATTGAGGCCATGCAGGATCGACAGGCGCTGGGCCATGATTGTGCACAGGTCTTCCAGCTCTTCGGCGCTGATGCTGTTCTGACCGCTGTTGAGCAACAGCGAAATCGCCATGTAGAAGCGTTGCAAGGTCTGGGCGATGCTCTTGGACAGCAGCGTCAGCAGTACAAAATGCCGCGAACTCGGCGCCGCGCGCAGATACACGCCGTTTTCAAAACGCAGCAGGCCCTGTTCGACAAAGGCCTCCAGCCACTGATCGACCACGCCATCGAGCTCTTCCAGTGACCAGCGGATAAACAGCTCCGATTGCAGGTACGGATAGAGCGCCTGGGTATAGCGCAGGATCTGCTCGCGGCTCATCCGCGAACTGCTCTGGAAGAAGCTCGCCAGCAGCGCCGGCAGGGCGAAGATGTGCAGCACGTTGTTGCGGTAATAGGTCATCAGGACGGCATTTTGCTCATCCAGATAGACAATCTTGCCCAGGGCATCGCTTTGCTCCGACAGCAGGTCCATGTCCTTGACGTGCTTGATCAGCGCCAGGCCATCGCCTTCCGGCAGGGTGGTGTGGGGTGAATAGGGCACGCGGCGCAGCAGCGCCAGGTACAGGTCCAACTGGCGGGCCATGGCTTGTTCGTCCAGGGCCAGGCGGGTGGTCGACAGCAGCGCCAACGCCACCAGGTTCACCGGGTTCACCGCGGCGGCTTCGTTGAGGTGGCGGGCCACCTTTTCGCTGAGGCGGTGGGTGGTTTCATTCAGCCACGCCGGCTTGAAGTTCGGGCCCAGTTCCTGGGCGCGCCAGTCCGGTTGCTCGTGGTCGAGAAACTCCGCCAGCTTGATCGGCTCGCCGAAGTTGACCGCCACCTGGCCGAAGCGCTGCTTGAGCGCGCCGACGACTTTGAAGATATCGAAGATCGACTCTTTCTTCTTGCTCGCACCGCGCAGTTCGCCCAGATAGGTGCGGCCTTCGAGCACACGTTCGTAGCCGATGTACACCGGCACGAACACGATGGGCATGCGCGAAGAGCGCAGGAAACTGCGCAGGGTGATGGCCAGCATCCCGGTTTTCGGCTGCAGCATGCGACCGGTGCGCGAGCGTCCGCCTTCGACGAAGTACTCCACCGGGAAGCCCTTGGTAAACAGGGTGTGCAGGTATTCGTTGAACACCGAGGTGTACAGCGGGTTGCCCTTGAAGGTACGGCGCATGAAAAACGCACCGCCACGGCGCAGCAGGCTGCCGATCACCGGCATGTTCAGGTTGATGCCGGCGGCAATGTGCGGCGGGGTCAGGCCATTCTTGAACAGCAGGTAGGACAGCAGCAGATAGTCGATATGGCTGCGATGGCACGGCACGTAGATCACTTCGTAGCCTTGGGCAACCTGTTGCACGCCCTCGATGTTATTGACCTTGATGCCGTCGTAGATCTTGTTCCAGAACCAGCTCAGCACCACTTCCAGAAAACGGATCGCCGTGTAGGTGTAGTCCGAGGCGATTTCGTTGCCATAGCGCAGGGCCAGGGCCTTGGCTTTTTCCGGCGAAATCTTTTCGCGCTCGGCTTCATCGGCGATCGCCTGGCGCACCAGGGGCATATTGACCAGACCCTTCACCAGGTTGCGCCGGTGGGACAGGTCGGGGCCGATCACGGCGGTCTTGAGGTTACGAAAATGCACACGCAGGATGCGCTGGGCCATTCTTACGGTGCGTTCGTGCCCTTTATTGTGCTCGATCAATTCACGCAAGTTGATGGGCGCGGAGAATTGCACGCGGGTCTTGCGACCGAGGATCAGGATGCTCAACAACCGGCGCAGACGCCCGGTGACCGCCCAACTGTCGGCGAACAACAGCTTCCAGGGGCTGGACTCGCTTTCGGGGGATTGGCCCCAGAACACGCTGACCGGAATGATTTGTGCATTCTCTTCGGCATGTTCGCTCAGGGTGTTGACCAGGCGCGTCAGGGTGGGCGGTGCGCCGCGCTTGTCCTGGCGGCCGAGCCAGTCCGGATCCGGCGTGAGGTAGAAGAACGCCGCGGGTTCCATCAACGGGCCCACCGAGACCGGCAGCACCGGGCGCGGCAGGCCGGCCTTGGTGCACTCGGCATCGACCACGGCCAATTCGGTCATTGAGGGCGATTGCAGGACGTAGAACACCGGCCGGCTGCGGTCCAGGTTAAGGGTTAGGGACGACTGGTTGATCGTCTCCGAGCGAACCCAGAGATACAACAGTCGGCGCAAGGTGCCAAACACCAGACGGCGGAACGGGGAGCGGGTCATAGGCGAACTGCTTCAAGTGGAAAAAACCGAGCAGGCGCTCGGGCGGGTAGTGTGCCGTATTCACCGAAAATCGGCAAAAAAGCAGCGATGTAAAGTTGAGTGGATGGTTTTTGAACCTGTCTTATACTCGGCAGTTCAACGCCAGCGACTCAATAATAAAAACCAGTGGGAGTGAACAGATGACAACGCGCGAAACCGGCAACGTGAAGTGGTTCAACGATGCAAAGGGCTACGGCTTTATACAGCGTGAAGATGGCAAGGATGTGTTCGTGCACTACCGCGCCATTCGTGGTGACGGGCACCGCTCGTTGGCCGAGGGCCAGCAGGTGGAGTACGCCGTGGTGACCGGCGAGAAAGGCTTGCAGGCGGAGGATGTGGTGGGCCTGTAAATTCACCACTGAACCCCTGTGGGAGGGGGCTTGCCCCCGATTGCAGTGTGTCAGTCACCAGCTATATTGACTGAGCCACTGCTATCGGGAGCAAGCCCCCTCCCACATTTGATTGGGTTCGGCGCCCAGGGTCAGGCGGTTTTCCAGGTGATCTCTTCTTCACCGTCGGCACTGATGCGCATCCAGCGGTCAGCACTTTCCTCGCCCTCTTCCTCGACCCAGGTCCCCGGCGCGCAGCGCACTTCAACATTCAATGCGGCAAACGCGGCGCGGGCGCAGGCGATGTCGTCGTCCCATGGGGTCTGGTCGCTTTCCAGGTACAGGCTGTTCCACTTGCCCACGGCTTTTGGCAGCCAGGTCACCGGCACATTGCCGGCCTTGCACTTGTAGGTCTGGCCCTTCTGGACCCAGTCGGTGCATGGGCCCAGGGCGGCGCCCAGCCAGGCGGCGATGGCCTTGTAGTCGACGTCGGCGTCCTTCAGGTAAATCTCGATATCGGGTTGGCGCATGGATGTTCCTCGTTGCGGGATTCGAAAATCCATTCGCGGGTGCTGAAAAAAGGTTATTGAAGCACGAAATAATCGTAGCGCATCGACACCGTGACCTGCAGCGGCTCGGCGGCTTCGATGACCTCGCTGCGCCGCTCGGCACTGGCGCGCCAGCCGTGCGGGGTCATGGCCAGCAGGTTGGCGCGGTCCCCGGGTTCGGCCAGGCTCAGGCTGAACTCAAGGGTTTCGCTGTGTGCCAGGTGCATGCCATCCGGTACCAGGGCCAGGTGTTTGTCGTCGGTGTACTCGCGCACTTCGTCGTACAAGCGCTCGCGCAACTCCATCAGATGGCCACGTGTCGGACCGACCTTCATCAGGCCGCCGCCCGGGCTGAGCAGGCGCTTGGCTTCCTGCCAGTCCAACGGGCTGAACACGCTGGCGAGAAACTGGCAGCTGGCGTCTGCCAACGGTACACGGGCCATGCTGGCGATCAACCAGGTCAACGCCGGGTTGCGCTTGCACGCACGCTTGACCGCTTCCCTGGAAATATCCAGGGCGTAGCCGTCGGCGTGGGGCAGGGCCTCGGCGATCTGCGCGGTGTAGTAACCCTCGCCACAGCCGATGTCCACCCAGCGTTGCGGTGCGCGCTCAGCGGCCAGTTCAGCCAGGCGCCTGGCCACCGGGGCGTAGTGGCCGGCGTTGAGGAAATCACGGCGTGCCTCGACCATGGCGAGGTTATCGCCTGGGTCGCGGCTGTTCTTGTGCTGCACCGGCAGCAGGTTGAGGTAACCCTGGCGTGCGCGGTCGAAACGGTGCCCGGCGGGGCAGGCCACGCCATTGTCCACCGCAGTGAGCGGGGCAGTGCAGAGGGGGCAGGCAAGCATCAGGCGAGCAACTTGATCAGGGTCTGGTAGTAGATTTCGGTCAACACATCAAGGTCGCTGGCAAGGATGCGCTCGTTGACCTGATGGATCGTCGCATTCACCGGGCCCAGCTCGACCACCTGGGTGCCCAGGGTCGCGATGAAACGGCCGTCGGACGTACCGCCACTGGTAGACGCCTTGGTCTCGCGCCCGGTGATCGCCTTGATGCTGGCCGATACCGCGTCGAGCAGTGCGCCCGGCTCGGTGAGAAAGGGCAGGCCCGACAGCGCCCAGTCCACATGCCAGTCCAGGCCATGTTTATCCAGAATCGCGGCGACCCGCTGCTGCAAGCCTTCCACGGTGGACTCGGTGGAGAATCTGAAATTGAACACCGCCGTCAGGTCGCCGGGAATCACGTTGGTGGCGCCGGTGCCGGAATTGAGGTTGGAGATCTGGAAACTGGTCGGCGGGAAGAAGGTGTTGCCGTCATCCCAATGCTCGGCGGCCAGTTCAGCCAGGGCCGGCGCGGCGAGGTGGATCGGGTTCTTCGCCAGGTGCGGGTAGGCCACGTGGCCCTGTACACCGCGTACGGTCAAGGTGGCGCCGAGGGAGCCGCGACGACCGTTCTTGACCACGTCGCCCACCAGGGTGGTGCTCGACGGTTCGCCGACGATGCACCAGTCCAGGCGCTCCTTGCGCGCGGCCAGGCGCTCGATTACGGCCTTGGTGCCATGGTGCGCCGGTCCTTCTTCATCGCTGGTGATCAAAAAAGCCACCGAACCCTTGTGGTCCGGGTAATCCCTGACGAAGCGCTCCGACGCCACCAGCATCGCCGCCAGGCTGCCTTTCATGTCCGCCGCGCCACGCCCGCACAGCATGCCGTGCTCGTCGATCAGCGCGTCGAACGGGTCGTTCTGCCAGGCCTGCACCGGGCCGGTGGGGACCACGTCGGTGTGGCCGGCGAAGCACAGCACCGGGCCGTCATGTTGGCCATGGGTAGCCCAGAAGTTATCCACGTCCTCGATGCGCATCGGCTCGAGCGCGAAACCGGCGTCGCCCAGGCGCTGCATCATCAGCTTCTGGCAATCGGCATCGATCGGCGTGACCGATGGGCGACGGATCAGGTCGATGGCGAGTTGAAGGGTCGGCGAAAGGTCGGCATGGGCCGTCATGGGAAACTCCGGAAATCGAGACAGCGACGTTCTAATGGTAGGAGCGAGCTTGCTCGCGAAAAACGCAAGGGCACCGCGTGCATTCAGGGTGCCCGCTTCATCGTTAACGATTTTCGCGAGCAAGCTCGCTCCTACAGTGATGTGTGCAAGGCGTGTAAAACGGCCGTTATCTTATAGCAAAACGGCGGCCAGAGGCCGCCGTTTAGTGCATGACGCAAGTTTTTACACCGCCGTGACAGGCTCGGCCTTCGGTGCCGGTTTTGGCAGCGACGACAGAAACGCCATGATCAACGCGGCCACATACGGCAGCGACTGCACCAGCAGCATCACCACCCAGAAGCGCATGTCATTGCTCGGCAGGCCTTGCACCAGGTAGATGCCCAAGGCTGCGCCCCACAACAGCAGCATGATGAACATTTCTTCGCGGGCCTCGGAAATCGCCACCCAGAAACCATGGTTGTCGGCGTTTTTCGGTGTACGAAAGAACGGAATGCTGGTGGTGAAGAAACCGTACAGCACCGCCTTGGCGATGGTGTGCGACAACGCCAGGCCGGCCAGGGCCGCGCAGAAGGCATCCTTGAGGTTTACCCCGACCGCACGGCGGTACAGGAAGATGATCTTGCCCACCTTGAACACGAACAGCGCCAGCGGCGGGATCGCGAAGATCAGCAACGGCGGATCGACGCGGGTCGGCACGATGATCATCGCCGCCGACCACAGCAGCGCGCCGACGGTGAAGAAGATGTTCATGCCATCGGCCACCCACGGCAGCCAGCCCGCGAGGAAGTGATAGCGCTGGCCACGGGTCAGCTCGGTGCCTTTGCCGCGCAGCAGGCTGGCGGTGTGGCGCTTGATGATCTGGATCGCACCGTAGGCCCAGCGGAAACGCTGTTTCTTGAAGTCGATAAAGGTATCCGGCATCAGGCCCTTGCCATAGCTGTCGTGGTAATACGCCGCCGACAGGCCTTTCTCGAACACGCGCAAGCCAAGTTCGGCGTCTTCACAGATGCACCAGTCGGCCCAGCCCAGTTCCTCGAGCACCGAGCGACGGGTCATGGTCATGGTGCCGTGCTGGATGATCGCGTCACGGTCGTTGCGGGTGACCATGCCGATATGGAAAAAGCCTTTGTATTCCGCGTAGCAGAGCTTCTTGAAGGTGCTTTCGTTCTGGTCGCGATAATCCTGCGGCGACTGCACCACGGCGATTTTCGGGTCGGCGAAGTGCGGCACCATGTGCTTGAGCCAATTGGGCGACACGCAGTAATCGGAGTCGATCACCGCAATCACTTCGGCGTCCTTGGCGGTGTGCGGGATCAGGTAGTTCAGCGCGCCACCCTTGAAACCGGCCAGGGGCGCGACGTGGAAGAACTTGAAGCGCGGACCGAGGGTCTGGCAATAGTCGCGCACCGGCTCCCACACCGCCGGGTCCTTGGTGTTGTTGTCGATGATCAGGACTTCGTAGTCCGGGTAATCGAGCGCCGCGAGGGCGTCGAGGGTCTGTTTGACCATCTCCGGCGGCTCGTTGTAGCACGGCACATGGATCGACACTTTGGGGCGGTAGTCCGATTCCCCCTCGACCGGCAGGAATTCACGCCGGCGCTTGTGGGTCCACACCGCTTCGGCCAGTTCGTGGGCTTCGGTCAGCAACACGATAAACACGCCCAGGGCGCCGAGGGCCAGGAGGATGCCGACGGTGACGCTGAACCAGGTGCTGTATTGCTGGCTGTAGTCGTAGCCGATCCACACCAGTACCGAACCGCACAGGAACGCGATAAACGTGAGGAAGGTGCGGCCACGCTGGCGCAGGGCCGAACCGTCGATCATCAACAACGTCAGGGACAGCAGGGCCAGCACCACCGAGCCGATGGCCAGTACGCGCCATTGCGGGATGGCGACCACCGGGCCTTCAAAGTTGAATTTCTGCTGGCGCGCGGCGTTGAACACGCCCCAATAAGCGCCGGCCGAGCCTTCGTCGCTGACCTTCCAGGGCTGGTCGAAGGCTTCGATGACGAAGTAGTTGAACCCTTGGCGGTTCAGTTTGTTAACCAGTGTGCGCAGGTAAACCGCCTGGTCCGCTGGCGACGTTTCATTGCCACCGCGCATGCGCCCGTTGCTCGGCCAGCCAACCTCCGACAGCAGCAGCGGCTTTTTCGGGAACAATTTCTTCAGATCCCTGGCGCGGTCGAGTACGTACTGGCCGGCCTTGTCCATCGGAATGAATTCCCAGAACGGCAGGATGTGCGCGGCAATCAAGTCGACGTGCTTGGCCAGTTGCGGGTTCTTTTCCCAGATGTGCCATTGCTCGGAGGTGGTCACCGGCACTTTCACGGCGGCACGCACGCGGTCGAGCAGCACGATCAGGGCTTCGGGAGTGATTTCCTCGCGGAATAACGCTTCGTTGCCGACCACCACGCGCACGACGCTGCGCGAAGTGTTGGCGATCTCGATGGCGCGCTGGATCTCGCGTTCATTGCGTTCCAGGTCCGGGCTGATCCAGATCCCCAGGGTCACGCGCAGGCCGAACTCTTCCGCCAGCTTGGGGATGTCCCCCAGGGTGCCATCGACCGAGTAGGTACGGATGTTGTCCGTCAGCTTGCTCATGATCGCAAGGTCCTGACGCATCTGCTCGTCAGTGGGGTACTGGTCTTTCTGAGGGTATTGGCCTTGTTGAAACGGCGAATAGGAAAACCCCGAGATCTGCTCGGGCCAGTTGGGAGCGGTGACCGGGCGGTTGATCAGCGCCCAGAAACCGGTGAACAGCGCGGCAATTGCCAGCACCACCACCAGGTTGAGTCCAAATTTACGCGATGCCATGGTTATGTCGGGTTCCAAAGGGTGTGGAACGAAAAGAGGTGTCGGCCTACGCCAACCGGCGCGCATCCTACACTGGCCTTTCCCTGAGCGTACAGCAAGCCGAGAAAAACCGGACATTGGGCAGCGAAAGTGCATCTAAGTTCTTAACTTGTAGCTGATGGCTTAAAACTTGTCGCTGCGTAGCCCATAATGCGCGCCGGTTTTTAGGGTAATGGTCATGAGCACAGAAGATCCGCGGTTTGCAGGCGTCGCCCGCTTGTATGGCATTGAAGGCCTGGAACGCTTGAAAGCGGCCCATGTGGCGATCGTCGGTGTCGGCGGCGTGGGCTCGTGGGCGGCGGAAGCCATGGCCCGTTGCGGGGTGGGCGAGATTTCGCTGTTTGACCTGGACGACGTCTGCGTCAGCAACAGCAACCGCCAGTTGCATGCACTGGACAGCACCGTAGGCAAACCCAAGGTTGAAGTAATGGCCGAACGCCTGCGCAGCATCAACCCGGCGTGCACGGTGCATGCGGTGGCGGACTTCGTGACACGTGACACCATGGCCGAATACATCACGCCAGACATCGATTGCGTGATCGACTGCATCGACGCGGTCAACGCCAAGGCGGCGCTGATCGCCTGGTGCAAGCGCCGCAAGATCCAGATCATCACCACCGGTGGCGCCGGCGGGCAGATCGATCCGACGCTGATCCAGGTGTGTGACCTCAACCGCACCTTCAACGACCCGCTGGCCTCGAAAGTGCGCTCCACCCTGCGCCGTGACTACGGTTTTTCACGCACGGTGACCCGCCATTACAGCGTGCCGTGCGTGTTTTCCACCGAGCAACTGCGCTATCCCAAGCCGGACGGCAGCATCTGTTTGCAGAAGAGTTTTGTCGGCGATGGGGTCAAGCTTGACTGCGCGGGAGGGTTTGGCGCGGTGATGATGGTCACCGCTACGTTCGGCATGGTGGCGGCGACCAAGGCGGTGGACAAGATTGTGGCCGGGGTGCGCAGGCCGTCGGAGCGGGTCAAGCCCACCTAGACCCCACTACCTTGCACACATCAAAATGTGGGAGGGGGCTTGCCCCCGATAGCAGTGGGTCAGTCAACTTATCCAGTGACTGGCACTCAGCTATCGGGGGCAAGCCCCCTCCCACATTTAGTATTGTGTACGGCTTAATTCGCGCATGCGCTGCAAGACGGCATTCAGGCCATTGCTGCGCGACGGTGATAACTGGCGCGACAAGCCCAGTTGATTGAACCAGTCAGGCAGGTCAACCGCTTGCAATTGATCAGTCGCCAAGCCATTGACCCGGGCCAGCAGCAACGCCACCAACCCACGAATCATCCGCGCATCGCTGCTGGCGGCAAACTGCCAATGGCCGTCCTGCAAGTGGCCCACCAGCCACACCAGGCTTTCGCAGCCGTGTACCAGGTTGGCGTCGACCTTGTCTGCGTCCGCCAGCACCGGCAGTTGCTCGCCCCATTGCATCAACAGGCGCGCACGCTGCTCCCAGCCGCCTACGGCCTGGAACGCCTCCAGTGCTGCCGTTGCGTCGGTTGGCAAGCTCATCGCAGCATGTCCAGTGCCTGGTCCAGCGCTTCAAAGAAGCGCTCCAGGTCATCGGAATCGTTGTACAGCGCGAGGGACACGCGAATCGCCCCGGATAAGTGCATGGCCTTGAGCAACGGCATTGCGCAATGGTGCCCGGCGCGCACGGCAATTCCTTGCTCGGTCAGGAGGTGGGCGAGGTCGGCGTTATGCACGCCTTCCACCACAAAGCTGGCCAATGCCACTTGCGGCGATCCGAGTATGCGTATGCCATTGCGTGCTTTGAGCCCACGTAGCAGGTAGTCGTGCAGCGCTGCTTCATGGGCGATGACGGCGGGCTGATCCAGCGAACGGAGGTAGTCCAGGCTCGCCCCCAGGCCGATCACGCCGGCAATCGGCGGCGTGCCGGCTTCAAACCCCAGCGGGGCAGGGCGGAAACTGGCGCTGTGGTAGTCCGCCTGTTGCACCATCTCGCCGCCGAACTGCCAGTGGCGCAGGTGATGCAGGGCTTCGTGGCGACCGTATAGCACGCCGACACCGTCCGGGCCGTAGAGTTTGTGACTGGAAAATACATAGAAGTCGCAGCCCAGGGCCTGCACGTCGTGGCGGCCATGGACGATGCCTTGCGCGCCATCTACCACAGTAAGGGCGCCGTGCACCTTAGCCATTTTTGACAAGGCTTCCAGCGGCTGCCACGCGCCGAGCACGTTGGACAACTGGCTCACTGCCAGCAACCGCGTGCGCGGGCCGATCAAAGTGGCGGCGGCTTCAAGGTCAATCACGCCGTCATCGTCCAGAGGTAATACCACCAGCGTGAGCGCGCGACGTTTTGCCAGCTGCTGCCAGGGCAGCAGGTTGGCGTGGTGCTCCAGGGCGCTGATGGCAATCTCATCGCCCGCATTGAATAAATGCTCCAGGCCATAGGCCAGGAGGTTCAGCGCAGAGGTTGCGCCGTGGGTAAACACCACCTGCCCGCTGTCGCCCGCATTCAACCACTGCGCCACCTTGCTGCGACTGTCTTCAAACGCCTGGGTCGCATGGGCTCCCGGCAAATGCTGGGCACGGTGCACATTGGCGGCGCCATTGGCGTAGTAATGGCTGATCGCGTCCAACAGGGCTTGAGGTTTCTGCGTGGTAGCGGCGCTGTCCAGGTAGGTCTGGTCTTGCCGTTGCAGGGTGGCGATGGCTGGAAAGTCAGCGCGCCAGGGGGAGGGCACAAGCATGATGTTCAAAACTCGTATAAGCGAGCCGCAACCAAAGGTGCGACCCGCCAGGGGGCATCGAGTGGCTGCTTAGTTGTGAGCGTGCAGCGCTTCGTTCAGTTCGATGGCCGATTTATGGGTTTTGCACTCCACGGCACCGGTCTCGGAGTTGCGGCGGAACAGCAGGTCCGGCTGGCCGGCCAGTTCACGCGCCTTGACCACTTTGACCAGTTGGTTCTTCTCGTCCAGCAACGCAACTTTGGTCCCGGCGGTCACATACAGGCCGGACTCCACGGTGTTGCGGTCGCCCAATGGGATACCGATACCGGCATTGGCGCCGATCAGGCAGCCTTCGCCGACCTTGATCACGATGTTGCCGCCACCCGACAGGGTGCCCATGGTGGAGCAGCCGCCGCCCAGGTCGGAACCCTTGCCGACGAACACGCCCGCCGATACACGGCCTTCGATCATGCCCGGGCCTTCGGTGCCGGCGTTGAAGTTGACGAAACCTTCGTGCATCACGGTGGTGCCTTCGCCGACGTAGGCGCCCAGGCGCAGGCGGGCTGCGTCAGCGATACGCACACCGCTCGGCACCACGTAGTCGGTCATTTTCGGGAACTTGTCCACCGAGAACACTTCCAGCAGCTCGCCCCGCAGGCGCGCTTCCAGCTGGCGTTCGGCCAGTTCAGCGATATCGATGGCGCCCTGGCTGGTCCACGCCACGTTCGGCAGCTGCGGGAACACACCCGCCAGGCTCAAGCCGTGAGGCTTGACCAGGCGATGGGACAGCAGGTGCAGCTTGAGGTAAGCCTCAGGCGTGGAGGTCAGTGCGGCGTCTTCGGCCAGCAGCGTCGCGACCAGCGGAGTGTGGCTCTCGGCGAGCCGATTGAGCAGCGCGGCTTGGGTCGCATCGACATTTTTGAGCGCATCAGCCAATTGCAGCGCCTGGCTGATGGTGAACGTGATCGCTTGATTACCTTCGGTGTAACCCAGGATCGGCGCGATGGCCGCGACGATTTCAGCCGACGGGTTGAGCAGGGGCTGTGCGTAAAACACTTCCAGCCAAGCGCCTTGGCGGTTCTGAGTGCCGACGCCGAAGCCCAGGCTGAACAGGGAATGGGACATGCTGTTACCTCTACAAAAATGGAAGGCTGGCCTACTTGAGGGCCGCCGAATAACTATCTGGCTTGAAGCCAATCAGGGTTCTGTCACCGAGATCGAGCACCGGGCGCTTGATCATCGAGGGTTGTGCGAGCATCAACTCAATGGCTTTCGACTGATCGAGATCGGCTTTGCGTTCGTCTTCGAGTTTGCGAAAGGTGGTGCCTGCACGGTTCAAAATCACCTGCCAACCGTGCTCGTTGCACCATTGGGTCAAGTGTTCGCGGTCGATACCGGCCGTTTTGTAGTCATGGAACTCATAGGTCACCGCATGCTCATCGAGCCAGGTGCGCGCCTTTTTCATGGTGTCGCAGGCTTTGATGCCGAAAAGGTGCAAGGTTTTGCTTGAAGCGGTCAAGGAATTGCCCTCCTCTGGACGAATGAAAAATGGAAGATCGCGGATTATGCCACGCCCGGCGCGTTTCGGCTCCGCTCGTCAGCAGGATGCGACGTTTGTGTAAGCGCCAGTGCGCGGTACAGGCGGGTAACATAGCGGAGTAATAAGGCACTTCAACGGCCAGTTGTTGCCTGATGTGTGTCATTGCAAGTCGATTGTCCGGGAACCCCGCGTTATGCAAACCGCCTACACCGTTCTTATCCTGCTGATGCTGGTCAGCGTTTCGCGCCTGGTCGGGCGCATTATCCCACTGCCGTTGCCGTTGCTGCAGATTGCCGCCGGAGCCCTGCTGGCCTGGCCTACGCTGGGCCTGCACGTGGCGCTGGACCCGGAGCTGTTTCTGTTCCTGTTCTTGCCGCCGTTGCTGTTTTCCGATGGCTGGCGCATGCCCAAGCGTGAATTGTGGCGCTTGCGCGGGCCGATCCTCACATTGGCGGTGGGGTTGGTGCTGTTCACCGTGGTCGGTGCCGGCTACTTCATCCATTGGTTGCTGCCCTCGATTCCCTTGCCCGTGGCCTTCGCCCTGGCAGCGGTACTGTCGCCTACGGACGCCGTGGCGGTGTCAGCCATTTCGCAGAATCGTTTGCCCAAGCCGCTGATGCACATGCTTCAGGGCGAAGCGTTGATGAATGACGCATCGGGCCTGGTGACCTTCAAATTTGCCCTGGCGGCGGCGTTGACCGGTGTGTTTTCGCTGGCCGATGCCAGCCTGACTTTTGTACTGGTGGCTGTCGGCGGGCTGGCGATCGGGGTGGCGTTGAGCTGGCTGGTCGGCCGCCTGCGCGCCTGGATGATTGCGCGGGGCTGGGATGACCCGGCAACCCATGTGGTGTTCATGTTGTTGCTGCCCTTTGCTGCCTACGTACTGGCCGAGCGCCTGGGCGCGTCGGGCATTCTCTCGGCGGTGGCGGCAGGCATGATGCAAAGCTGGCTCGACCTGTTGCCGCGCCAGACCAGCACGCGCCTGCTCAACCGCAGCGTGTGGTCGCTGCTGGAGTTTGCCTTCAACGGCTTGATCTTTTTGCTGCTCGGCCTGCAACTGCCGGACATCATCAAGGCGGTAGTCAGCCATGAAACCACGCTGTGGCCCACCTTGATGTATCGCTGCCTCGAGGTGATGGCGATCTTCCTGGTGCTGGTGGTATTGCGCTTTATCTGGGTGCAGAGCATCTGGCGGTTGTCGGGTCTGCTGCGCAGGCTGCGCGGCAAAAGTGCGCTGACCCTGGTGCCGACGGCCCGTTCCTGCTGGTTGTTGACCGTCGGCGGTGTCCGCGGTGCGGTGACGCTGGCGGGTGTAATGTCGGTGCCCTTGCTGCTGGCACCGGGCCAGAATTTCCCCGAGCGTGACCTGCTGATCTTTATCGCTGCCGGGGTCATCCTGTTATCCCTGGTCGCTGCCTGTATCGCCCTGCCATTGCTGCTGCGGGGTGTCGAGAAAGGCCCGGATGAGAAGCGCCATAACGAGGTGCGCGAGGCCTGGAAAAAGACTGCCGTGGCGGCGATCCATGCGCTGGAGGTCGAAGAACCCGCCGAAGCCGAAACGCCGGACGCCGCTCAAGCGGCATTGGCCGCCGAGCTCAAGGCCCGACTGATGGCGGAGTATCGTCATCAGTTGGACGTCTTCAATGACTCGGCCGAGGCTCAGGCACTGGCGCTGCAAATGGATCAGTTGGAGCGCAGGCTGAGGCTCAAGGCACTACGCGCGCAGCGCCTGGAACTCTACCGTTTGAGTCGCCAGCACCAGATTGGCGACGATGTACTGCGCGAAGTATTGGCGGACCTGGACATGAGCGAAGCGAACTTGGGAAGTGTCAAGTAGTGGTGGGGCTGATCATTGCCCGGATACCTGAATTGAGCAGTTTGCCCACGAGGGTTTTATCTTCTGGATAAAGCGACTGCATGAACTTTTTGTCGTCTTCAGACAGTTTGAAGTTACGCGGGATGGGGGTGCCACTGTTGAGCCTTGAAGCAGGAAAGCCATAGTGCATGATGGATTTTTCATCATGGTTTGCAGAGGCCTGTACCTGGTGACGTGAAAAAGTCCTGACGATATCGTTATCGGCCTCATAGCTGAATCGCCCCCGTTCTTCGTATTCGTCGTAGATGTTCTCCCTGTTCAAGTCCAATGTCCGGTCAGGGTGCTGATGCTCATGTTTGAGGCCCAGGGCATGGCCGAATTCATGCTGGATTGTGGCGGCAATACTAGCGTCAGACCGTGTGAAGCTGATGCCCATGGTGGGCCTGGACAATGGAACCTTCTTGGCGTCGGTACCCACTTTTGACCATCCAGGGCCATTGTCATTGTCTGCCGTGATGCGTATATCGCCGTCGGGACTGTCAATGAACTTGAAGTAGAGATTGGTGTGCGGGGCCCATTTGTTGATGTTGTGCTTTACCAGATCCTTTTGTTCCTGCGTCATGTTCAGTCGCGAGAGGGTCAGCACCGAATGTTGAGGCCATAGTTTGTCCGGCATGGCGACGCCGCGTTTACTTCTACTCAGAGGTGCGCTCATGACATGCGCAGGGGCGGGGTTGGCTGGAATCGTGAGGGGCATGTCTTTCACCTGAGCGTGTGTACCAGATGAACGTGGGTGGAGCATTCAAGGGGCTTTGTTCCCATTCATGGGTTGCAGGATGCATCAGCCATGACCGCTCCCACGGTGTGGGAGCGGCCTGAACCTCAACTGCGGCGCTGAATGAAAGCGCGAATCCGCTCAGCCGCTTCGACGCATTCGGCCAATGGCGCAACCAGGGCCAGGCGCACACGGCCGGCACCGGGGTTGAAACCGTCCACTTCGCGAGACAGATAAGAACCCGGCACCACCGTGACGTGTTCTTCCACGAACAAATCACGGCAGAACGCAGCATCGTCACCGTTCACATTCGGCCACAAATAAAAGCCACCGTCCGGGCTTTGCACATCCAGCACCGGCTTGAGGATCGCCAGCACGGCGTCGAATTTTTCGCGATACAGGTCACGGTTTGCCAGCACGTGGGCCTCGTCCTGCCAGGCGGCGATGCTGGCCAGTTGGGTTTGCACCGGCATCGCGCAGCCGTGGTAGGTGCGGTACAGCAGGAAGGCCTTGAGGATATCCGCGTCGCCAGCCACGAACCCGGAGCGCAGGCCCGGCAGGTTGGAACGCTTGGACAGGCTGTGGAACACCACGCAACGCTTGAAGTCCTGGCGACCCAGTTCGACGCAGGCGCTGAGCAGGCCCGGCGGCGGGGTGTGTTCGTCAAAGTACAGCTCGCTGTAGCATTCGTCGGCGGCAATCACGAAGTCGTACTCGTCGGCCAGGGCGATCAGCTTTTTCAGGGTGTCCACCGGAATCAGCGCACCGGTCGGGTTGCCTGGAGAGCACAGGAACAGGATCTGGCAACGTTGCCAGATGTCCGGTGACACAGCATCGAAGTCCGGGTTGAAACCATTGGTGTCCAGGCACGCCAGGTAATGCGGCTTGGCCCCGGCGAGGAACGCGGCGCCTTCGTAGATCTGGTAGAACGGGTTCGGGCTCACCACCAGCGCGTCGTCACCGCGATTGACCACGGTCTGGGTAAAGGCGAACAACGCCTCTCGCGTACCGTTGACCGGCAGGATGTTGCGCGCCGGGTCCAGCCAGCCTTGCGGGACGTTGAAGCGGCGCTCGCACCAGGCGCCAATGGCCTCACGCAGTGCGGGGATGCCCAGTGTGGTCGGGTACACGGCCATCTGATCGAGGTTGTTGCTCAGCGCCTCGGCGACAAACGTCGGAGATTTGTGCTTGGGCTCACCGATGGACAGCGCAATCGGGCGTTTGTCCGGGTTTGGTGTGACGCTGCCGAGCAGTGCGCGCAGTTTCTCGAACGGGTAGGGCTGCAGCTGGTTCAGGGCGTTGTTCATCGAAAGTCTCGTCAAATTCAGTTGCCGGCGAAAATTAAATGTGGGAGGGGGCTTGCTCCCGATTGCGGTGTGTCAGTCAGCTGATTGTTATCTGATCCACTGCTATCGGGAGCAAGCCTCCTCCCACAGAAGCCGATGTTCACAGGGTCAAGCGTGTCAGCTCGACGCCGGGTTCCTGGGTCACGCTCAATTGCTCCACGATCGCTTCCTGCAAGCGGCGGCACAGCTCAGGGTCGGACAGCGGCTGGTTATCGGCGTCGGTGATGAAGAACACGTCTTCCACGCGCTCGCCGAGGGTCGCGATCTTGGCGTTTTGCAGCGACAGGTCGAACTCCAGGAAAATCCCGCCAATCCGTGCCAGCAGGCCCGGGCGATCCGGCGCGCTGAGCTCCAGCAAGGTGACCGGGCGCTGGGCGTCGTTGGAAATAGTCACCTGGGGTGCAAAGGCAAAGTGCTTGAGCTGGCGCGGTACGCGGCGCTGGATGATGGTTGGATAATCATCCGGGTTGCGCAGGGCTTCGGTCAGGCCTTCGCGGATCTTCTTCACACGCAGCGGATTATCGCCAATCGAGTCGCCATCGGTGTCGAGCACAATATAGGTGTCGAGGGTGAACTGGCTGCTGGAGGTGATCACCCGGGCGTCATGAATATTCAGGTTGAGTTGGTCCATGGCCGCCACGGTTACGGCGAAGAAGTCGTGCTGGTCCGGCGCGTAGATGAAGATCTGCGTGCCGCCTTCGAATTCGCGCTGGGTGGTTTCCTTGATCAGTACCAGCGGGCCGCCATCGGCCGGCTGCTGAAGGATGGCGTCGGTGTGCCAGGCTACGTCGCCGGCGGTATGGCGCAGGAAGTAATCGTCACCCAGTTGCGACCATAGTTGTTCGACGTCATCCGGGTCGTTGCCGCCGCGCACCAGGATATCCAGCGCCGCGCTTTGGGTGCGGCGGATCTGCTCTTCGCGGTCCACCGGATTTTCCAGGCCGCGGCGCAGGGCGCGCTTGGTCTCGGTATAGAGCTGGCGCAACAGGCTGGCGCGCCAGGAATTCCAGAGCGTGGGGTTGGTGGCGTTGATGTCGGAAACGGTCAGCACGTAGAGGTAGTCGAGGTGGGTCTCATCGCCCACGATCTGCGCGAAGTCGTGGATGACTTGCGGGTCGGACAAGTCCTTGCGCTGGGCCGTGGTCGACATGACCAGGTGGTTCTGCACCAGCCAGACGATCAGGCGGCTGTCCCACACCGGCAACTGGTGGCGCTGGCAGAACGCTTCGGCATCGACCGCGCCGATTTCCGAGTGATCGCCATGCCGACCTTTGCCGATGTCGTGGTAGAGGCCGGCCAGGTAAATCAGTTCCGGCTTGGGCAGCTTGGCCATGAGCTTGCTGGCCAGCGGGAATTTCTCTGACACTTGGGTGTACTGCAACTTACGCAAATGCTTGATCAGGTTCAGGGTGTGCGCGTCCACGGTGTAGATGTGGAACAGGTCATGCTGCATCTGCCCGACGATAAAGCCGAACTCCGGCAGGTAGCGCCCGAGGATGCCGTAGCGGTTCATCCGCCGCAGATTGCGGTGGATGCCGATCTTGCACTTGAACAGTTCGATAAACAGGCTGGTGTTGCGGATGTCGTGACGAAACGCGTCGTCGATCAGATGACGGTTTTCCCGCAGCAGGCGGATGGTGTCGGCGCGCACGCCTTTGATTTCCGGCTGCTGGGCCATCAACACGAAGATTTCCAGCATGGCGAACGGCGTGCGGCGGAACACGTTGTCGTTGCGCGCCTCGATATAGCCATCATGCAGCTGGAAGCGTGCGTTGATCGGCTGCGGCGGCGCTTCGTCTTCGGGCGCCAAGATCACTTCTTCGAAGTGCTGGATGATCAGGTCGCTGAGCTGGGCGATGCTCATCACCACCCGGTAATACTGCTGCATGAAGCTTTCGATGCTGGTCTTCGCATCTTCGCCTTCAAAACCCAGCAGGGTGGCGATGGAGCGCTGATGGTCGAACAGCAGGCGGTCCTCGGAGCGCCCGGCAAGCATGTGCAGGGCGTAGCGCACCTTCCACAGGAACTCCTGGGACGAGGCCAGCAGGGTGTTTTCGCTCTCCACCAGAAAACCCTCGCCGGCCAGGGCGCGCAGGTTCAGGGTGCCGTACTGACGACGGGCCACCCACAAAATCGTCTGGATATCGCGCAGCCCGCCCGGCGAACCCTTGACGTTGGGTTCCAGATTGTATTCGGTGTCGTTGTATTTGTGGTGCCGTGCCTTTTGCTCGGCGCGCTTGGCCAGGAAAAACTCCTTGCTTGGCCACATGTGCGCGGTGCTGGTGACTTCGAGCATGCGCTGGCGCAGGCGCTCGGGGCCACAGATGGTGCGGCTTTCCATCAGGTTGGTGACGACCGTCAAGTCGGCGCGGGCCTCTTCGGCGCACTCTTCGACCGAGCGCACGCTCTGGCCGACTTCCAGGCCGATATCCCACAACAGGGTCAGAAAACGCTCGATGGAATCGCGAAACATCTCATGGTCGGCGCTGTCCAGCAGGATCAGCAGGTCGATGTCGGAGTAGGGGTGCAGCTCGCCGCGCCCGTAGCCGCCGACCGCCACCAGGGCGATATCCGCATCGGTGCTCCAGTCGAACTGTTCCCAGGCTTTTTGCAGGATATTATCGACGAACCAGGCACGGTCCTCGATCAGCCGGCGTATGTCGCGGCCACTGCGAAAGCGCGCATCGAGCACGTCGCGCGCCTGGCGGATCGCCTTCTTGAACGCAGCGATGGGGCTTGCCTTCAACGCCAGTTCGGCCTGGAACTGGCCACGGTCGAAGAGTTCTGGATCCACCTGGGGCATCGATCGGCTTTCCTTTCTATCTGTCAGTCAGTCATTACACCGTTGGGAAAACCTGCCCGGCCTTTACGCCGATACGCGTGGAATCGTGTCGTCGGCGCGCAGGGTAAAGATCTCGTAGCCGGTCTCGGTGACCAGCAGGGTGTGTTCCCACTGCGCCGAGAGCTTGCGGTCCTTGGTGATGGCGGTCCAGCCGTCGCCCAGCACCTTGGTATCGGCCTTGCCCTGGTTGATCATCGGCTCGATGGTAAAGGTCATGCCGGCCTTGAGTTCCATGCCGGTGCCGGCGCGGCCGTAGTGCAGGATCTGCGGTTCTTCGTGAAAAACGGTGCCGATGCCGTGGCCGCAGAATTCGCGTACCACCGAGAAACCGTTCTTTTCGGCGTGCTTCTGGATCACTTCGCCGATATCGCCCAGGCGGCAGCCAGGCTTGACGATCTCGATGGCCTTGTACATGCATTCCTGGGTCACCTGGGACAGGCGCTCGGCCCACGGCGCCACGGTGCCGACATGGAACATGCGGCTGGTGTCGCCGAAGTAACGGTCCTTGATCACAGTGACGTCGATGTTCAGGGTGTCGCCATCCTTGAGCGGCTTGTCACCCGGAATCCCGTGGCAGACCACGTGGTTGACCGAGGTGCAGATCGACTTGGGGAAGCCCTTGTAGTTCAGCGGCGCAGGGATGGCGCCTTGCACGTTGACTATATAGTCGTGGCAGATCTGGTTCAGTGCTTCGGTGGTGACGCCGGGCTTGACGTGCTCGGCGATCATTTCCAGCACGTCGGCAGCCAGTTTTCCGGCAATGCGCATGCCGGCGATGTCTTCGGCGGTTTTCAAACTCACGGTCATACAGGCTCTCTCTAGCGCAATACGCTGAAATCAATTCGGTTGACGGGCGTGCGACAAAAGGTTGCAGAATTCGCACAAGCCACAAAAAACGCGATTCTAACAGACGATGGCGTCAAATCATGAGCCTCTGATGATCGCTTCTCTCTATAAGGTAGGGGTAGGTCGGCTCTATTCAAGGGGTTACGTGAGCGCGTCGCGCGGCAAACGTGAATGCGTGTTCCGTTTTTGCCGATGCTGTGGTATAAAATGCGCCGCTTTCCGGGGATACCCCGCAGAGCTTAAATCCACACACGTGTCGACACGATGACCTGGGTGCCGGAGGCTTTGAAGCCGCTGGTTGGTCATTGGGATACGTGGAGGCCAAACCCGACTTATTAAGGAACTATCATGTCCCAAGTCAACATGCGCGATATGCTGAAGGCCGGTGTGCACTTCGGTCACCAGACCCGTTACTGGAACCCGAAAATGGGTAAGTACATTTTCGGCGCACGTAACAAGATCCACATTATCAACCTTGAAAAAACCCTGCCAATGTTCAACGAAGCGCTGACCTTCGTAGAGCGCCTGGCTCAGGGCAAAAACAAGATTCTGTTCGTCGGTACCAAGCGTTCCGCCGGCAAGATCGTTGCTGAAGAAGCAGCACGTTGCGGTTCGCCGTACGTCGATCACCGCTGGTTGGGCGGCATGCTGACCAACTTCAAAACCATCCGTGCTTCCATCAAGCGTCTGCGTGACCTTGAAGTGCAGGCCGAAGACGGTACTTTCGCCAAGCTGACCAAGAAAGAGGCGCTGATGCGCACTCGCGACCTGGAAAAGCTCGATCGTTCCCTGGGTGGTATCAAGGACATGGGCGGTCTGCCTGACGCACTGTTCGTTATCGACGTTGATCACGAGCGCATCGCGATCACCGAAGCCAACAAGCTGGGCATCCCGGTTATCGGCGTAGTCGATACCAACAGCAGCCCGGAAGGCGTTGACTACATCATCCCAGGCAACGATGACGCAATCCGCGCTATCCAGCTGTACATGGGTTCGATGGCTGACGCTGTAATCCGTGGTCGCAACCACGTTGCTGGTGGTACCGAGCAGTTCGTTGAAGAAGCTCCGGTAGCTGCCGCTGAGTAACTGACGCCCTGGCGTTGACTCAGTAAGCAAAAAGGGGGCTTGGCCCCCTTTTTGCCACCTCGAAAACCGTTTGTCGGCGCCCACTTGTGGCAGCGCAACATGGCAACTGTAACGTGCAGCGGCCTACAACGGTGGTTCGGGAAGAATTGATCCCCCGTTCGATCGGGTGGAATGGTTGAAAACCTATCCAAGAGGAATTTGAAAATGGCAGCAATTACTGCAGCGTTGGTTAAAGAACTGCGTGAGCGTACCGGCGAAGGCATGATGGATTGCAAGAAAGCCCTGGAAAAGGCTGACGGCGACATTGAAAAAGCCATTGATGACATGCGTGCTTCCGGCGCGATCAAGGCTGCCAAGAAAGCAGGCAACGTAGCTGCTGAAGGCGCTATCGCTCTGAAAGAAGACGGCAAATCCGCCGTTCTGCTGGAAGTGAACTCGCAGACCGACTTCCTGGCTCTGCAGGACGACTTCAAGGCATTTGTTGCTGCCAGCGTTGATAAAGCGTTCGCCGACAAGCTGACTGACGTCGCTCCGCTGATCGAAGCTCAGGAAGCTGCACGCCTGGTACTGGTTGGCAAGGTTGGCGAAAACGTCAACATCCGTCGCCTGACCCGTGTGGAAGGTGATGTTGTCGGCGGTTACCTGCACGGCAACAAAATCGGTGTAGCGGTTGTTCTGAAAGGCGGCGACGTTGAGCTGGCTAAAGACATCGCCATGCACGTTGCTGCGAGCAACCCTGAGTTCCTGCTGCCTTCGGAAGTGTCTGCCGAAGCGATCGAGCGTGAAAAAGCTGTGTTCCTGCAGCTGAACGAAGAAAAAATCAAAGGCAAGCCGGAAAACATTGTTGAAAATATGGTCAAGGGCCGTATCAGCAAGTTCCTGGCTGAAGCAAGCCTGGTTGAACAGGCGTTCGTCAAGAACCCTGAAATCAAGGTGGGCGAACTGGCCAAGAAAGCCGGTGCTGAAATCGTTTCCTTCACCTACTTCAAAGTAGGCGACGGCATCGAGAAGCCGGTCGACAACTTCGCTGAAGAAGTTGCTGCCCAGCTGGCTGCCGCCAAGCAATAAGACAGTTTTCAACTGTCGCCCGAAAGAGGCTGCCCGCTCACGCGCGCAGCCTCTTTTCAAATGGGAAAGCTAATTTTATTTGGCTTCCCCTCGGAACTGGCTTACAAAGCCGTGTTCCGATGGCGCTGTGATAGCGTCCAGCTAGAGTGAACGCAAGCCGTAAACGGCTCGCCAAGAATTTTTTAGAACATACGCCGCAGGAGAGATTCGCAATGGCTCAGCAGGGCAGTGGTTATCAGGCTCGCTATAAACGCATTCTACTCAAGCTCAGCGGCGAGGCCCTGATGGGCTCGGAAGAGTTCGGGATCGACCCCAAGGTGCTTGACCGCATGGCGCTCGAAGTCGGCCAATTGGTCGGTATCGGTGTTCAGGTGGGTCTGGTGATCGGCGGTGGCAACCTGTTCCGCGGTGCGGCACTGAGTGCTGCCGGCATGGATCGGGTCACTGGCGACCACATGGGCATGCTGGCCACTGTGATGAACGCCCTGGCCATGCGCGACGCCCTGGAGCGCGCCAACATCTCGGCCATCGTGATGTCGGCGATTTCCATGGTCGGCGTGACCGATCACTATGATCGCCGCAAAGCCATGCGCCACCTGAACGCCAAGGAAGTGGTGATTTTTGCCGCAGGCACCGGCAACCCGTTCTTTACCACCGATTCGGCCGCATGCCTGCGCGCTATCGAAATCGACGCCGACGTGGTGCTGAAGGCGACCAAGGTGGATGGCGTATACACTGCAGATCCATTCAAAGACCCGCATGCCGAGAAGTTCGATCATCTGACCTACGATGAAGTGCTGGATCGCAAGCTGGGTGTGATGGACCTGACGGCTATCTGCCTGTGCCGCGACCACAAGATGCCGCTGCGCGTATTTAACATGAACAAGCCCGGCGCCCTGCTGAATATCGTACACGGCGGCGCGGAAGGGACTCTGATCGAGGAAGGCCAACAATGATCAACGAAATCAAGAAAGACGCTCAAGAGCGTATGCACAAATCCCTGGAGTCTCTGAACCATGCGTTCGGCCAGATTCGTACCGGCAAGGCGCACCCGAGCATCCTGGGCAGCGTGATGGTGCCGTACTACGGCACGGACACGTCCATCACCCAGGTGGCCAACATCACCGTAAAAGACTCGCGCACCCTGCAAGTCGTCGCCTTCGAGCGCAACATGCTCGGCGCTGTCGACAAAGCCATCCAGAGCGCCGGCCTGAACCTCAACCCGACCAACCTGGGCGAGTTGCTGCTGATTTCCATGCCTGCCCTGACCGAAGAAACCCGCAAGGGCTTCACCAAGCAGGCGCGCAGCGCGGCTGAAGATGCACGCGTGGCCGTGCGCAATATCCGTCGCGATGCCTTGGGTGATCTGAAGAAGCTGGTCAAGGACAAGGAAATCAGCGAAGACGAAGAGCGTCGCGCCGTCGCCGATATCGATAAGCTGACCAAGGATGCGGAGGCCCAGATCACCAAGGCCACCGAGGAAAAAGAAAAGGACCTGATGGCCGTATAAGGGGTCAGGACGCCTTCATGGAAAAGACCAAGCAGACTGTGCCCTCTGTGGTGCCGCGCCATGTCGCGATCATCATGGATGGGAATAATCGCTGGGCGAAGAAACGCTTTATGCCGGGTGTTGCCGGGCATAAAGCGGGTGTCGATGCGGTGCGCGCTGTCATCGAGGTGTGTGCCGAAGCCAAGGTTGAAGTGCTGACGCTGTTTGCCTTTTCCAGTGAGAACTGGCAACGGCCCGCCGAAGAGGTCAGCGCCTTGATGGACCTGTTCTTCAAGGCGCTGCGTCGCGAGGCCAAGCGCCTCAATGACAACAACATCAGCCTGCGCATCATTGGTGATCGCTCCCGCTTCCATCCGGAGCTGCAGGCGGCCATGCGTGAAGCCGAGGCCATCACTGCCGGCAGCAACCGTTTTGTGCTGCAGATCGCAGCCAATTACGGCGGCCAGTGGGACATTGCCCAGGCTGCGCAGCGACTGGCCCGCGAAGTGCAGGCCGGTCATCTGCGGCCCGACGACATTACGCCCGAACTGTTGCAAACCTGCCTGGTGACCGGCGACCTGCCGTTGCCGGACTTGTGCATTCGTACCGGTGGTGAGCACCGCATCAGCAATTTCCTGCTGTGGCAGCTGGCCTATACCGAGCTGTACTTCTCCGACCTGTTCTGGCCGGACTTCAAACACGATGCCATGCGCAATGCGCTGGCCGATTTCGCTTCCCGTCAGCGTCGCTTCGGTAAAACGAGCGAGCAGATCGAAGCTGGAGCCCGGGTTTAAATGCTTAAACAACGAATCATCACGGCACTGATCCTGCTGCCGATTGCCTTGTGCGGTTTTTTCCTGCTTGAAGGCTCCGGTTTTGCGCTGTTCATCGGCCTGGTCGTTACCCTCGGTGCATGGGAGTGGGCGCGTCTGGCGGGGTTCAGCGACCAATTGCCACGTGTGGCGTACGCCGCCATCGTCGCGCTGTTGCTGTTCCTGATGTACATCCTGCCCGATATCGCGCCCTGGGTGCTGGGGGCGGCGGTACTGTGGTGGGCCACGGCGACATTCCTGGTGCTCACCTATCCACGGACCAGCGGCCAGTGGTCCAGTGTCGCGTGCAAGCTGGTAATTGGTTTGCTGATCCTGCTGCCGGCCTGGCAAGGACTGGTGGAAATCAAGCGTTTCCCCAACGGCAACGAATTGATCCTGGCCGTCATGGTGCTGGTCTGGGGCGCTGACATCGGCGCCTACTTTTCCGGCCGTACCTTTGGCAAGCGCAAGCTGGCGCCGGCCGTCAGCCCGGGCAAGAGCTGGGAAGGCGTATACGGCGGCCTGGCCTTTACGCTGCTGATTGCGTTGGGGGTCGGTGTGCTGCGTGACTGGTCGGTGAAGCAGATCTTCCTGGCCTTGTTGGGCACTGCCGTGGTCGTATTCATTTCGGTGGTGGGCGACCTCACCGAAAGCATGTTCAAGCGTCAGGCCGGGATCAAGGACAGCAGTAACCTGTTGCCGGGTCACGGTGGCGTGCTGGACCGTATCGATAGCCTCACCGCTGCGTTGCCGATCTTTGCCGTGTTGCTGTGGATGATCGCTTCGTGAGCCGCCTGCAACAGGTCACGGTGCTGGGCGCGACGGGCTCGGTCGGGCTGAGCAGCCTGGATGTCATCGCCCGTCATCCTGATCGCTATCAAGTGTTCGCCCTGACTGGCTTCACGCGTATCAGCGAGCTGCTGGCGCTGTGCGTGCGCCACTCGCCGCGTTTTGCGGTGGTGCCGCAGGCAACTGCTGCGCGTGGCCTGCAGGATGATCTGCGCGCTGCCGGCCTTGCCACCCAAGTGTTGGTGGGTGAGGAAGGGCTGTGCCAGGTGTCGGCGGATGCCGAAGTGGATACGGTGGTGGCGGCGATCGTCGGGGCAGCGGGTTTGCGTCCCACGCTGGCCGCAGTCGATGCGGGCAAAAAGATCCTGCTGGCCAATAAAGAAGCCCTGGTCATGTCCGGTGCGCTCTTCATGCAGGCCGTGCGCAAGAGCGGTGCGGTCCTGTTGCCCCTCGACAGTGAGCACAACGCGATCTTCCAGTGCATGCCCGTCGATTTTGCCCGTGGCTTGAGCCAGGTGGGTGTGCGCCGGATTTTGCTCACGGCTTCCGGTGGCCCCTTCCGGCAAACGCCGCTGGATGAGCTGGAGTATGTATCGCCGGACCAGGCGTGTGCGCATCCGAATTGGTCCATGGGGCGCAAAATCTCCGTGGATTCGGCAAGCATGATGAACAAGGGGCTGGAGCTGATTGAGGCGTGCTGGTTGTTCGATGCGCGGCCTGACCAGGTGGAAGTGGTGATTCACCCACAAAGTGTGATTCATTCCCTGGTCGATTACGTGGACGGCTCGGTGCTGGCGCAATTGGGTAACCCCGATATGCGCACGCCGATCGCCAATGCCCTGGCGTGGCCGGAACGGATTGACTCCGGTGTGGCGCCGTTGGACCTGTTTGCGATTGCGCGCCTGGATTTCCAGGCGCCGGACGAGCAGCGTTTCCCGTGCCTGCGTCTGGCCCGGCAAGCGGCCGAGGCGGGTAACAGTGCGCCAGCCATGCTTAATGCAGCCAATGAAGTGGCCGTGGCGGCGTTTCTCGAACGGCGCATCCGCTTTCCGCAGATCGCGAGTATCATCGAGGACGTCCTGAATCTTGAGCCCGTAGTGGCTGTGAATGATCTGGGAGCCGTGTTTGAGGCGGATACCAAGGCCCGGGCCCTGGCCGAGCAATGGCTGGACCGCAACGCGCGTCAGGCTGTGGGCGGGTGAGCGCCTTCAGGCATCGGATTGAAATGCGGAGAAATTAGATGAGTGCGCTCTACATGATTGTCGGCACCCTGGTTGCTCTGGGTGTGCTGGTTACCTTCCACGAATTCGGCCACTTCTGGGTGGCGCGGCGTTGCGGCGTCAAGGTACTGCGCTTTTCCGTCGGTTTCGGCATGCCGCTGGTTCGCTGGCATGATCGTCGTGGCACCGAGTTCGTGATCGCCGCCATCCCGCTGGGTGGCTACGTGAAGATGCTCGACGAGCGAGAAGGCGAAGTGCCTGCGGATCAGTTGGACCAATCCTTCAACCGCAAGACCGTTCGTCAGCGTATCGCCATCGTGGCCGCCGGGCCGATTGCCAACTTCCTGTTGGCGATGGTGTTCTTCTGGGTGCTCGCCATGATGGGCAGCCAGCAGGTGCGCCCGGTCATCGGCGCGGTCGAGTCAGGCAGTATTGCGGCCAAGGCCGGGCTGGTGGCAGGGCAGGAAATTGTTTCCATTGATGGCGAACCCACCACCGGTTGGGGCGCGGTCAATCTGCAATTGGTGCGTCGACTGGGTGAGAGCGGTACCGTCAATGTGGTGGTGCGCGAGCAGGACTCCAGTGCCGAAAGCCCACGTGAGCTGGCGTTGGACCGTTGGCTTCAAAGTGCTGACGAGCCGGATCCGATCAAATCCCTGGGCATTCGTCCCTGGCGTCCGGCGCTGCCGCCGGTATTGGCCGAGCTGGACCCGAAAGGTCCGGCCCAGGCCGCAGGCCTTAAAACCGGCGATCGGCTGTTGGCCCTTGATGGCCAGGCACTGGGTGACTGGCAGCAAGTGGTCGACCTGGTGCGTGTACGTCCTGATACCAAAATTGTGCTGAAAGTTGAGCGTGAAGGTGCTCAAATCGACGTCCCTGTGACCTTGTCGGTTCGTGGGGAGGCCAAGGCCGCCGGGGGTTACCTGGGTGCCGGGGTCAAAGGTGTCGATTGGCCGCCATCGATGGTGAGAGAGGTCAGCTTCGGGCCGTTGGCCGCGATTGGCGAGGGTGCCAGGCGCACTTGGACCATGAGCGTGCTGACCCTCGAATCCCTCAAGAAAATGTTGTTCGGCGAGCTCTCGGTAAAAAACTTGAGTGGACCGATAACCATTGCTAAAGTGGCGGGCGCTTCTGCCCAGTCGGGTGTCGCGGATTTCTTGAATTTCCTGGCTTATCTGAGTATCAGCCTTGGAGTTCTGAATTTGCTGCCCATTCCCGTATTGGATGGGGGGCATCTGCTGTTTTATCTGGTCGAGTGGGTGCGTGGTCGCCCCTTGTCGGATCGGGTGCAGGGTTGGGGGATACAGATCGGTATCAGTTTGGTGGTCGGAGTGATGTTGTTAGCTCTGGTCAACGATCTGGGACGACTGTAACGCTTCGCTGAATTGCGAATCTGCCGCATTTTGCGGCAGTTTGTTTATTGCCAGTTGGAATAAGAAAGGACTTCATGAAACGTCTGCTGCTAACTGCGGTTCTCACCGTATTGATGATCGCCGAAGTTCACGCCGAGTCCTTCACCATCTCCGATATTCGCGTCAACGGCCTCCAGCGGGTTTCCGCGGGTAGCGTCTTTGGTGCCTTGCCGTTGAACGTCGGGGAACAGGCTGATGATCGTCGCCTGGTGGAATCCACTCGTGCGCTGTTCAAAACCGGGTTCTTTCAAGATATCCAACTGGGTCGCGAAGGCAATGTCCTGGTCATCACCGTCGTCGAGCGGCCTTCGGTTGCGAGTATCACGATCGAGGGCAACAAGGCCATCTCCACTGAAGACCTGATGAAAGGGTTGAAGCAGTCGGGGCTGGCCGAGGGCGAGATCTTCCAGCGCGCCACCCTTGAAGGTGTGCGTAACGAACTGCAACGCCAGTACGTTGCCCAGGGCCGCTACTCGGCGAGCGTGGACACGGAAGTGATTCCGCAGCCGCGTAACCGGGTAGGCCTGAAGGTCAACATCAACGAAGGTACCGTGGCGGCCATCCAGCACATCAACGTGGTGGGCAACACCAAGTTCGCTGATGAAGACCTGATCGGCCTGTTCGAACTCAAGACCACCAACTGGTTGTCGTTCTTCAAGAATGATGACAAGTACGCCCGTGAGAAATTGTCCGGCGACCTGGAACGCCTGCGCTCCTACTACCTGGACCGTGGCTACATCAATATGGACATCGCTTCGACCCAGGTGTCCATCACCCCGGACAAGAAGCACGTCTACATCACTGTCAACGTCAACGAAGGCGAGAAGTACAAGGTTCGTGACGTCAAGCTCAGCGGTGACCTGAAAGTACCTGAAGACCAGGTCAAGTCCCTGTTGCTGGTCCAGAAGGATCAGGTGTTCTCGCGCAAGCTGATGACCACCACGTCCGAGCTGATCACCCGTCGCCTGGGTAACGAAGGCTACACCTTCGCCAACGTCAACGGCGTGCCGACCCCGAACGATGAAGACCACACCGTGGACATCACGTTCGTCGTCGATCCGGGCAAGCGTGCCTATGTCAACCGCATCAACTTCCGTGGCAATACCAAGTCCTCGGACGAAGTGCTGCGTCGTGAAATGCGCCAGATGGAAGGTGGCTGGGCGTCGACTTACCTGATCGACCAATCCAAGACCCGACTCGAACGCCTGGGCTTCTTCAAGGAAGTCAACGTTGAAACCCCGGCCGTACCGGGTGTGGATGACCAGGTCGACGTGAACTACGCCGTTGAAGAACAAGCCTCGGGCTCGATCACCGCCAGCGTCGGTTTCGCACAGAGCGCCGGTTTGATCCTGGGCGGTTCCATCACCCAGAACAACTTCCTCGGTACCGGTAACCGTGTCTCCATCGGCCTGACCCGAAGCGAATACCAGAGCCGATACAACTTCGGCTATACCGACCCCTACTGGACTGCAGACGGTGTGAGCCTGGGCTACAACGCCTTCTATCGCACCACCGACTACAAAGACCTCGACGTTGACGTTGCAAGCTACGCGATCGACAGCCTCGGCGCCGGTGTGAACGTGGGTTACCCGATCAGCGAGACCTCGCGTCTCACCTTCGGCCTGACCGCGCAGCAGGATGAGATCAAGACCGGTGTGTACACCGTGGACGAGATCTTCGACTTCACCCGCCGTGAAGGCGACAAGTTCCTGAACTTCAAGGCGTCTGCCGGCTGGTCCGAGTCGACCCTGAACAAAGGTGTACTGGCAACCCGTGGCCATTCCCAGAGCCTGACCGCGGAAGTCACCACGCCGGGCAGCGACCTGTCGTTCTTCAAGCTCGATTATCGCGGCCAGTTGTTCCAGCCGTTGAGCGACAACTACACCATGCGCCTGCACACCGAACTGGGTTATGGCGACGGTTATGGTTCGACCGATGGCTTGCCGTTCTATGAAAACTACTACGCGGGTGGCTTCAACTCGGTACGTGGCTTCAAGGACAGCACCCTGGGTCCTCGTGGTACGCCGAGCCGTGGCGAGGCCTTTACGGGTAACCAGGGCACGCGAGTGGACTCCGACAACAAGCCGCTGCCATTCGGCGGTAACGTTCTGATCCAGGGCGGTGCGGAAATTCTGTTCCCGCTGCCATTCGTGAAAGATCAGCGTTCCCTGCGTACTTCGGTCTTCTGGGATGTGGGTAACGTGTTCGACTCCAAATGTGAACAGATCACCAACCCGAACGGTTCGCGGTCCAACACCCAGTGTAACGACGTGAGTCTCAGCAATCTGGCGAGCTCCGTGGGTGTGGGTGTGACCTGGGTGACTGCGCTGGGCCCATTGAGCTTTGCTCTGGCCATGCCGATCAAGAAACCGGATAACGCTGAAACCCAGATTTTCCAATTCTCCCTTGGCCAGACGTTCTAAGCGTCTGACCTAAGATAACGACAACGGATTCTGTAGGAGTACATCGTGCGTAAGTTGACTCAATTGGTCCTGCTGGCCACTGTGCTGGTAACCACCCCGGCCTTCGCCGAAATGAAAATTGCCGTGCTGAACTATCAGATGGCCCTTCTGGAATCTGATGCGGCCAAGCGTTACGCCGTGGATGCCGAGAAGAAATTCGGTCCGCAACTGACCAAGCTCAAGACTCTGGAAAGCAGCGCCAAGGGCATCCAGGACCGTCTGGTTGCCGGTGGCGACAAGATGCAGCAAGGCGAGCGCGAACGTCTGGAGCTTGAGTTCAAGCAAAAGGCCCGTGACTACCAGTTCCAGTCCAAGGAGCTGAACGAAGCCAAGGCGGTTGCCGACCGCGAAATGCTCAAGCAGCTCAAGCCCAAGCTCGACAGCGCCGTGGAAGAAGTCATCAAGAAGGGTGCCTTTGACCTGGTGTTCGAACGTGGCGCCGTGATTGACGTCAAGCCTCAATACGACATCACCCGCCAGGTGATCGAGCGCATGAACCAGCTGAAGTAAACCATGACTGCGACTATCAAGCTCGGCGAGTTGGCCGAGTTCCTGGGGGCCACCTTGCGTGGCTCCAAGGAGAAGGAAATCACTGGGCTAGCCACCTTGCAGGAGGCTGGCCCAGCTCAGTTGAGCTTCCTTGCAAACCCCAAATACCGTAAATACCTGGTCGATAGCCAGGCAGCCGCCGTGTTGCTGACGGCAGCCGATGCTGAAGGGTTTACGGGGGACGCGCTGGTGGTGGCCGATACTTACCTGGCGTATGCCAAGGTATCGCACCTGTTCGACCCGAAACCTAAAGCCAGTGCCGGCATTCATGCGTCTGCGGTCATCGCCGATGATGCCCAGGTTGATCCTGCGGCCAGCATTGGCGCATTTGCAGTGATCGAGAGCGGGGCGCGCATTGCCGCAGGTGTAACGATCGGTGCGCATTGCTTTATCGGTGCGCGTTGTGAAATCGGTGTCGATGGCTGGCTGGCTCCCCGTGTGACCCTCTACCACGATGTGCGTATCGGTAAGGGGGTGGTCATTCAGTCGGGCGCTGTGATCGGTGGGGAAGGTTTTGGTTTTGCCAACTCCAAAGGTATTTGGCACAAGGTTGCTCAAGTCGGCGGTGTATTGATCGGCGACGACGTGGAAATCGGTGTGAACACTGCTGTTGATCGCGGGGCCTTGGCCGACACCGTGATTGGCAATGGCGTGAAGCTCGACAACCAGATCCAGATTGCCCACAACGTGCAGATTGGCGACCACACCGCCATGGCGGCCTGCGTGGGGATTTCCGGCAGCACCAGGATCGGCAAGCATTGCATGCTCGCCGGTGGCGTAGGGCTGGTGGGGCATATCGATATTTGCGACAACGTCTATATCACCGGCATGACCATGGTCACTCACTCGATTACCGAGCCAGGGTCTTATTCATCCGGTACCGCCATGCAGCCAGCAGCTGAATGGCGCAAGAGTGCGGCGCGTCTGAGACAGCTCGACGACATGGCTCGACGTCTCAAACAGCTGGAAAAGCGTGTTGGGGACGTGACCCCTGGCGGTGATGCTTCATCAGAAGGCTGATACCATTTCCATATCAAGTGTGCACAGCCGATAGACTGCCTCCTTGATTTGCTAGCGGGGCGTGCTTTTAGTCCGCCCGCCCCCAATCTTTATTACAGGCTTCCCCCCGAAATGATGGACATCAACGAGATTCGCGAATACCTGCCTCACCGTTATCCGTTCCTGCTGGTGGATCGTGTAGTGGACCTCAATGTTGAGGAAAAGCGCATTCGTGCCTACAAGAATGTCAGCATCAACGAACCGTTTTTCAATGGTCACTTTCCTGCGCATCCCATCATGCCGGGCGTGTTGATCATCGAAGCAATGGCCCAGGCTGCCGGTATCCTTGGTTTCAAAATGCTTGACCTCAAGCCTGCCGACGGCACGCTTTACTATTTCGTGGGTTCCGACAAGTTGCGTTTCCGCAATCCGGTCACTCCGGGCGACCAGTTGATCCTGGAAGCCAAGTTCATCAGCTGCAAGCGCCAGATCTGGAAGTTCGAATGCCAGGCTTCGGTGGATGGCAAGCCGGTGTGCTCTGCCGAGATCATCTGTGCGGAACGCAAACTATGAGTTTGATTGACCCTCGCGCAATCATCGATCCGTCGGCCGTACTGGCCGCCGACGTTGAGGTCGGCCCCTGGTCGATCGTCGGCGCAGGTGTGGAAATCGGCGAGGGGACTGTCATCGGGCCACACGTGATCCTCAAGGGTCCGACCCGCATTGGCAAACACAATCGTATCTACCAGTTTTCCTCGGTAGGCGAAGACACCCCGGACATGAAGTACAAGGGTGAAGAAACACGGCTGGTCATCGGTGACCACAACATCATCCGCGAAGGCGTGACCATTCACCGTGGCACCGTGCAGGACCGTGCCGAGACCACGCTGGGTGATCACAACCTGGTGATGGCCTATGCGCATATCGGCCACGACAGCGTGATTGGCAACCATTGCATCCTGGTCAATAACACTGCGTTGGCCGGGCATGTGCATGTGGATGACTGGGCAATCCTGTCCGGTTTCACCCTGGTTCATCAATACTGCCATATCGGCGCCCACAGCTTTTCCGGCATGGGCACCGCCATCGGCAAGGATGTCCCTGCATTCGTCACGGTGTTCGGCAACCCTGCCGAAGCGCGCAGCATGAATTTCGAAGGCATGCGCCGTCGCGGTTTCAGCGACGACGCAATCCAGGCCCTGCGCCGCGCCTACAAGACGGTTTACCGTCAAGGGCTGACGGTTGAGCAGGCCTTGATCGAACTGACCGAGCCGGCAGCGTCGTTCCCGGAAGTCGCGGTGTTTCGTGACTCGATCCAGGCGTCGACTCGCGGCATTACCCGCTGATCATGGCCAAGTTGCGTATCGCATTGGTCGCCGGGGAAGCTTCCGGCGATATTCTCGGCGCCGGCCTGATGCGGGCGCTGAAAGCCCGGCACCCGGCCATCGAGTTTATCGGCGTCGGTGGTCCCTTGATGCAGGCCGAAGGCCTTACCTCCTACTTTCCGATGGAGCGCCTGTCGGTCATGGGGTTGGTCGAAGTGCTGGGGCGCCTGCGTGAATTGCTCGCGCGGCGCAAGCTGCTGATCCAGACGCTGATCGACGAAAAGCCCGACGTCTTTATCGGTATCGATGCCCCGGACTTCACCCTCAACATTGAACTCAAGCTGCGCCAGGCCGGGATCAAGACCGTGCACTATGTCAGCCCGTCCGTATGGGCGTGGCGGCAAAAGCGTGTGCTCAAGATTCGCGAAGGCTGCGACTTGATGCTGACCCTGCTGCCGTTCGAGGCCAGATTCTACGAAGAGAAGGGCGTGCCGGTGCGGTTCGTCGGCCATACCCTGGCCGATGCCATTCCTTTGCAGGCTGACCGTGACGCGGCGCGTACCGAACTGGGGCTGGTCGCCGGCCCGCTGGTCGCACTGATGCCGGGTAGCCGGGGGGGCGAGGTCGGACGACTGGGCAGCCTGTTTTTTGATGCCGCCGAACGTCTGCAGGCACTCAAGCCAGGCGTTCGTTTTGTGCTGCCGTGTGCCAGCCCGCAGCGTCGCGCGCAAATTGAAACACTGCTGCAAGGGCGCAACCTGCCGCTGACCCTGCTCGACGGTCAGTCCCATCTGGCCCTGGCCGCTTGCGACGCCGTATTGATCGCGTCGGGTACCGCGACCCTGGAAGCCCTGCTGTACAAGCGTCCGATGGTCGTGGCCTATCGCCTGGCGCCGCTGACTTTCTGGATTCTCAAGCGGATGGTCAAGAGCCCGTATATTTCATTGCCCAATCTGCTGGCCCAACGGCTGCTGGTGCCGGAGTTGTTGCAGGACGATGCTACGCCCGAAGCGCTGGCGCAAACTCTACTACCCTTGATTGATGGCGGCGAAGAGCAGACCCGTGGTTTCGACGCTATTCACCGCACCTTGCGCCGTGATGCCTCGAACCAGGCGGCGGATGCCGTGCTGGAGCTGATCGGCCATAAACAGGAAGCCTTATGAGCATGCAGATGGGCCTGGATTTCAGCCTGGTGGCACAAGCCCACGAACTGGTGGCGGGTGTCGACGAAGTCGGACGCGGCCCGTTGTGCGGTGCGGTCGTAACGGCGGCGGTGATCCTCGATCCGAGCCGTCCGATCCTGGGCCTTAATGACTCGAAAAAACTCACTGAAGCCCGTCGTGAAAAGCTTTATGACGAAATCTGTGAAAAGGCCTTGAGTTGGCATATCGCCCGGGCGGAAGTCGAAGAAATCGACGAGTTGAACATCCTGCACGCCACCATGCTTGCCATGCAGCGTGCGGTTGAAGGGCTGCATATCACGCCCAGGCTGGCGATGATTGACGGTAACCGTTGCCCCAAACTGACGATGCGCGCCGAGGCCGTGGTCCAGGGCGACAGCAAGGTGCCGGCGATTGCAGCGGCGTCGATTCTGGCCAAGGTCAGCCGCGACCGCGAAATGGCGGCTTTCGATCTGGTTTACCCGGGCTACGGCATGGGCGGCCATAAAGGCTACCCGACGCCCGTTCATCTGGAAGCCCTGGCGCGACTCGGTCCTACGCCGATCCATCGCCGCTCGTTCGCCCCGGTGCGCCAGGCTTATGAGCTGCGCGAGAGCCTCAGCGAGGTGTAGTCGCGAGGCTGATGTTTTGCTCCAGGCCCGGTACAATCCCGGGCCTTGTCGTTTCCAAGTTATTGCACAGGATCACTATGCCGGCTTCATTCGTTCATCTACGCCTGCACACTGAATACTCCCTGGTCGACGGCCTGGTACGGATCAAGCCGCTGGTCAAGACCCTGGTGGGCATGAACATGCCGGCGGTGGCGGTTACCGACCAGAACAACATGTGCTCCCTGGTCAAGTTCTACAAAAACGCCATGGGCGCAGGTATCAAGCCGATCTGCGGCGCCGACCTGTGGTTGTCCAACAAGGACCCGGATAACCCCCTGAGCCGCATCAGCCTGCTGGCGATGAACGGCGTGGGTTATCGCAACCTGACCGAGCTGATTTCCCGTGGCTTTATCGAGGGTCAGCGCAATGGCTCGATCATCATCGAGCGCGAGTGGGTGGCCGAAGCCAGCGAAGGCGTGATCATGCTCTCGGCCGCCAAGGAGGGCGAGATCGGTATCGCGCTGCTGGGTGGCAATCCGCAGGAAGCCGAAGTGCTGGCCCGCGAATGGATGCAGGTTTTCCCCGACCGCTTCTACCTCGAAGTGCAACGCACCAATCGTCCCAACGATGAAGAGCATCTGCACGCCGCCGTGGCCCTGGCCGACAAGCTGGGCGCGCCGCTGGTGGCGACCAACGATGTGCGCTTTATCAAGAAGGAAGATTTCGAAGCCCACGAAACGCGCGTGTGCATCGGCGAAGGCCGCGCCCTGGATGACCCGCGCCGCTCGAAGAACTACAGCGAAGAGCAGTACCTCAAAAGCGCCGAGGAAATGGCCGAACTGTTCAGCGACTTGCCCGAGGCCCTGGAAAACTCGGTCGAAATCGCCAAGCGCTGCAACATCGAAGTGAAGCTGGGCAAGCACTTTTTGCCCAACTTCCCGATTCCCGATGGCATGACCATTGATGAGTACTTCCGCAAAGTGTCGTTCGACGGCCTTGAGGATCGCCTGCGCGTCCTGTTGCCCAAAGACACTACTGAAGACTACGAGGCCAAGCGCCAGGTCTACGTCGACCGGCTGAATTTCGAGCTGGATATCATTATCCAGATGGGCTTCCCCGGTTACTTCCTGATCGTGATGGACTTTATCCAGTGGGCCAAGAACAACGGCGTACCGGTAGGTCCGGGCCGGGGGTCAGGTGCGGGCTCCTTGGTGGCCTACGTGCAGAAGATCACCGACCTTGACCCGCTGGAATATGACCTGCTGTTCGAACGCTTCCTGAACCCGGAACGGGTATCCATGCCCGACTTCGACGTCGACTTCTGCATGGATGGTCGCGATCGGGTGATCGAATACGTGGCCGAGAAGTACGGCCGCAATGCGGTGAGCCAGATCATCACCTTCGGTTCCATGGCCGCCAAGGCGGTAATCCGCGACGTGGCCCGGGTGCAGGGCAAGTCCTACGGCCTGGCCGACCGCCTGTCGAAGATGATCCCGTTCGAAGTCGGCATGACCCTGGAAAAAGCCTACGAGCAGGAAGAAATCCTGCGCGACTTCATCAAGGTCGATGAAGAAGCCGCCGAAATCTGGGACATGGCGCGCAAGCTCGAAGGCGTGGTGCGTAACGTCGGTAAGCACGCCGGCGGCGTGGTGATCGCACCGACCAAGCTGACTGACTTCTCGCCGATCTACTGCGACGAAGAAGGTGACGGCCTGGTTACCCAGTTCGACAAGGATGACGTGGAGGCGGCCGGCCTGGTGAAGTTCGACTTCCTCGGCCTGCGTACCCTGACGATCATCGACTGGGCGCTCAAGACCATCAACCGCGACCGCGCCAAGGTGGGCGAGGAGCCGCTGGATATCGCGTTCATCCCGCTGGATGACAAACCGACCTACAGCCTGCTGCAGAAAGCCGAAACCACGGCAGTGTTCCAGCTTGAATCACGGGGCATGAAGGAGCTGATCAAAAAGCTCAAGCCCGACTGCCTGGAAGACTTGATCGCACTGGTGGCCCTGTTCCGTCCGGGGCCGTTGCAGTCCGGCATGGTGGATGACTTCATCAACCGTAAGCACGGCCGCGCCGAACTGGCGTACCCGCATTCGGACTATCAGTACGAGGGTCTCAAGCCGGTACTGGCGCCGACCTACGGCATCATCCTGTATCAGGAACAGGTGATGCAGATTGCCCAGGTCATGGCGGGCTACACCCTCGGCGGCGCGGACATGTTGCGTCGCGCCATGGGTAAAAAGAAACCCGAGGAAATGGCCAAGCAGCGCGGCGGTTTCATTGAGGGCTGCGCCACCAACAATATTGACGCTGACCTGGCGGGTAACATCTTCGACCTGGTGGAGAAGTTCGCCGGTTACGGCTTCAACAAATCCCACTCCGCCGCCTATGGCCTGGTGTCGTACCAGACCGCCTGGCTGAAAGCCCACTATCCGGCGCCGTTCATGGCGGCGGTACTCTCGGCGGATATGCACAACACCGACAAGGTCGTGACCTTGATCGAGGAAGTGCGCACCATGAAGCTGCGCCTCGACGCGCCGGACGTGAACGCCTCGGAGTTCAAGTTCACGGTGAACGACGAAGGCCGCATCATTTATGGCCTCGGCGCGATCAAGGGAGTCGGTGAAGGCCCGGTGGAAGCCATCACCGAAGCGCGCCAGGACGGGCCCTTCAAGGACCTGTTCGACTTCTGCGCGCGGGTCGACCTCAAACGCATCAACAAGCGTACCCTCGACGGCCTGATCCGCAGCGGCGCGCTGGACCGTCTTGGCCCGTACTTCCATGACGAACCGAAGGCTTACCAGGCCAATATCGACCGCAATCGCGCGGTGTTGCTCACCGCCATGGAAGAAGCGATCAAGGCTGCCGAACAGACCGCCCGTACCCATGACAGCGGCCACGCCGACCTGTTTGGCGGGTTGTTCGTCGAAGAAGACGCGGATGTGTATGCCAACCACCGCAAGGCCAAGGATCTGACCCTCAAGGAACGTCTCAAGGGCGAGAAAGACACCTTGGGCCTGTACCTCACCGGTCACCCGATTGACGAGTACGAAGGCGAAATCCGCCGTTTCGCCCGCCAGCGCATCATCGACCTGAAACCGGCGCGCGATACCCAGACCGTCGCCGGCATGATCATCGCCCTGCGCGTGATGAAAAATAAGAAGGGCGACAAGATGGGCTTCATCACCCTCGATGACCGCTCGGGCCGGATCGAAGCCTCGCTGTTTGCCGACGCGTTCCACTCCGCCCAGTCGCTGCTGCAGACCGACGCCATGGTGGTGGTGGAAGGGGAGGTCAGCAACGACGATTTCTCCGGTGGCCTGCGCCTGCGCATCAAGCGCGTGATGAGCATGGAAGATGCACGCACAAACCTGGCCGAAAGTCTGCGCCTGAAGGTCAAGACCGAGGCACTCAAGGGCGATCAGCTACGCTGGTTGGGTGACCTGCTCAAGCGTCACCGTGGCGCGTGCCCGGTGACCATGGAGTACACCGGCAACGACGCCAAGGCCATGCTGCAGTTTGGCGAGACCTGGCGAATTGATCCGGCTGACGGCTTGATTCAAGCTTTGCGTGACCAGTTCGGGCGAGACAACGTCTTCCTCCAATACCGTTGACGGTCAGCACCCCTGACCTCGGCTGAACATTTAATCTCGACCTAACCGCGCCTCTCCCTTAAGGTAGGGCGCGAATAGACAACCGGCTGGCCAGGCACCCCTTGGCCGTCGACCCAAGACGGACGCTTATGAACCCGAATTTTCTTGATTTCGAACAGCCGATCGCTGACCTGCAAGCCAAGATCGAAGAGCTGCGCCTGGTCGGCAACGATAATTCGCTGAATATCGGCGATGAGATCGCCCGCCTGCAAGACAAGAGCAGCACGCTCACCGAAGACATCTTCGGCAAGCTGACCAGCTGGCAGATCGCGCGCCTGGCCCGCCACCCGCGCCGTCCGTACACCCTGGATTACATTCAGCATATCTTCACCGAATTCGACGAGCTGCATGGCGACCGCCACTTCTCGGACGACGCGGCCATCGTGGGCGGTATCGCTCGCCTGGACGACCAGCCGGTGATGGTGATCGGTCATCAGAAAGGCCGTGAAGTGCGCGAAAAAGTGCGTCGCAACTTCGGCATGCCGCGTCCGGAAGGCTACCGCAAGGCGTGCCGCCTGATGGAAATGGCCGAGCGCTTCAAGATGCCGATCCTGACGTTCATCGACACGCCGGGTGCCTACCCTGGGATCGATGCCGAAGAGCGCAACCAGAGCGAGGCGATTGCCTGGAACCTGCGCGTCATGGCGCGCCTGAAAACCCCGATCATCGCGACTGTGATCGGTGAAGGTGGTTCCGGCGGTGCACTGGCCATTGGCGTCTGCGACCAGTTGAACATGCTGCAATATTCGACCTACGCGGTGATTTCGCCGGAAGGTTGCGCCTCGATCCTGTGGAAAACCGCCGAAAAGGCGCCGGACGCTGCCGAAGCCATGGGCATCACCGCTGATCGCCTCAAAGGCCTGGGGATCGTGGACAAAGTGATCGCCGAGCCACTGGGCGGCGCACACCGTGACCCGGCTGCCGCTGCGGCAACCATCCGCGCCGAGCTGGGCGCGCAACTGGCAATGCTCAAGAAGTTCGATAACGAAGCGCTGCTGGCCCGTCGTTATGAGCGCCTGATGAGCTACGGCCTCTAAGCCGACGCCGTCACTTAATGTGGGAGGGGGCTTGCTCCCGATTGCTGAGTGTCAGTCACTGCATCTGTTGACTGGCCCACTGCTATCGGGGGCAAGCCCCTTCCCACATTTGCTTTGTGTATGCTTGACGGACGTATTTCAGATTTGCGGCGGTAACCTGTGATGAAATCAATCCTGCCGGCCCGACTTCTGGAAACCCTGGCCCCCTGGCGCAATGCCCCGGCCTGGCACATCGCGTTCTCTGGTGGGCTCGATTCCACCGTGCTGCTGCATCTTCTGGTCACCCTGGCAAAGTCCGAAACATTACCGCCCCTCTGCGCCGTGCATGTTCATCATGGCCTGCAAGCGGCCGCCGAGGCGTGGCCCGCTCATTGCCAGTCGGTCTGCGACAGCCTGGGCGTGCGCTTGCGCATCCTGCGCGTGCAGGTACAACCCGGCGCCAGCCTTGAACGCGCGGCTCGTGACGCACGTTATCTGGCCTTCGCCGGGGTGATCGGGGCAGGGGAGGTGCTGCTCACCGGCCAGCATCGCGACGATCAGGCCGAAACCCTGTTGTTCCGCCTGCTGCGCGGTGCGGGTGTGCGCGGGCTTGCCGCAATGCCTGCGCATCGTACGTTGGCGGCGGGGCATCTGGTGCGGCCGCTGCTGGAGGTGACCCGTGGCGAGCTGCAAGCCTACGCCCACCAACATCACTTGAAGTGGATCGAAGACCCTTCGAACGCTGATCCACGGTTCTCCCGTAATTACCTGCGCCATCATGTCTTTCCGTTGCTCACGCAGCGCTGGCCCCAGGCAGTCTCAAGTCTGGCCCGCACTGCCGAACACCTCGACGAAGCCCAGGGGCTGCTCGATGAACTGGCGCACATGGACCTGAACGCCGCCGATCGGTCTTCAGCGTTTCCCTGGTTGCTTTTGCCATCCTTGGCCCTGGCGCCCTTGCGCGAGCTTTCCGACGCCCGCCAGCGCAACGCCCTGCGTCACTGGCTGAACCCACTGACCCGCCTGCCCGACAGCGACCACTGGGCCGGCTGGTGTTCCCTGCGCGATGCCAGGGGCGATGCACAGCCCGTATGGCGCCTGGCCGACGGCGAGTTACACCGTTGCGGCGAGCGCATCTGGTGGTTGCCTTCTATTTGGTCGGAATTCTCCGACGCATCGGTAAGCTGGCCCGATCCGCGAAATCCACTGGAGTTACCCGGCAATGGTCAGCTTCGATTTGTCGGCGAGGCACCTTCAGGTTCTTTGGTGATCCGTTATCGGCAGGGCGGCGAAGTCATCGACGTGCCGGGGCGAGGTCGTCGTGACCTCAAGCGCCTGCTCAACGAAAGTGGCGTGCCCGGCTTTGTCCGTGGCAGATTGCCGCTGGTCTACCGGGGTGAGCAATTGCTGGCTGTCCCAACCATTGCGGGGCCATGGGCCGGCTCGGCAGATCACGGGCAATTACATTGGTTGCCGCAGACCTGCGATCAAGGTTTGAGCTGATAGCGCCTTTCCGGTAGACTACGCTCCCTTCTTGATACAACTTCTGTGGATTCGCCTGAATCGCAGCAGTTGCCGATTACCAAGCAGTCTTTGCTGGGCGATTCCAAAAAATGTGTAGCGATCAACGTACCAGTGTTTCATTGCTGGTCTGTCACAACGCGGCGGTTTTTTTGAAAGGTGCACTGTGATTAATGCAGGTGATCGGGGGCTTCGGCCTCTCTTCGCTTTCCCCGGCGGCTCGGACCGCTTTAACGCAGACTTCTAGGGTTTTTCATGACGCGCTACATATTCGTCACGGGCGGTGTTGTTTCTTCATTGGGGAAAGGCATTGCCTCCGCTTCATTGGCGGCCATCCTGGAGGCGCGGGGGCTTAAAGTCACCATGCTCAAGCTGGACCCGTACATCAACGTCGACCCGGGCACCATGAGCCCGTTCCAGCACGGTGAAGTGTTCGTCACGCATGACGGCGCCGAGACCGACCTGGACCTGGGCCACTACGAGCGGTTCATCCGCACGACCATGACCCAGAACAACAACTTCACCACCGGCCGCGTCTACGAGCACGTGCTGCGCAAGGAACGCCGTGGTGACTACCTGGGTGCAACCATCCAGGTGATCCCGCACATCACCGACGAAATCAAGCGCCGCATCATCAAGGGCGCGGGCGATGCCGACGTGGCGATGGTCGAGATCGGTGGCACCGTGGGTGACATCGAATCCCAACCGTTCCTCGAAGCCATCCGCCAGTTGCGTTTCGAAGTCGGCGCCAAGCGCGCAATGCTGATGCACCTGACATTGGTGCCCTACATCGCGACCGCCGGCGAAACCAAAACCAAGCCTACCCAGCACTCGGTCAAGGAGCTGCGTTCCATCGGCCTGCAGCCGGACGTGCTGGTATGCCGCTCCGATCACCCGATCGATATTTCCTCGCGTCGCAAGATCGCGCAATTCACCAACGTTGAAGAACGTGCGGTGATTGCCCTGGAGGACGCCGACACCATCTACAAGATCCCGGGCATCCTGCATTCGCAAGGCCTGGACGATTTTGTGGTCGAGCGTTTCGGCCTGCAATGCAACGGCGCGGACCTGTCCGAGTGGGAAGCGGTGGTCGATGCCAAGCTCAACCCTGAGCACGAAGTCACCATCGCCATGGTCGGCAAGTACATGGAACTGCTGGATGCGTACAAGTCGCTGATCGAAGCGATGAGTCACGCCGGCATCAGCAACCGTACCAAGGTCAACCTGCGCTACATCGATTCCGAAGACATCGAGAACCAGGGCACCGCGCTGCTTGAGGGCGTGGACGCGATCCTGGTTCCCGGCGGTTTCGGCCTGCGTGGCGTGGAAGGCAAGATCACTGCCGTGCAATACGCTCGCGAGAACAAGGTGCCTTACCTCGGGATCTGCCTGGGCATGCAAGTGGCCGTTATCGAGTTCGCCCGTAACGTGATGGGCTGGAAAGACGCCAACTCCACCGAGTTCGATCACACCAGCGGCCATCCGGTCGTGGGCCTGATCACCGAGTGGGAAGACGCCACCGGCGCCGTCGAAACCCGTACCGAAAGCTCCGACCTGGGCGGCACCATGCGCCTTGGCGCGCAGGATTGCCTGCTGGAGCCGGGTTCGCTGGTTCACGATTGCTACGGCAAGGACGTGATCGTCGAGCGTCACCGTCATCGCTACGAAGTGAACAACAACCTGCTGCCGCAAATCAAAGAGGCCGGCCTGAAAATCTCCGGTCGCTCCGGCGATGGCGCGTTGGTTGAAGTGGTCGAGGCGCCGGATCACCCGTGGTTCGTGGCCTGCCAGTTCCACCCTGAGTTCACCTCGACGCCGCGTGACGGTCATCCGTTGTTCAGCGGTTTCGTCAAAGCTGCACTGACGCAACATCAGAAGAAGGCATAACCCTGATGGCCCAGAAGATCATTCGCGTAGGCGACATCGAAATTGCCAACGACAAGCCCATGGTGCTGTTCGGCGGCATGAACGTGCTGGAAAGCCGCGACATGGCGATGCAGGTCTGTGAAGAGTACGTGCGGGTTACCCAGAAACTGGGTATCCCTTATGTGTTCAAGGCCAGCTTCGACAAGGCCAACCGTTCGTCCGTGACCTCCTATCGCGGCCCGGGTCTTGAAGAAGGCATGCGGATCTTCCAGGACATCAAGCAAGCCTTCGGCGTGCCGATCATCACCGACGTCCACGAGCCTGAGCAGGCTGCCGTGGTCGCCGAGGTGTGCGACATCATCCAGCTGCCGGCCTTCCTGTCGCGCCAGACCGACCTGGTGGTCGCGATGGCCAGGACCGGCGCTGTGATCAACATCAAGAAAGCCCAGTTCCTCGCACCTCAGGAAATGAAGCATATCCTGAGCAAATGCGTGGAAGCGGGTAACGACCAGTTGATCCTCTGCGAGCGTGGTTCGAGCTTTGGCTACAACAACCTCGTGGTGGACATGCTCGGTTTCGGCATCATGAAACAGTTCGAATACCCGGTGTTCTTCGACGTGACCCACGCGCTGCAGATGCCCGGTGGTCGCTCGGACTCCGCCGGTGGGCGTCGTGCCCAGGTCACCGACCTGGCCAAGGCGGGCATGAGCCAGTCCCTGGCCGGCCTGTTCCTGGAAGCCCACCCGGACCCGGACAACGCCAAGTGCGACGGCCCTTGTGCCCTGCGCCTGGACAAGCTGGAGCCGTTCCTGGCCCAGCTCAAGCAGTTGGACGAGCTGGTCAAGAGTTTTCCGACGGTAGAGACCGCGTAAGCGGCGTTTCTCCGGTAGAATTTCCCACGCTTTATGCTCAGGCCCCAGGCCTGGGCCTTGTCGTCTGCAAGCCTGCCCTGTTGTTCCACCCTTGCGGTCGGTCAAAAGATTTCCTTCAGCTGCGTCGTTTTCGTCAACTTTGGAGTGTTTACAACAATGGCAAAAATCGTCGACATCAAAGGTCGTGAAGTTCTCGACTCCCGTGGCAACCCCACCGTCGAAGCCGACGTGCTTCTCGATAACGGCATCATCGGCAGCGCCTGCGCGCCGTCCGGTGCTTCCACAGGTTCCCGTGAAGCGCTGGAACTGCGTGATGGCGACAAGAGCCGTTACCTGGGCAAGGGTGTACTCAAGGCAGTAGCCAACATCAACGGCCCGATCCGAGACCTGTTGCTGGGCAAGGACCCGCTGGACCAGAAAGCCCTGGACCACGCGATGATCAAGCTCGACGGCACCGAAAACAAAGGCAGCCTCGGCGCCAATGCGATCCTCGCCGTCTCCCTGGCCGCAGCCAAGGCGGCTGCCCAGGACCAGGACCTGCCGTTGTACGCGCACATCGCCAACCTGAACGGCACTCCGGGTGTTTACTCGATGCCGGTGCCGATGATGAACATCATCAACGGTGGCGAGCACGCTGATAACAACGTCGATATCCAGGAATTCATGGTGCAGCCGGTGGGCGCCAAGACCTTCTCCGAAGGCCTGCGCATGGGCACCGAGATTTTCCATCACCTCAAGGCTGTGCTGAAGGCCCGTGGCCTGAGCACTGCGGTGGGTGACGAAGGTGGTTTTGCACCGAACCTGGCGTCCAACGAAGATGCACTGAAAGTGATCTCCGAAGCCGTGGCCAACGCCGGCTACAAGCTGGGCACCGACGTGACCCTGGCCCTGGACTGCGCCGCCAGCGAATTCTATGAAGACGGTAAATACAACCTGTCCGGCGAAGGCCAGGTGTTCAACTCCGAAGGTTTTGCCGACTACCTCAAGGGCCTGACCGAGCGCTACCCGATCATCTCGATCGAAGACGGCCTGGACGAGTCCGACTGGGATGGCTGGAAAATCCTCACCGACAAGATCGGCGAGAAAATCCAGTTGGTGGGCGACGACCTGTTCGTGACCAATACCAAGATCCTGAAAGAGGGCATCGACAAGAAGATCGCCAACTCGATCCTGATCAAGTTCAACCAGATCGGCACCCTGACCGAAACCCTGGAAGCCATCCAGATGGCCAAGGCTGCCGGCTACACTGCCGTGATCTCCCACCGCTCCGGCGAAACCGAAGATTCCACCATTGCCGACCTGGCCGTGGGGACCTCGGCTGGCCAGATCAAGACCGGTTCCCTGTGCCGTTCGGACCGTGTGTCCAAGTACAACCAATTGCTGCGCATCGAAGAGCAATTGGCGGGTAAAGCCAAGTACAACGGTCGCGGCGAGTTTCGCGGCTAAGCGGTAAATGGTAAAAAGTCGGCGGATTGCGTCGGAAATCTCACGACAGTGGGCATTTCGGCGCTAATCTGCTGACTGACAAGCACAAGCCTGGTTTTTCCAGGCTTCGTGCTATCAGTTGCTGCAAAAGGTTTGCATGACGGTCTTTTTTCACTGGATACCCGGATTTCGATGCGCAGTCCCAATTGGTTGTTCCTCGTCTTGCTCTTGTTGCTGGCTGGCCTGCAGTACCGCCTATGGGTCGGTAATGGCAGCTTTGCGCAGGTGGAAGAGCTGACCCAGCAAATTGCCGACCAGCACGCCGAAAACGAACGTCTGCTGGAGCGCAACCGCGTCCTCGATGCTGAAGTGCTGGAGCTGAAAAAAGGTACGGAGACCGTCGAAGAGCGGGCTCGCCATGAGTTGGGCATGGTCAAGGAGGGCGAGACCCTCTACCAGTTGGCCCAATGAACGCTGATTTACCGGCCTTCTGGGCCGTGATTCCTGCCGCGGGCGTCGGTGCCCGTATGGCCGCGGACCGTCCCAAGCAATACCTGCAACTGGGCGGACGCACTATTCTCGAACACAGCCTTGGCTGTTTTCTCGACCACCCTTCGCTCAAGGGCCTGGTGGTCAGTCTTGCTGTTGATGATCCTTATTGGCCCGCCCTGGCGTGTGCCACTGACCCGCGTATTCAACGTGCGGACGGTGGCTCGGAGCGCTCGGGCTCGGTGCTCAATGCACTGCTGCATCTTAATGCCCTGGGCGCCAGTGATGATGACTGGGTGCTGGTGCACGATGCTGCGCGTCCCAACCTGGGCCGTGATGACCTCGACAAACTCCTGGCAGAGCTGGCGGATGACCCTGTGGGTGGCCTGCTGGCGGTGCCGGCTCGTGACACCCTCAAGCGCGTCGACAAGCGTGGTCGCGTGGTGGAAACCGTCGACCGCAGCATGATCTGGCAAGCCTACACGCCGCAGATGTTTCGCCTCGGCGCCTTGCACCGCGCCTTGGCCGACAGCTTGGTAGCCGATGCGGTGATCACCGATGAAGCCTCGGCCATGGAGTGGTCCGGCCAGGCGCCGCGCCTGATCGAAGGGCGTGCGGACAATATCAAGGTCACCCGCCCTGAAGATCTCGAATGGCTGCGTCAGCGCCGGGGTTATCAAGGGTCCTGACCTTTAGCGGTAGACTTGCCGCATCCCGGGCTGGGTTCTCAGCTCGCTGACCAATGCCTCAATGCTGTCGAATGGCTTCTGATCGATAGGCCAGCCGGACGCCTCGAGGAAGTACCGTCCCGCCTGGTTATTGATCCTGATATTGCGCAGTTCCCCACGTCGGGAACGATAGTCAATCTGGCTGGCCTCCCAGAGCATGAATTGGCCCGGTTGCGTCAGCAGTATCTCGGCCGACTTCACCACTCGACTGTGTGAAGGGCCGGGCTGTGGTTCCACTGAAGACTGCAAGACGGCAGGATCAACGCGCAACACCAGATTGGCTTTGACCGTGCCTTCCCCTTTGTGGAGGCCCAGGCTGGCAGTGCGCCCTGGGTCGACTTCGATGCCTAAAGGTAGGGCGCCCACTCTGTCTTCTATCCGCAGGCCGATGCTGCCGGTGAGTTCTGCCAGTCCAGGGATACCCTTGAAGGTATTGGTATGGGTATCGCCCACCAGTGCGACCCATTTACCTGGTCTGTGCTTGAAGGTCTGGATCCACTGGATCACCTCGGTGGCGTAATAGTTCATCATCCGCTGGCGCAGGGTGCCCGTGCTGTCGCGGATATCGCGAAGTATGTAGCTCACGATGCAGTCGATCGGCTGAACCTTGATCCCGGCGTCTCGGGCTTTGCTCACGACATGTCTGAATGAGTAATAACGGTTTTGGGGCAATGGGTAGATCCCGTTCAGAAAATTTGTCAGCTCCTCGGCCATCGGTGCGTTCTTGGACCGGTAAAACGCCCTCAGCATCGGAATATGCACATCCGTCAGCAGATGTTCGAAGTAGAGGCGTTTGACGCCCTGGCTGGCGAGTAGCTGCATGTTGTCGATCAGAAAGGCTTTGCTCGATTCGGCGCTGTGGCTTTCGCCGATCACGAGGCCATCACTGGCGCGCAGCAATTTCTCGATAATACTTTGCTGCGGCTCGTTCAAGCTCAAGCGCGGGAGTACCGGCTGCAGGGGTGAATAGGGCAGGCGGTTAAAGAAGATCGCCGAATCGCGGTTTAATTGGCTTCTTTTCTCGAAAAACAGTTTCCGGGTGCTGTTGATCGATTGTGCAGCCGTGCCGACGGGTTCGAAGTCTTCCGAAAACAAGCTGGTGTCAGTGAGCATTTCCACGAGCGTCTCGCGAACGTGCGCAGGCATCTCGTAGAGGCTGAAGAAGCTTGCGTTCTCGGTGCCGCCGAACAGTGTGTAAACCCGTTGCCAGGCATTGCGAAATGCCCCGCCTCCGGCGAGCCCGGCACGTCGCCATTGCCGGTCGGCGCTTTGAATCGCGTAGAGACCGGTGGATTGGATCTTTTCCGGGGCTTCTGGGTTGTTCACGAATAACTCGAAAAGGCCCCCGTTATTCGGTTTTTTGTAGGTCAGGAAGGTCTCGCCCTGAACCCTGACGGTCTGCAAGCCACTGGGGGCGCTCGTAGCGACCAGGGGGCGAGTCTCGGTTTCGGCCGAGGCGGGGGCTCCAGTGATGACCTGGACACTGATCTGACCTTCCTCTGCCCGCGTGGCGTGGCCAAGCTCAGGTCGCAACATCTCAAGGTTGCTCACGCCTTTGCCGATGCCGCGGATAACCACCGGGAGCGCATTCAAGGCGCCGAACACAATGCGCTCAACGGCGTGGGGGTTGTCTTTGATCACGTCATCGGCGCCGATGGCCATTGCAGTCAAGCCCGATGTCACGAAGCAAAACTCCGCCAGCAACGCCGTGCCCATGGTCAACGCCACGGGGATCGCCAGCAGGCAGGCCTTTTCCAGTGCGTCGAGGGTATCGGCCTTGAACGTGTCCAGGGGCGAAACAATGGTTTTTGCCGCCAGCCTGGCAATGCGAGTGCGGATCTGGCGTGCGATAAACGCAAATGGGTCACTTCTGAGCGCCGGATACATGGGGTTATTGATGTATTGCTCCGGGTCCCAATAACCGTTGTGCAACAAACTGTTGAAAAAACCGGGAGGGCCGGAGGATTTCGGGTACATCGCCATGCCGATCAATGCTTCCTCGACACCCCTGTAGAGCAGGCCGGAGTCTATCGAGTCGGGTTCAAAGTGGTTGGTCAGGGCTTTGCGCCGGGTCGGATCCCCGGCCAGTTTCACCAGCGCACTGCGCATGCCCTTCGGGGTATTGAAACCATGGATGGGCGAAGAGTTTCCCGGGATGTACGCCAGCGTGATCTGGCTCTGGTTGTCGGTAATCGTGAGGATGTCAGTGGCTTCGGATTGATGAATGCGCAGCACCCGCACCGACAGCTTTGCATCCGGTGAATAGGGCGCCTGGAAGTCTTCCAGGGTCAGGTTGCCGGCGTCCTTGTCGACGCCGATACCTGCCGCTCGGGCGGCGAGCTGCCGTTCTGCCAGGGTGAGCGTGAATTCTGCGTACTGATGGAGGTAGGCCTTGGTGAATGCGATGCGCATCAGGGTGGTGTAGTTGTCCCGATGCTCGTCCCAGAACAGTGTGACGGCCTTGTCGTAGGTCTGTTCGAAGTGGCTTGAGTCGATGACCCTCCTGAGAACGGCAGGCGCAATCGCCAATTGGGTAGTCGGATCGTAGACCTGAGGGTCGCTTTGCCGGTAGAGCGCTTCATAGCGCCTGGGCGGGATCCAGCTGGACGTAATGAACTCTTCGTTGAACATTTGCGGTATGCGGTTATCCATCAGGCGCGGCAGTTCGGTCACGATCGTGAAGTAAGGCGCGGTGGTGGAAAAACCCGTGGTGTTGATCATGCCGCCTGGGGCATGGGGTGCATTGCAGATCATGGCCTCGGTCAGGCTCATGGATTGGACGATCTGTGCGTTGTACGCCGTGTTGGGGTGGTCGGTGTTGTACTCAAGCGTGGTCAGGAATGTGGTGTCCGGATCCAGTGTTTCCTGGCTGAACGGTTGCAGATGCTCACACAGCAATTGGGCGGCAATGGCGCTGGGCACTGGAAAGTCCGCAAGGACCTTGCGGACAAAGTGATTGATATGCTGGAGCTGTTGGGCGTTGGACGTCATGGGTTTGCCTGGGTTTGTGCAGTCAAAGCGGCTATTGACCGCTAACCAGGCAATACACGGGCGGTAGTTGTTTATGCTCGATAAACCGGATGGTCACCCAAGCCTTCCTTGAGAAAATCCACCAGCTTCCTGACTTTCGGCGACAAATGCCGTTGCTGCGGGTACAGCGCCCACACCGCGGTATTTGGCGGTTGGTGGGCCTCGAGCAACGACACCAGCGTCCCGTGTTGCAAATGCTCCAGCACGTAATAGTCCGGCAACTGGCATAACCCCACACCTTGCAGCGCTGCATCCAGCACCGCCTGCCCACTGTTGCAGCGCCAGTTGCCCTGCACCCGCTGGGAAAATTCGCGTCCGTCCTGGGCCAGTTGCCAGATATCCGAACTGCCGATCAGGCAGTTGTGCCGACTCAGTTCCGACAGGCTATGTGGCCGACCATACCGTTCGAGGTAGGAAGGTGACGCGCACAGGTACATGCGCCGAGGGGCCAGGCGACTGGCGACCATGCGCGAGTCCTGCAGGCGCCCGAGGCGAATCGCCAGGTCAAGCCCTTCGTGCACCAGGTCCAGCGGGCGGTTGCTCAGCTCGATATCGACCCGCAACTGCGGATAGAGCGCCATGAACCTTGTGACGAGGGGCACGATAAAACGTTCGCCATAGGCCACCGCGCAGGTCATGCGCAACATGCCCTTGGGTTCGCTGGTCAGGTCGCCCACTGCGCGCAGGGCTTCTTCGCGACCGTCCTGCAAACGTTGGCAGTGGTGCAGGAAGGTCTGGCCCGCTTCGGTCAGCGTCACCTTGCGCGTACTGCGATACAGCAGGCGCGTTTGCAGGCGTTCTTCCAGGCGCGCCACCTGGCGGCTGATATGGGACGACGACACCCCCAGGCGCTCGGCCGCTGCCGTGAATTGGCTGCATTCGGCGACGGCGACGAACTCATCGATGCCTTCCCAGCGGTTTTCCAACACGTTGATTGTCCCCATATAGCAATAATGTTTTGCTTTTGCCTGGATTATTAATCAATAAGCCATGGTTTACACTCATTCCATCAATGTTCAACTCCATGGAGAAACCCGGATGATCAAGTCCCGCGCCGCCGTAGCCTTCGAAGCCAATAAACCCCTCGAGATCGTGGAAGTCGATGTCGCCATGCCCAAGGCGGGTGAAGTGCTGTTGCGCGTGGTCGCCTCCGGCGTGTGTCACACCGACGCCTACACGCTGTCGGGCGCGGACCCGGAAGGCATCTTCCCGTCGATTCTGGGTCATGAAGGTGGCGCGGTGGTCGAGGCCATTGGTGAAGGGGTGACCTCGGTTGCCGTTGGCGACCATGTGATCCCGCTGTACACCCCGGAATGCGGCAAGTGCAAATTCTGTCTGTCAGGCAAGACCAACCTCTGCCAGGCCATCCGTGCCACCCAGGGCAAAGGCTTGATGCCTGACGGCACCACGCGTTTCTCCTACAAAGGCGAGCCGATTTTCCACTACATGGGCACCTCGACGTTTTCCGAGTACACCGTGCTGCCGGAAATTTCGGTGGCCAAGATTTCTAAAGAAGCGCCGCTGGAAAAAGTCTGCCTGCTCGGTTGCGGCGTCACCACCGGTATCGGTGCGGTGCTCAACACCGCCAAGGTCAAACCGGGCGACACCGTGGCCATCTTCGGTCTGGGCGGTATCGGCCTGTCGGCGGTGATTGGCGCGGTGAAAGCCAAGGCGGGTCGCATCATTGCCATCGACATCAACCCGGCCAAATTCGAAATCGCCAGGCAGCTGGGCGCTACCGATTGCATCAACCCGAAAGACTACGACCGCCCGATCCAGGACGTGATTGTCGATTTGACCGATGGCGGCGTGGACTTTTCCTTCGAATGCATCGGCAATGTTCAACTGATGCGTGCGGCCCTGGAGTGCTGCCACAAAGGCTGGGGTGAGTCGGTGATCATCGGCGTGGCCGGCGCCGGCCAGGAAATTTCCACCCGTCCTTTCCAGCTGGTAACCGGTCGCGTCTGGCGCGGGTCGGCATTCGGCGGCGTACGCGGACGCAGCGAATTGCCAAGCTACGTGGACATGGCCCAGACCGGCGAGATCCCGCTGGACACCTTCATCACCCACACCATGGGCCTGGAAGACATCAACAAAGCGTTTGACCTGATGCATGAAGGCAAGAGCATTCGTACCGTCATTCATTTTTGAAGCAGCGGTAAGTGACAAGCTACAAGCTGCAAGTGGCTGTACGCCTTCTTGCCGCTTGAAGCTTGCAACTTGCAGCTGGGAGAATTCCCATGCCCCTGGAAAATATTTCCTGCCAGAAAAGCTTCGGCGGCTGGCACAAACGCTATAAGCATCACTCCGATGTGCTCGATTGCGACATGACCTTCGCGGTCTACCTGCCGCCGCAAGCGGAGCAGGGCGGCAAGCTGCCGGTGCTGTATTGGCTGTCCGGCCTGACCTGCACCGACGAGAACTTCATGCAGAAGGCCGGCGCCCAGCGCATGGCCGCCGAGCTGGGCTTGATCATCGTGGCACCGGATACCAGTCCTCGGGGCCCCGGTGTGCCCGATGACCCGGACAATGCCTGGGACTTCGGCCTCGGCGCGGGTTTTTACCTCAATGCCACCCAGCAACCCTGGGCCAGGCATTATCGGATGCATGATTACGTGGTGCAGGAATTGCCGGCGTTGGTGGAAGCGCATTTTCCGGCTTCGGACAAGCGCGGCGTCAGCGGTCACTCGATGGGCGGCCACGGTGCGCTGGTCTGCGCGCTGCGCAACCCCGGGCGTTACCAGTCAGTGTCGGCGTTTTCGCCGATCAGCAATCCGATGGATTGTCCCTGGGGCCAGAAAGCCTTTTCCCATTATCTGGGAGAGGAGCGCTCGAAGTGGCGTGAATGGGATGCCTGCGTACTGATCAGCGAAGCCTCCGAACAGTTGCCGCTGTTGGTGGACCAGGGCGATCGCGACGATTTCCTCGCCGTGCAGCTCAAGCCCGAGGCCCTGCAGCAAGCGGCCAAGGCCGCCGGCCATCCGCTGGAACTGCGCCTGCAACCTGGCTATGACCACAGCTACTTCTTTATCGCCAGCTTCATCGATGACCATTTGCGCCATCATGGTCGTGCTTTGCTCGGTTAATGTGAGGCAAAAGTAGGTAGAATCACGCCCTGAATTAAATCGGGGCGTTTTTTTATGCGTATTGGCCACGGCTACGATGTGCACCGTTTCGCTGAAGGCGATTTCATCACTTTGGGCGGCGTGCGTATCGCGCATCATCATGGGCTGCTGGCTCATTCCGACGGCGACGTTGTCCTGCACGCCTTGAGCGATGCATTGCTCGGCGCAGCGGCGTTGGGTGATATCGGCAAGCATTTTCCGGACACCGATCCAACCTTCAAGGGCGCGGACAGTCGTGTCCTGCTGCGCCATGTCGTGGGTTTGATCCATGCCAGGGGCTGGAAAGTCGGTAACGTCGATAACACCATCGTGGCCCAGGCGCCAAAAATGGCCCCGCACATCGAATCCATGCGTGCCCTCATTGCCGCAGACCTGCAAATAGAATTGGACCAAGTCAACGTGAAAGCCACCACCACCGAAAAGCTCGGGTTCACCGGTCGTGAAGAGGGCATCGCCGTGCACTCCGTCGCCTTGTTGCTGCGCGCATGAACGAATTTGAATTACTCGGCCCGCGTGCCTATGGCGAGGCCTTGGGCAGCGCGGTGCTGAAGGCCACTGCCGAAGATTTCCAGGTAGACGAAGTGCTCGACATCCCGCTGACCGGCGAGGGCGAACACTTGTGGTTGTGGGTGGAGAAGCGCGGCCTGAATACCGAGGAAGCGGCGCGGCGTATCGCCAAGGCGGCGGGCGTGCCGTTGCGCACAGTCAGCTATGCCGGGCTCAAGGATCGCCAGGCGTTGACCCGCCAGTGGTTCAGCGTGCAACTGCCCGGCAAGGCCGACCCGGACATGAGTGCCGCCGAGAACGACACGCTCAGGATCCTGAACACCGCCCGGCACAAACGCAAGCTGCAGCGCGGTGCCCATGCCGCCAACGGCTTCACCTTGCGCCTGACCCAGTTGGCCGGTGATACCGCCGCCCTTGATGCGCGCCTGCAATTGATTGCCCGGCACGGCATTCCCAACTATTTCGGCGCCCAGCGCTTTGGCCACAACGGCGGCAATGTCGTCGATGCCCGTGACTGGGCTGCGCGCAAGGCCTTGCCGGAACAGCGCAATGTACGGTCGCGGCTGCTGTCCACCGCCCGAAGCTTTCTGTTCAACAAAGTGTTGGCGGCACGCGTCGCTGACGGCTCGTGGCAACGCGCCCAGGTCGGCGACCTGCTCGCCTTCACCGACAGCCGCAGCTTTTTCCCGGCCGGGGAGGCTGAATGCAGCGATCCGCGCCTGGCGATCCTGGACCTGCACCCCACCGGCCCGCAGTGGGGCGAGGGCGAGTCGCCGGCGAAGGGTCCTACGTACGAACTGGAACAATCTGTCGCCGCCGCAGAAGCTGACCTGCGTGATTGGCTAGTGAATGCGGGCATGAGCCAAGAACGTCGCATTCTGCGACTGCCCATTGGCGGGTTGACGTGGCATTATCCCGGGCCTGACATTCTGCAATTGGAATTCGTCCTGCCGGCCGGATGCTTTGCCACTGTATTGGTGCGCGAGCTTGTTGATCTGGTGCCGGTGGGGCCGACGGACAACCCATGCGTATTCTGATATCAAACGATGACGGTGCCACCGCACCCGGTCTCGCCGCGCTTCATGCTGCGCTGGCGGATTACGCCGAGTGCGTGGTGGTTGCCCCCGACCAGGACAAGAGCGGCGCCAGCAGTTCGCTGACGCTCGACCGTCCGTTGCACCCCAAGGTCCTGGCCAATGGCTTTATCAGCGTGAACGGCACGCCCACCGACTGCGTGCATCTGGCGATCAACAGCCTGCTGGAACACGCGCCGGACCTGGTGGTGTCGGGCATCAACCTCGGCGCGAACCTGGGCGACGATGTGCTGTATTCCGGCACCGTGGCGGCAGCCCTCGAAGGGCGCTTTCTGGGCGGGATCGGGTTCGCGTTTTCCTTCGCCTCCCGGCAACTGGATAACCTGGCCACGGCGGCGTATTACGCGCGCAAGCTGGTGGAGGCGCACGGTTCTTTGGACCTGCCGCCGCGCACCGTGCTCAACGTCAATATCCCCAACCTGCCTCTGGACCATATTCGCGGCATCCAGCTGACGCGGCTGGGGCACCGTGCCCGTGCGGCGGCCCCCTTGAAGGTGGTCGACCCGCGTGGCAGGGAAGGCTATTGGATCGCGGCGGCCGGCGACGCCGAGGATGGTGGCGAGGGCACGGACTTTCATGCGGTGATGCAAGGTTATGTATCGATTACCCCGTTGCAATTCGATCGCACCTTCAGTGATGCCTTCAGTGGTCTGGATGGCTGGCTGGAGGGACTGCGCTGATGGCTCGTGAACAGGACGACCTGCTGCGCCGTGGCATCGGGATGACCTCCCAGCGCACCCGCGAGCGTTTGATCCAGCGTCTGTACGAAGAAGGCCTGTCCAATGCGCAGGTGCTGGAAGTTATAAGGCGCACGCCTCGGCATCTGTTTGTCGACGAAGCCCTGGCGCACCGCGCCTACGAAGACACCGCGCTGCCGATCGGCCACAACCAGACCATCTCCCAGCCCTATATGGTCGCGCGCATGAGCGAACTGTTGCTGGCCGCGGGCCCGTTGGACAAGGTGCTGGAAATCGGCACCGGCTCCGGCTACCAGACCGCCGTGTTGTCCCAGTTGGTCGAGCGGGTGTTCTCGGTTGAACGCATCAAGGTGTTGCAGGACCGAGCCAAGGAGCGCCTGGTGGAGCTGAACCTGCGTAACGTGGTGTTTCGTTGGGGGGATGGCTGGGAAGGCTGGCCTGCATTGGCGCCCTACAACGGCATCATCGTGACTGCAGTGGCCACCGATGTGCCGCAAGCGTTGCTGGACCAGTTGGCGCCTGGCGGTCGACTGGTCATCCCGGTGGGCTCCGGCGAAGTGCAACAATTGATGCTCATCATTCGAGAGGACGACGGCTTTTCCCGGCATGTGCTTGGCGCCGTGCGGTTCGTGCCGTTGCTCAATGGCCCGCTGGCCTGACATTTATTCCCTGTTAGTGAATTCCATAGACGCGGATGTGTCTTACAGCGGGGTCTATAGATTCAACAACGGTGGGAGCCGGCATTGAACACGATGAATTTTTCGTTTCAGCCGTGTGCCGGTAAAAAGCCAGTGCCCAGTTATACTTGCGTCATATTTCAAGCCTGATACGGGCGTTAACGTTCAGCCACCACAAAGGGAGCGGCGGGTGAGTCTCACAGGTCCTGCGCAGCGAATGAGTAAAACAAGCTTTCAGCGACTGGTGCTTGGCCTTGTCTTGAGTTCCTTACTGGCCGCCTGCTCGAGCACGCCATCCGGTGGTGCGCGGGTGGTCGACCGCACGAATGCGGCACCGCAAAAGCCGATGGTGACCACGGGCCAGTACGTTGTACGCAAGGGCGACACGTTGTTCTCGATTGCCTTCCGTTACGGCTGGGATTACAAGGCGCTTGCAGCTCGTAACAACATTCCCCTGCCTTATACGATACATCCGGGGCAGACGATTCGTTTCGACGGTCGCACCGGTTCGGCGCCTACGGCAGTCGTGACAAAGTCCGGTTCTTCGTCTTCCTCTTCGAGCAAAACCACCGTATTCACGCGGCCGGCCGGCACCGCCGCGCCTTCGGTGGCGAGCAAGCCGGCGCCCGCGCCATTGCCTCCTGCGGGGCCTGCGCCGACCGGTTGGGGATGGCCCTCAAATGGTGTGTTGATTGGAAAATTCTCTTCAAACGGCAGTTTGAATAAAGGCATTGATATCGCCGGGGATTTGGGACAGCCTGTTTTGGCTGCGTCTGATGGGACAGTGGTGTACGCCGGGAGTGGTCTACGGGGCTACGGCGAGCTGGTCATCATCAAACACAGCGATACCTACGTCAGTGCCTACGGTCATAACCGCAGGTTGTTGGTTCGGGAGGGGCAGCAGGTCAAGGTCGGACAGACGATTGCCGAAATGGGTTCAACGGGGACAGACCGGGTGAAACTGCACTTTGAGATTCGCCGTCAGGGCAAACCTGTAGATCCACTGCAATTCCTACCCCGTCGTTGATGTGTTGCCAGCCTGTTCCCTCACGTAGAAGGAACAGGCTCCAGCGTTGCCAAGGATAAAGGCGTCGCTTGAGCTTGAGGTCGAACTCACCAAAGGACTATAACAATGGCTCTCAGTAAAGAAGCGCCGGAGTTTGACATCGACGATGAGGTTCTCCTTATGGAGACCGGCATCGCTACGGAAACGATGTCAGATAATGAGAGGGCTTCACCCCCCTCGGTTCGCACCAAATCCAAGAACTCCTCCGCGTTAAAGCAACACAAGTACATCGACTACACCCGGGCGCTCGATGCGACCCAGTTGTACCTCAATGAAATCGGCTTTTCCCCTCTGCTCACCCCCGAAGAAGAAGTCCATTTTGCGCGTCTGTCGCAGAAGGGTGATCCGGCTGGGCGCAAACGCATGATTGAAAGCAACCTGCGGCTGGTGGTTAAAATCGCCCGACGCTACGTCAATCGCGGATTGTCGCTGCTGGACTTGATCGAGGAGGGCAACCTGGGCTTGATCCGGGCGGTGGAGAAGTTCGACCCTGAGCGGGGCTTTCGCTTCTCGACCTATGCCACCTGGTGGATTCGCCAGACCATCGAACGGGCGATCATGAATCAGACCCGCACGATCCGGTTGCCGATCCATGTGGTCAAGGAGCTCAACGTCTACCTGCGGGCAGCACGGGAGCTGACACAGAAACTCGATCATGAACCTTCGCCCGAAGAAATCGCCAACCTGCTGGAAAAACCGGTAGGGGAGGTCAAGCGCATGCTCGGCCTGAACGAGCGCGTGTCTTCGGTTGACGTCTCGCTGGGTCCGGATTCGGATAAAACCCTGCTGGACACCCTGACGGATGATCGTCCGACGGATCCTTGCGAGCTGTTGCAGGACGACGATTTGTCCCAAAGCATCGACCAGTGGCTGTCGGAGCTCACGGATAAGCAGCGTGAGGTGGTGATTCGCCGCTTCGGCCTGCGCGGCCATGAGAGCAGCACGTTGGAGGACGTAGGCCTGGAGATCGGTCTGACCCGTGAGCGGGTTCGGCAGATTCAGGTAGAAGGTCTCAAGCGCTTGCGCGAGATCCTGGAGAAGAACGGCTTGTCGAGTGAGTCGTTGTTTCAATAACGACCCTGCTTGAAGGCTTGAATGTGGGAGGGGGCTTGCCCCCGATGGCGGCGCTTCAGTCGATATAGGCTTTGACTGACACACCGCTATCGGGGGCAAGCCCCCTCCCACATTTTCCCAGGCATAAAAAAACCCCGCTTTTGAGGGCGGGGTCTTTTCGACTAAGTCAGTACAAGTTAGATAACTTGAACTTCTTCAGCTTGCATGCCTTTCTGACCGCGGGTAGCGATGAAAGAAACCTGTTGGCCTTCTTTCAGGCTTTTGAAGCCGTCGGATTGGATAGCTTTGAAGTGAACGAACAGGTCGTCACCGGATTGTGGAGTGATGAAGCCGAAGCCTTTTTCATCGTTGAACCACTTAACGGTACCAGTTTGGCGATTAGACATGGTGTAACTCCTTGAACAAAGTTAACTGCGACTCAGGAAAAGCCCTGGCCGAGACTGAGTGCAAAGAGCAGGAAAAATTCTTGGAGATGGTTGGATCGAAATTCAACATATCGTGTAGAGATTCTCAGTGACACAAGCAACACAGTGACGCCACCTTAACCCTTTTTCCGGAACGTGCCAATGGTATTTCCGCAGGTTTCTCTAATTTCGTCGCTGGCGGTGGTATTTATTGTCCCGTAAAACTGCGCCAGGAGCCCCGGCCCCGTTGGCTGGGGGTTATGGACACCGGTGCATTCGTCATTAAAAGCGGTGCGCCCTTTGAACCCCACCGCCGGCCCCGGTAAGATGCCCCACAGAATTTTTCCACCTCGCTATTCAGGACACCGCCATGAGCATCAAATCGGACAAGTGGATTCGCCGCATGGCGCAGGAACACGGCATGATCGAACCGTTCGTCGAGCGCCAGATTCGTGGCGAAGGTGACGAACGCGTGATTTCGTACGGGGTTTCCAGCTATGGCTACGACGTGCGTTGCGCCGATGAATTCAAGGTGTTCACCAATATCAACTCGGCGATCGTCGATCCGAAGAACTTCGACGAAAAAAGCTTCGTCGACGTCAAGAGCGACGTGTGCATCATTCCGCCAAACTCCTTCGCCCTGGCCCGCACCGTGGAATTCTTCCGTATTCCACGGGACGTATTGACCATCTGCCTGGGTAAAAGCACTTATGCCCGTTGCGGCATCATCGTCAACGTCACGCCGCTGGAGCCCGAGTGGGAAGGCCACGTAACCCTGGAGTTCTCCAACACCACCACCTTGCCGGCGAAAATCTACGCCAACGAAGGCGTGGCACAGATGCTGTTCCTGCAGTCCGATGAGGCGTGTGAAGTGTCCTACAAGGACCGTGCGGGCAAGTATCAGGGCCAGCGTGGCGTTACTCTCCCACGCGCTTGATAGAAAGCTCCTACGCTTAAAGGGAATTAGTCTGCAGAAAGTGACTCTATCTAGGTGTACTGCCTCGGCGCGTGTGAAACGCGTCGAGCCACGCTTGAGGAGTGCCCTATGAAGATCAACCCGCGAATCAGCGCAGAACTTGCCCGGCTTGAACCCAACCAGATTGGTGTTCTGGCCTGGTCCTTGATGGCCGACCCTGCTTATGCGGGCGGCATCCCCGGTCAACCTGAGCCGGACTATCCGCAACCTACCGAACCTGGTGAGCCGACCCTGCCGGATGAGCCACCACCCGCGCCCGTGGCCTGATCCGCGCACGCCTAACCGGCGTTCACTGAACGGGCCATACCTGGTGATCGCCGATCACGAAGATTCGGCGTTCACTGTCCTGTTCCACTGCATACCCGCCGGTGAATGCGCCAAACGCCGGCAGCAGGCTGATGCGATCGCCTATCTGGAAGCACGGCAGGCGCAGGCTCTGCCGACCTCTGCCGCGCAAGCGATACACCGGATGGACATGCCCGGCCAGCACATGATGGCTGGGGTGGGCGTCCGGTTCATGCTGCAGCGCGAACGGGCCCATTAAGAGAGGCTCGGGAACCACCTCGATGCCCAAGTCGGCAGGCGGATCGCCAGCGCGCTGATCGTGGTTGCCGCGAATCAACGTGATGGGCAACTCGGCATGCCGCGCTCGCCAGTCCCTGAGCGCGCCCAGGGTGCCGCTGGCGTGGGAGCCGGGGCCGTGGAGGAAGTCGCCGAGAAAGATCACCTCATTGCAGGGAAACGCCGCCAGCAGCCGGTCCAGGCGCTGCAGGTTTTCGCTGGTGGTGCCCTGGGGCACCGGTTGCCCGAGGCTGCGGTAGGCCGAAGCCTTGCCAAAGTGCGCGTCGGCGATCAACAGGCTGTGGCGCGCCGGCCAGTACACCGCCTTGTCCGCCAGCAACCACAACTGCTCACCCTCAAGCGTTATCGAACAAGCCATTAACCGTTTCCTTTGTCCGCAATTTTTTCCAGGTCCTTGACCATCCGCGCAATGCGCTCCGAGAGTTTTTCCGAACTCAGGCTTTCGCGCATCCGCTCCACCAGCAGGGGGAAGGCCAGCGGCGTAGGCCGTTGGATCACATGCAGGTCCAGTTGCAGCGCCGACAGGCGCAGCAATGTCTCCTCCAGGCGCTGAATGTCGAGTTCGTTGCGCAGGACTTCTTCCCCCGCCTGGGCCAGCAACAGGTTCTGCGGGTCGTATTGCTTGAACACTTCGAAGAACAGCCCGCTGGAAGCCTGCACCTGCCGAGTACTTTTCGGCGCACCGGGATAGCCGGCGAACACCAGCCCGGCAATGCGCGCGATTTCGCGAAAGCGGCGCAACGCCAGTTCACCGGCATTGAGGCTTTCTGCCACATCCGTCAGCAGCTCCTGCGGGCTGAGCAGTGCCTCGCTGAAGATATCCGGCCAGTGCACCTCGGTGGCGCTCAGCAGCTCCAGCCCGTAATCATTGACCGCGATGGAAAAAGTCACGGGTTGCCGCCGGCTGACGCGCCACGCCAGCAAACTTGCCAGCCCCAGATGCACCTGACGCCCCGCGAAGGGGTAGAGAAACAGGTGCCAGCCCTCGCGTGACTTGAGAAACTCCGCCAGCAAGTGGTCGCGGGTCGGCAGGCCGGACCAGCGCAATTGCGTCTGCAACAGCGGCTGCACCGCACGCATTTCCAGCCCCTCGAAGCGACCCTGAGCCGCCGCGTCAAAGCGCTCGATCACCGCCTGCGCCAGCTCGTTGGAAAGGGGCATGCGCCCGCCATTCCAGCGCGGCACGGCGGCTTTTTTCGCGGTGCTGCGGCGGACATAGGCGGTCATGTTTTCCACGCGCACCAACTCCAGCAGGCGCCCGGCGAACAAAAAGCCATCCCCCGGCTTGAGCCGTGCAATAAAGCCTTCCTCGACACTGCCCAGGTTCTTGCCGCCGCCGCCCTTGCTCCAGTACTTCAGATGAATACTCGCATCGCTGACGATGGTGCCCACGCTCATGCGATGGCGGCGTGCCAGGCGCGCGTCGGGGACGCGCCAGATGCCCTGTTCGTCGGGCTCGACGCGGCGGTAATCCGGATAGGCCGTGAGCGACAGCCCGCCATGGCGCACAAAGGCCAGGGCCCAGGCCCAATCGGCGTCGGTCAGGTCGCGGTAGGCCCAGGCACCGCGTACCTCCGCCAGCAGCGCGTCGGGAGTAAACCCACCGCCCAGGGCCATGCTGACCAGATGCTGCACCAGCACATCCAAGGGTTTGTGCGGTGATTCGCGGGCTTCAATGCGCCGCTGGGCAATCGCATCCTGGGCGGCGGCGGCTTCCACCAGCTCCAGGCTGTGGGTCGGTACCAATGTCACCCGTGACGGCCGCCCCGGTGCATGCCCCGAGCGGCCGGCGCGTTGCATCAGGCGCGCCACACCCTTGGCCGAACCGATCTGCAGCACTCGTTCCACCGGCAGAAAGTCCACGCCCAGGTCCAGGCTTGAGGTGCACACCACCGCCTTGAGTTGGCCTTCTTTCAACGCACGCTCCACCCAGTCACGGGTTTCCCGCGACAGCGAACCGTGATGCAGCGCAATCAGACCGGCCCAGTCCGGCCTGGCCTCGAGCAACGCCTGATACCAGATTTCCGATTGCGCGCGGGTGTTGGTGAATACCAGGCAGCTGCTGCTCGAATCCACTTGCGCCACGACTTGCGGCAGCATCTTCAAACCGATATGTCCGGCCCAGGGAAAGCGTTCGGCAGTGGGCGGCAGCAGTGTGTCCACTTGCAGCTGTTTGGCGGTTTGCCCCTGCACGTTTATCCCGCCACCCTGTGGGACCAACACCTCCAGCGCTTGCGCCTGATTACCCAGGGTTGCGGAAATACCCCACACCAGCAAATCCGGGTGCCAGCGCCGCAGCCGGGCCAACGCCAATTGCAGTTGCACACCGCGTTTATTGCCGATCAGTTCGTGCCACTCATCCACCACCACCATGCGCAGATGCCCCAGGCTGACCTCGCTGTCGGCGCGCGCGAGCATCAGCGTCAGGCTTTCCGGCGTGGTGATCAGCGTGGTGGGCTGGCGGCGGGTCTGGCGCGCACGTTCGCTGCTGCTGGTGTCGCCCGTGCGCAGGCCGACGCTCCAGGGAATCTGCAATGCCGCCAACGGCGCCTCGAGGGCGCGCGCGGTGTCGGCGGCCAACGCACGCATGGGCGTGATCCACAGCACGGTCAGGGGTTCGGCCGCAGGCTTGCGCTTGCCGGGAGCAGGTGGGCGCGTTACGGCGAAACGATTGAGGGCTGCGAACCACAGCGCGTAGGTTTTACCCGCGCCGGTACTGGCATGCAATAAGCCTGACTGACCCTCCTTGACGGCCTTCCACACGTCTTTCTGAAAGGCGAACGGGCGCCAGCCGCGGGTGGCAAACCATTGTTTGGCGAAGTCGACGGGTTTTGCCATGCGGCAGCGGACGCTCTGGAGGCTCTAATGCACAGACCCCCCAGGCGCCCCAAAGGTTTACTTCAAGTTGCCGCTCAGGAATTGCTGCAGGCGCTCGCTCTTCGGATTGCCCAGCACGTCCGCCGGCGCACCTTGCTCTTCCACCAGGCCCTGGTGCAGGAACAGCACCTGGCTTGAGACTTTGCGCGCGAAGCTCATTTCATGGGTCACCATGATCATGGTGCGGCCTTCTTCGGCCAGGCCCTGGATCACTTTCAACACTTCACCCACCAATTCCGGGTCCAGCGCCGAGGTGGGTTCATCGAACAACATCACCTCGGGCTCCATCGCCAAGGCGCGGGCAATCGCGACCCGTTGCTGCTGGCCGCCGGAGAGAAACGCCGGGTATTGATCAGCCACCCGCGCGGGCAGGCCGACTTTATCCAGGTAACGGCGGGCGCGGTCTTCGGCGTCTTTTCTGCTGCACCCCAGCACGCGGCGCGGGGCCATGGTGATGTTTTCCAGCACGCTCATGTGGCTCCACAGGTTGAAGTGCTGGAATACCATAGCCAGCCGCGTGCGCAAACGTTGCAACTCGGCATCGTCGGCCACACGCATGCCGTGGCGGTCGCTGACCATGCGGATCACTTGACCATCCAGGGTCATGGCGCCGTCGTTGGGGGTTTCCAGGAAGTTGATGCAGCGCAGGAACGTGCTCTTGCCCGAGCCGCTGGCGCCGATCAGGCTGATCACGTCGCCGGTGTTGGCCTTGAGCGAGACACCTTTGAGCACTTCATTGTCGCCATAGCTTTTATGCAGGCCTTCAACGGTCAATTTGTACATGGGGCGTGCATCCTCAAGGCGAAAGTAGGTAGCCGCTGCGGTAGGCCTCTGCGCCGGCGACATGGCTGATCACCATCCCGGCGGTGGCCATGCGTCGCAGCGAGCGGGCGTAAAGCAGGCCGGCATTGCGGCAATGCACAGGCGTTACGCGGTCGGTGATGGGGTCGATGATTTCGGCGATAAGCTGCCCGGCCTCCAGGTATTCCCCCGGCAAGGCGTGGAACACCAGCAAGCCGCCCACCGCTGTGGTCACAGGCTCCACGCCTGCCAGTGGCGTGGCCGGGTAGGGCAGTGCGGGCTGTGCTGGCGCGTCGCCTTCAATCGCGCCGAGGTGGGTCAGGTAATTGATGATCGCCTGGCAGTCCTGGGCCGCGAGGCCGTGGTTGACGTCGCCTTGACCGCGCAATTCGACGGTCACGGAAAAGCTGCCCATGGGGATCGGAAAGCGCGTGCCGAAGCGTTGCTGCAACTGCCACCACACCAGGGTGAAACATTCATCAAAGGACTGCCCGCCGGAATCGGTGGCCAGCAGGTTGGCCTCCGACCCCAGGTAACGCGCCAGCGGCTCCACCTGCGGCCAGGCCTCGGGCGTGGTGTAGAGGTGCGCCACGGCTTCGAAATCACAGTGCAGGTCCAGCACCACGTCGGCATCGCACGCCAGGCGCTGCAGCACCAGGCGCTGGGAGTGCAGTTGAGTCGACGCGGTTTGCGCGGCCAGGGCGGCGGATAACGCGGTGCGGATCAACCGGGCGTTATGTTGGGGATCACTGCCCAGCAAGTCTTCAACCTGATCGCCGACGGCGTCGCTGAGGTCGACAAACAGGCGATTGAAGTTCTGTCCGCTTTCCAGCTCGTAGCGGCCCAGGGGGACGTCCATCAGCACCTGTTCCAGCCCCACTGGGTTGGCGACCGGCACCAGGACGATTTCGCTGCGCACGCGCCCGGTCGCCGCCAACTGTGCCAGGCGCGCCTTCAAGTGCCAGGCCACCAGCATGCCCGGCAGTTCATCGGCGTGCAGTGAGGACTGGATGTAGACCTTGCTTTGCGCCTGCTCCGGGCCGAAGTGGAAACTGTGAATCTGTCGCGCCGTGCCGGGCACCGGCGCAATCAGGTCATGTTGCTGATGACGCATGAGCGCTCCTTAATGGCTCGGCCCGAGAAAGGCCAGCCAGCGGCGTTCCGCCAGTCGAAACAGGCCGACCAGGGCAAAGGTCACGGCCAGGTAGATCAATGCCGCGATGCCGAATGATTGAAAGGTCATGAAGGTGGCCGAGTTTGCGTCCCTGGCGACCTTGAGGATATCCGGAATGGTCGCGGTAAACGCCACCGTGGTCGAATGCAGCATCAGGATCACCTCATTGCTGTAGTACGGCAACGAACGGCGCAGTGCCGACGGCATGATCACATAGGCGTACAGCTTCCAGCCGCTGAGGCCGTAGGCCTTGGCCGCTTCGACTTCGCCGTGCGCCATGCTGCGGATCGCCCCGGCGAAAATTTCCGTGGTGTAGGCGCAGGTGTTGAGGGCGAAGGCCAGGATGGTGCAGTTCATCGCATCGCGAAAGAACCCATCGAGTACCGGTTGCGCACGCACGGCGGCAAGGCTGTAGATGCCGGTGTAGCAAATCAGCAACTGGATATACAGCGGCGTGCCGCGAAACAGGTAGGTGTAGAACTGCACCGGCCAGCGCACCAGGCGCCTGCGCGATACCCGGGCGATAGACAGTGGAATCGACACCAGAAAGCCGATCACCAGTGCCGCGCTGAGCAACCACAGGGTCATGGCCAGGCCGGTAATGTGCTGGCCGTCGCTATAAAGGAACGGGCGCCAGTATTCCTGCAAAAGCTCGATCATCGCACGGCCTCCCGTGAACCTGCGGCGTAGCGACGTTCAAGACGGCGCAAGACAAAATTGGAGGCGCTGGTGATTAACAGGTAGATCAGCGCGGCCAGTACCAGGAAGTAGAACAGTTGATAGGTGCTCTTGCCGGCATCCTGGGCTGCTTTCACCAGATCGGCCAGGCCGATGATCGACACCAGCGCGGTGGCCTTGAGCATCACCATCCAGTTATTGCCGATGCCCGGCAGAGCAAAGCGCATCATTTGCGGGAAGGTCACGTAGCGAAACCGTTGCCCGCGCTTGAGCCCGTAGGCGGTGGCGGCTTCCAGCTGACCACGGGGCACGGCCAGGATCGCGCCTCGAAAGGTCTCGGTGAAATAAGCACCGTAGATAAAGCCCAGGGTGATGACCCCGGCGCTGAATGGGTCGATCTCGATGTATTCCCATTCCATGAAGTCGGTGAGGCCGGTCAGCCAGGTTTGCAGGCTGTAGAAAATCAGCAGCATCAGCACTAGGTCGGGGACGCCGCGAATCAATGTGGTGTAGAGCTGGGCGGGGATACGCAGCACGGGCAGGCTGGACAGTTTGGCGCTGGCGCCGAGCAGGCCCAGCAACACGCTGACGGCCAGGGACAGCACCGACAACTTGATGGTCATCCAGGTGCCTTGCAGCAACAGCGGGCCGAAACCCTTCAGGCTGAACGCGCTCAGCCCGAGGGTTTGCAACAGATCTTCGAACATAAATCAGGACCTATGGCGATAAAAAAGCGCCCCTTGAAAAAGGGGCGCCCCAGGCATTATTTGCCGCTGTACAGGTTCAGATCGCCAAAGTGTTTTTTCTGGATGGTGGCGTAGGTGCCATCATCGTGTAACGCTTTGATACCTTTATCCAAAAGCGCCTTGAGCTCAGTGTTACCTTTTTTGATACCGATCGCGGTTTTCGAAGGCAGCAGTGGGTCGTCGATGGCGGCGCTGACTTCGTAGCCGGCACCGGCCGGCGATTTGAGGAAGCCCAGTTCGGCTTGCAGCATGTCCTGCACGGAAGCGTCAAGGCGCCCGGACGTCAAGTCGGCATACACCTGGTCCTGGTTGGCGTAGGCCTTGGTGGTCACACCGGCCTTGTCCAGCACGGCCTTGGCGTAGGCTTCCTGGATGGTGCCTTGCTCATAGCCCACGGATTTGCCCTTGAGCGATTCAGGCGTCGAATACCCTGCACCTTTTTTGAACACCAGCGAAGTAGGGCCCGAGAACAGCTCGTTGGAGAAGTCGATCGCCTTCTCGCGCACCGGGGTCACGGTCATGGAAGAAATCACACCGTCGAACTTGTTGGCTTTGAGGCCCGGAATCATGCCGTCAAAGTCGCTTTCAACCCATTTGCACTTGACCTTCAGTTCCGCACAAATGGCGTTGCCCAGGTCAATATCGAAGCCCACCAGGCTGCCGTCGGCGGCCTTGGATTCGAACGGTGCGTAGGAGGGATCGACACCGAAACGCAATTCCTTGTATTCCTTGGCGGTTGCAACACCTGCAGCCATGCACAGAGCCAGTGCAGAAAGGGTCAGCAATGCTTTTTTCATTATGTGTTCCCTGGAAACCAAGATAAGCGCTTGTGGCGCGTTTAGGACTGTTACTGAACGGTGTCAGACGCAGCACAAGTAGCAATTTCTGCACCATAGTTCCGAATGATCGTTTTAAAAGGTGGGATAAGGGATTTATAAGTGTAGGAAATGCCCACTAATGTGCATTCGGAAAAGGTCGCACCATTACAGGTCATGGGGAGATTCCAATGTGGGAGGGGGCTTGCCCCCGATAGCGGTGGGGCAGACACAAATGCTCTGACTGACACACCGCCATCGGGGGCAAGCCCCCTCCCACAGTTGATTTTTGTCAGGCCAACAAGTCCTGCAGCGTGGCGAGACTGTCGGCTTCCTCCACCGGCTTATCCTGTCGCCAGCGCAACATCCGCGGAAAGCGCACCGCAATGCCGCTCTTGTGCCGCTTGGACAGGGCGATCCCTTCAAAGCCCAACTCAAACACCATGCTCGGCGTGACGCTGCTGACCGGGCCGAATTTTTCCACGGTGGTCTTGCGCACGATCGCATCGACCTTGCGCATTTCTTCGTCAGTCAGCCCCGAATAGGCCTTGGCGAACGGCACCAGTGTGCGCTCGCTGCCCGGCGGGCCATCCCAGACCGCGAAGGTGTAATCGCTGTACAGGCTCGCGCGCCGGCCATGGCCGCGCTGGGCGTAGATCAACACGGCGTCGATGCTGAACGGGTCGACCTTCCACTTCCACCACAGGCCCATGTCTTTAGTGCGGCCCACGCCGTAAAGGCCTTTGCGATCCTTGATCATCATGCCTTCGACGCCGAGGCTGCGGGAGGCTTCGCGTTGCACGGCCAACGCTTCCCAGGTTTGCCCCTCGAGCAGTGGTGAGGGCAACAGCACGGGTTGGTTGCACTGCGCGATCACGCGTTCCAGCTGCGTACGGCGTTCAGCCAGGGTGTGGTTGCGCCAGTCGTCGCCCTGGTATTCGAGCAGGTCGTAGGCGAGCACCGCCACCGGCGCATCCTCCAGCACTTTTTTACTCAATGTCTTACGGCCGATCCGCTGCTGCAGCAGGGCGAAGGGTTGCACCGCCTCTTTCCAGACCACAATTTCACCGTCGATCACCGTGCCGTCGGGCAAGCCGCTGATCAGGCTGTGAAGCTCGGGGAACCGCTCGGTCACCAGTTCTTCACCGCGCGACCAGACCCACAAGCGGCCTTCACGCTTGACCAACTGCGCGCGAATGCCATCAAACTTCCATTCCACTTGCCAGTCGGCGGGAGAGCCGAGCAGGGCGTCAAACTGCTCCACTGGTTGCGCCAAGCCATGGGCGAGAAAAAACGGATACGGCTGCCCGCCGCGTTGCGCATGCTCGTCGGATGATTCGGCGGCAATCAGCTTGAGATAGCCGGCGGCCGTAGGGCGATTGGACAGGTCGGTGTAGCCCACCAGCCGTTGGGCCACGCGCTTGCTGTCGAGCCCGGCCATGGCGGCAAGCGCGCGGGTCACCAGCAGTTTGGACACGCCCACGCGAAAGCTGCCGGTGATCAACTTGATGCACACCATCAGGCTCGGTTGATCCAGTTGCACCCACAGCGCCGGCAGGCGCTCGGCCAGTTCAAGCGGCGCAAGGCCACGCAGCGGTAACAGTTTGTCTTCCAGCCACACCGCCAGTCCATCTTCAGAGGTGTAGGTGGATTCGGGTAACAGCAAGGAAATGGTCTCCGCCAGATCGCCGACGGACTGGTAGCTTTCTTCGAACAACCACGGCTCGATGTTCGCCGCTTGCGTCGCCATGTCCCTGAGCAGGCGGGTCGGCACCAATTGCCGCGGCCGCCCGCCGGAAAGGAAGTACACCGCCCAGGCCGCATCCTCTGGCGGTGCCTGTCGGAAATACGCTTGCAGTGCCGCCAGCTTGGCGTTGCTGGAGGTCGTGGCATCGAGGTTGGCGTACAGCTCGGCGAAGGCTTTCATGCGCTGGCCTCTTCTTCGTCGTCGCCGTATTCGGTGCTGAAACCTTGGGCATCCAGGCCTTTCTCGCGCAGATGGCGCACCAGCACGCCGACCGAACCGTGGGTGACCATCACCCGCTCGGCGCCGGTCTGCTCAATCGCCCACAACAGCCCGGGCCAATCGGCATGGTCCGACAGCACAAAGCCGCGATCGACCCCGCGCCGCCGCCGCGTGCCGCGCAGGCGCATCCAGCCGCTGGCGAAGGCGTCGCTGTAGTCGCCAAAGCGACGTATCCAGGTGCTGCCACCGGTGGAGGGCGGGGCGATGATCAGGGCCTGGCGCAGCAGCGGGTCGTTTTTTTTGAAGTCGCCGGCGTATAGCGTTTCGGGGATGTAGATACCCGCTTCGCGGTAGACCCGGTTCAACGGCTCGACGGCGCCATGGCTGAGTATCGGACCGATGCTGGCATCGATACCGTGCAGAATCCGTTGTGCCTTGCCGAAGGAATAGCAGAACAACACGCTGGCTTTGCCGGCGGCGATATTGGCCTGCCACCAGTCGTTGATACCGGAAAAAATCTGCGCCTGCGGCTGCCAGCGATAGATCGGCAGGCCAAAGGTGGATTCGGTGATAAAGGTGTGGCAGCGCACCGGTTCGAACGGCGCGCAGGTGCCATCGGGCTCGACCTTGTAATCGCCCGACGCGACCCAGACCTCGCCCTGGTATTCCAGGCGCACCTGGGCCGAACCGAGGACATGTCCGGCCGGGTGGAAACTCAACGTGACGCCGTGGTGTACGAGTTGTTCGCCGTAGGCCAGCGTCTGCAAGTTGATGTCCTGGCCGAGGCGCGAGCGCAGGATGCCTTCGCCGGGCGCGGCGGCCAGGTAATGCTCGTTGCCGGTGCGGGCGTGGTCGCCGTGGGCGTGGGTGATGACGGAGCGTTCCACCGGGCGCCAGGGATCAATATAGAAATCCCCGGCGGGGCAATAGAGGCCTTCGGGTCGGGCGATGACGAGGTCCATGGGGTGACCGGGGAGATGGGCTTGTTATTTAGGAGGATGGGACGGCGAGAGAAGTTCTATCTGAATGCATGGGGTACAAATGTGGGAGGGGGCTTGCTCCCGATAGCGGTGTGGCAGTCAACACATTCATTGACTGAAATACTGCTATCGGGAGCAAGCCCCCTCCCACATTTGGATTCGGTTTCTTCTGAGAAAACCGGGTTATTTGCCAGGTGTGAGGGTTAGCCGGCTTTTGCCATACACCTTGTCAAAGGCCTGCGGCTGCATCGGGAAGCTCAGGTATTGCGCCTTGAGCGACGGATCGATGCCGTTGGCATAGTTCGGGCTGGCCGGGTTGCCGGACTGGCCGGTGCCGCCCTGGCCCATCATCGGTTCGGGCTGGCCGAAGTCGACAATCATGCGCAGCGCCGACGTCTGGGCCACATTGAAATCCTGCCCCCAGTTGTACGGTGCCGGGTTCAGGGTGTTGTGGTCGCCACCGCTGGCGAAAGGCCCGCGGATGACCTGGCCGCTGGCGTTTTTCCAGGTGGTGGTATGCAGCTTGCCCCATTGCCAGGCCTTGTGATCGGCGCCCAGCAGGCTGTCGCCGCTGCTGATCGCAGCGGCCAGGGTGCGTGCGAGAATCGCCGGCTTGTCTTCTTTTTGCGGTGTGCGCGTGTCATCCCAGAGCGGGCTGTCTTCGCGGCCCAGCAAATGGTCTGCGGTGGCTGAGTAGGACAGGCTGGCGTTGCTGACAAAGGCTTTCCAGCTGGCGCTGTGTTCCGGACCGAGTTTGTCGAGGAAGATCTGCCTGGCGCTTTCCTGCAGGAACAGTTCGTAGACCGCCGCGTCGGCGGACGTCGGTGCAAGGCGACCATCAAAGGCCATCAGGCGGCCCAGTGCTTCACGCGCCTTGGCCTGTTCGGCGGCGGGCAGCGCATCGATTGCCTGTTTCAGCGGCTGGGCCATGCCCGGCGCCTGGAACATCCCCTTGAGTTTGGCGGCAAACAGGGTGGTCTGGTCGTATTGCATGGCGATCAGGCTGCGGCTGTCGTGCTTGCCGGCGTTGGCCAGTTGCGCCAGGCGCTCGCTGCGCTCCGGCGCGTCCCAGGAATTGGACAGTTGCATGCCATAGCCACGCGGGGCAGTGCGCTGGTTGGCGGTGCCGATCCAGCCTTGAGCCGGGTCCTGGTCATAGGGGTGCAGCATGGCGTCGGCGTAACCGTCCCAGTCAAAGCGCGTGTCCCAGCCGGGCGACGGCAGCAGGCCTTGGCCTTCGCGGCGGTTGGGGAAGCGGCCGGTGACTTGCCAGCCAATGTTACTGGCGTCGGCGAAGATCATGTTCAGCGCAATGGCGCGAATTTCGCGGGTAGCGTCCGAGGCCTTGCCGGCGTTCTGCGCGCGGGACAGGTCGAAGAACGCATCCAGGCTCTTGTCGTCCTTCAAATCGGCGGTTTGCAGGGCCAGGCCAAAACCGCTGGTGAGCGCCTGGCTGCTGTTGAGCAAGGCGCCGTGGCGGGTTTCGTACACCACGTCGCGAATCGAGCGTTGGCCTTTGATGAAGAAGGTCTCGTTACGCACCCCGGCCGGTAGCCATTTGCCGTTGTTCTCGTAGTACAGCGCGCTGCCCTGGCGTTTGACCTTTTCCAGGAACAGGTCCTGGGTATCGCCCTTGACCGCGCTCATGCTCCACGCCACCTTGCCGTTGAAGCCCGACAGCAGGGTCGGCAGGCCGGCAATCGACGCGCCGACCGCCTGATATTTCGGCGCACGGATCTGCACGTAGCTCCAGGGCGTTGGTGCTTGCGGCTGGGCGGCGATGTCGTTGGCCAGCAGGCTTTTGCCGCTGCGGCTGCGTTGCGGCCCGATGGCCCAGTTGCTCGACGTGGTCACGCCCAGGGCATTGAGGCTGTTGAGTTGCTGGCTGACGGTGTCCAACCCGGCAAGACCGGTGATCTGGCTCAGGTTCACGCCCTTGAGCTTGTCGGCCTCGGCCAGCGGGATCGCTTCGTCCGGCGCGCTGGGGATAAGCCAGGCGAGCTTGTCGACGCCGACTTTTTGCGCCAGCACCAGCGATGAGATTTCTTCCTGCAGGTTGCTCGACTCACTGAAGTTCAGCAGGCAGAACAGCAGCGCCGAATCTTCCGGTTTCCAGTATTCGGGTTTGTAGCCGGTCTGGGCCAGGTCGGTCGGCAGCTTGTCGCGGTAGCGGAACAGGTAGGCGTTGACGCCCCGCGCGTAGACTTCAAAGAAACGCTTGAGCCGCGGCGACGAAGCGTTGTACAGCTCGCCGGCGCTCTTTTTAAGGTTGACTGCGCGCATGAAGCGGTCGACATCAAGGACCTCGGGCCCGGACATTTCCGCCAGGCGGCCCTGGGCCAGCAGCCGCAGAGTGACCATCTGGGTGATCCGGTCGCTGGCATGCACATAGCCGAGGCTGAACAGCGCGTCGTGGAAGGTGTTGCTTTCGATCAGCGGCATGCCCTGGGCATTGCGGCGTATCGACACGTTTTGCGCCAGGCCCTTGATCGGCTCTACGCCGGCTGCGGGGGGCAGGGTGTCCTGGGTGTTCTGGAGCTGGCAACCGGACAGGCTCAACGCACTGACCACTGCCGCGGCAACGCCGAACCGGGGAAGAAAATGTGTAAGGGCTGGCGAGGCCATGGCAAAGCTCCTGCGGGGGGTAGCGTCATTAAAGGCGCTACGTTAGTGAGCGCGGCGAAACGACGCAAGCGGGAGTTGTGTAATTGCATGAGTACTCATGTGGAAGGGGGCTTGCCCCCGATAGCGGTGGGTCAGTCACAAATAGGCGGACTGACACACCTTATCGGGAGCAAGCCCCCTCTCACATTGAGTGTCGAGTGGCTTAAGCGCCGTGGCACTTCTTGAATTTCTTCGCGCTGCCGCATGGGCAAGGATCGTTGCGACCGACGTCTTTCAACGCATTGCGCACCGGCTCCTGGTGAGCGTGGCCGCAGTTCGGGCCGTGGACATGGCCGTGGTCGTGGTCGTGGTCGTGGTGATCGTGATCGTGGTTGCAGTCGGGACCATGGACATGGGGTTGCTGAGTCATCGATGTCGCTCCGGAATAAAATCGCCGGGGATTATCTCGCCATTGTGAGCCACCTGCACGTCATTACCGATGAATAATCCGGTTTTCAACTCGCCTTCAAGACGATAGGGCACGGGGCGCTCGGGGTTTTTCAGCATTTGCACCACATCGCGTATTCGCGGCCACAGGTTGGTCCTCACCGACACCCGGAAGTATTTATGGCCGCGCGGCGGTACGGTCAGCCATTCGTTGGACTCGCCTTCGGTCAGCACCAGGTCGCCGAGGGTGACCTTGTAGATCAGGCCGCGCACGGTCAGGTCGGCGTCGTCGCGGTTATCCACGCGAAAGTAGAGCTTGAACTTCTGCTCCAGCAACTTGGCGCGCACCACTTCGACCTTCACCAGTGATACGTGGGGCGGCGGCGAGTCGTCCTCGAACCAGGAGGCGCAGCCGCTCAGGCCCAGGGTTAACGCCAGCATCAGGCTGAATGTGCGAAGCATTGGCGTTATCCCTGTCAGGTCGTTAAAAATAGGCGGAACAGCACTTCTTGAACTTCTGCCCGCTGCCGCACAGGCATGGGTCATTGCGCCCGGCCTTCACGTCCACCGTCGGGTCGATGAAGTACCAGCGCCCCTCATTCTGTACGAAAGAAGACCGCTCGCGATGGCTATGTTCACCGCTGCTGTCGTGCCAGCGCGCCGTGAAGGTCACGAAGGCATGTTCCGGTTGGCCGCCGAAGACCTCGGAATTTTCCACCTCCAGCCCAAGCCAGGTGCTCTGCGCACTCCAGGCGCTAATGGCCTCGCGGTCCAGGCCGGCCTGCTGCGCCGGCAAGGTGGTTGCCACCAGATAGTCGACCAGGCCCAGCACATAGGCGCTGTAGCGCGAGCGCATCAATGCGCTGGCACACGGCGCGGGGTGGCCGGCGTGGTAATGGCCGCAGCAGGCATCCAGCAGATTGCCACTGCCGCAGGGGCAAATGGATGTACTCATTGTGTTACCACCAATACTTGCCAAAATTTTCCGGGTTGGCCCAGAAGCGGGCGTTGAGCCAGTCGGGTACTTGTTTATAGTCAAGCAGATCATAGGTAAACAGCGTCAGCACCTGCTCATCGCGCTGGAAACGCTCACCGGCCTGCAGGGCGAGGGAGAAAAAATCGGTGTCCTTCCAGTCGCAGGCGCCCAGGTCCACCAGCACCGCGATGCGGCTGGCATTGAGGTTGCGAATGCCGCCCAGCAACGTCAGACCCTGGGATTTGGGCAGGTGTTCAAGGCAATCGACCACCAGCGCCAGGTCAAAACGCTGCGCCGCCAGTTCCGCGGGCAGCGGTCCGGGTGGGGCAATACTGACACGCACGTCGGGATGCGCCGTTTTAAACGCATCCAGTGCGGGAAACTGGCTGGCGCCCAACAGCAACAGGCGTTTGGGTGCGTGCAGGTCCAGCAACGCGGCCAGCGCTTGCTGGGGTGTACGGGAAGAAATTCCAGCGGTCATTTAAGATCCTCACATCAGGACCCTAGAGACTAGCGCGGCTGGGCGTGCTGGCCTAGCGCCTCAGTGCCGATAGCGCCGGTGCCTGAGCCGGGCCTTCTGAAGTTTTTTGATCCTTCACTGGCAAATCGCCTGTAGAAGTCGTTACTGTGCGTCCAAAGAAAAATTCGGAAACACTCGGGAGCCCCATGATGCGTAAGGTTTTTCTGCTGGCCCTTTTGGTCAGCCCCATTGCCCTGGCCCAGAGTGTCAGCGTTGAAACCCATTCGTTGATGCGCCTGCCCAGCAGCACCAGCGTGTTGCAGCTCGAGCGCCTGGACGTGGCGGACTACGGCACCCTGTTGATTCCGGCCACCATCAGTCAGATCGCGGTGGAAGAACTGCATCTGGGGCGTGAAGCACGTATCGCCATCGTCCCCGGCACTACCGCGCTGCAGTTGCAGGTGCGCCAGGCTCAACTGGATCAGGGCAGCCAGATCACCTCTCGCGGCGCGCCCGGCACCCATGAAAGGCCAGCCAGGCCGGGGCGTGACTTGACCTTGCGTATCGAGTCGCTGACTGCTGAAGCACTGTCGGTGGATGCCCGCGGTGGCGCCGGTGCCCAGGGTTATGCCGGCCTGGATGGCGCCAATGGCGTCGATCCGGGTTGCACCTGGGGTTCTGCCGGGCGTGGGTTCAATGGCGATAACGGTGGCGATGGGTTGCCGGGTGCGTCGGGTGCGCTAGTGCGCGTGGAGTTGCCGCAGAGTTTCCCGGCTGATCAGATCAAGGTCTTGGTGGACGGCGGGCCTGGGGGCTTGGCCGGTGTCGCGGGTAAACCCGGCAAGGGCGGTCAGTCCAAGGGCTGCCTGGTGTACCGCGCCGATGGCGGTGAAAAAGGCCGCTCGGGGTTGGAAGGGCAGCCGGGGCCGGCGGGGCCTGCGGGAACAGTGACTATCCAGCGGCTCTAAGTCGTCCGTTCTGACGCCATCGGGGGCAAGTCGAATCGTCGCACCGCCCCTCCCACACTGGAATGCGTTTAACTGTGGGAGGGGGCTTGCCCCCGATGGCGGACGACAGGTCTACTCAGAACATCGGCCGAGCCGAAGCAATCGCCACCACCACCAACCCGACAATCAAGTTAATCCCCACCAGCCTGCGAATCTGCCCCAATGCAGCCGCGCCCGCCGGCCAGTCTTCAGCCGCCACCGCCGCCTTCAACGCCGGAAACTTCAACGCCTGGATGCGGATAAACAGCGCCGTCATCACCAGATACAAACCCATCATCACTTGCACATAGCGCGGCGCCGTTTCAAAACCGTTGAAGCGCAGGTGCAGCAGGCCGACGCCGCTGATCGGCAAAATCAACACCGTCACCCACACCCATACAAAAAAACGTTGAAACACATTTGCCCACAACTTGAGCCGGGCAGGGCCCTCAAGGGCCGCCATGGCGGCGGGGCGCAGGATCATCCAGGCGAAAAACATGCCGCCGACCCAGATCAGGGCGGCCAATACATGCAGGGTGTAAGCGAGGCTAAACGCGGTCATTGTGGTACTCCGTTCTGCGCGGGATTAATTAGCGGGGTATGATAGCGGCCGATCCGAACCACTGAAAATTTATCCAGCGTTTTTTGCGCCCGACTATCCATGATCAGCACTGAACTCAAAACCACGATCCAGGGCGCCTACTCGCGTTTTCTCGAAGCCAAGAGCTTGAAACCGCGTTACGGCCAACGCCTGATGATCGCCGAAGTGGCCAAGGTCCTCGGGGATATCGACACCGACGACGAAGGGCGGCGCAGCGGCGACCCTGCGGTCGTGGCCGTCGAAGCCGGCACCGGTACCGGCAAGACCGTGGCCTACAGCCTGGCGGCGATCCCCACCGCCAAGGCAGCCGGCAAACGCCTGGTGATTGCCACCGCTACCGTCGCCCTGCAGGAGCAGATTGTCTACAAGGACCTGCCTGACCTGATGCGCAACAGCGGGCTGAACTTCACGTTCGCGCTGGCCAAGGGCCGTGGCCGCTACATGTGCCTGTCCAAGCTTGACGTGCTGCTGCAGGAAGGCCACGCGCAGACCGCCACGGCTTCGTTGTTCGAAGAAGAAGGCTTCAAGATCGAAGTCGACGAAGTCAGCCAGAAACTGTTTACCAGCATGATCGAAAAACTGGCCGGTAATAAATGGGACGGCGACCGCGACAGCTGGCCCAACGCCCTGGAAGACTCCGACTGGGCGCGCCTGACCACCGACCACAGTCAATGCACCAACCGCCATTGCCCCAACTTCGGTCAGTGCGCCTTCTACAAGGCCCGCGAAGGCATGGGCAAGGTCGACGTGATCGTCACCAACCACGACATGGTGCTGGCCGACCTGGCCCTGGGCGGCGGCGCCGTACTGCCGGACCCGCGCGACACCCTGTATGTGTTCGACGAAGGTCACCACCTGCCGGACAAGGCCATCGGCCACTTCGCCCATTACACGCGCTTGCGCTCTACCGCCGATTGGCTGGAAACCACCGCCAAGAACCTCACCAAGCTGCTGGCCCAGCATCCGCTGCCCGGTGACCTGGGCAAGCTGATCGAACAGGTGCCTGAGCTGGCGCGGGAGATCAAGACCCAGCAGCAGTTCATGTTCAGCGCCTGCGAGCAGGTGGCCGACTTCAAGCCCGGCGAAGACGTGGAAGGCCGTGAGCGGCCGCGTCACCGTTTTGTCGGTGGGATGATTCCCGAGCATATGCGCGAAATGGGCATTGAACTGAAGAAGGGCTTTTCCCGCCTGACCGACCTGTTCACCCGTCTCACCGACTTGCTCAAGGAAGGCATGGATGGCGAGGTCAATATCGGCATCGCCAGTAACCAGGCCGAAGAATGGTACCCGCTGTTCGGCAGCCTGCTGTCCCGCGCCCAGGGCAACTGGGAGTTGTGGACGGCCTTTACCGTCGAAGACCCGGAAGACAACCCGCCGATGGCGCGCTGGCTGACCCTGGCGGAAAGCGGTGCGCTGTTCGATATCGAGGTCAATGCCAGCCCGATCCTCGCCGCCGAGATGCTGCGCCGCAACCTGTGGAACGTGGCCTACGGCTGCCTGGTGACTTCGGCCACGCTGACGGCGCTGGGCACCTTCGACCGCTTCCGCATGCGCGCCGGCCTGCCGAAAAAGGCCGTCACTGCGGTGGTGCCGAGCCCGTTTCATCACGCCGACGCCGGCGTCCTGCGGGTGCCCGACCTCAAGGCCGACCCACGGGACGCGGCGGCGCACACGGCGGCGATCATTCGCGACCTGCCCGAACTGGTGGAAGGCTCGCGAGGCACCCTGGTGCTGTTTTCGTCGCGTAAACAGATGCAGGATGTATTTGACGGCCTTGACCGCGACTGGCGTAAACAGGTGTTCATCCAGGGCAACCTGTCCAAGCAGGAAACCTTGAACAAACACAAGGCGCGGGTCGATGGCGGTGATTCCAGCGTGTTGTTTGGCCTGGCGAGCTTTGCCGAGGGCGTGGACTTGCCCGGCGCCTACTGCGAGCATGTGGTCATCGCCAAGATCCCGTTCTCGGTGCCGGATGATCCGGTCGAAGCGGCGCTGGCCGAATGGATCGAAGCCCGCGGCGGCAATCCTTTCATGGAAATCTCGGTACCCGATGCGTCGCTCAAGCTGGTGCAGGCCTGCGGGCGCTTGCTGCGCACCGAGCAGGACCGGGGCACCATCACGTTGCTCGATCGCCGCCTGGTCACCCAGCGCTATGGCAAGGCAATCCTGAATGCCTTGCCGCCGTTCAGGCGCGAAATTTCTTAAGCCACCGTGGGCGAACTCGCCCACTTCGTGGTCTATCTCATGTATGTCATCAGGCCATTCACCGGCCGTCTGGGAGAACCTTGTTCGTATGATTCGCACGCTGCCCGCTCTTTTTGCCCTGCTGTTCGCCGCGCCCTTGATGGCCGCGCCGGCCGGGCAACAAACGCTGTTCAACTTCGTCCGGCCCGCTGATGTGGTCAAGGTGGCGACCCAGGACGCCAGCCTGCCGCAATACAACGCCGAACAAACCCCGGAGGGCGAAGTGCTGCGCCGCATCACCTTCAGCCCGGCGGCCGAGCCGAGCCTGGTGCTCAGCCCGCAAACCGGCGTGTGGGACTGGTCGCAATCGGGCGCCATGAGCCTGCGCATCCAGAGCGCGATGAATTGGGCGTTGACCCTCTACGTGAAAGTACAAAGTGCCGACGGCAAGACCCTGGTCAGTCGCATCGACCTGCCGGCCGGCCCGGCCCAGACCTTGCTGGTGCCACTGCAAGCCAACTCGCCGCTGAGCCAGGGCATGAAGGCCGGCCCGCCGATGCCGATTACCGTGGACGGCCAGCGTGTGCTGCTGGCCGCCAGCACCGGGGAAGTCGACCGCAGCCAGGTGGTGTCGGTGACGCTGTCGATGATCAAACCCGATGCCGCCCAGAGCATCCTGCTGGAGCGCTTTGGCGTGCAGGACAGCGAGCCGGTGATGAAGGCCGCCTACAGCGAACTGGTGGACGCTTACGGTCAGTCCACCCGCGCGCGCTGGCCGGAAAAAGTCAGCAGCGACGAGCAGCTCAAGGCCGCAGCCGCCAAGGAGCAGCAACAACTGAAGGGGTGGCTCGCCGAGCGTGACAAATCCGCCCTGGATCAATACGGCGGCTGGAACAAAGGCCCGGCGTTCGACGCCAGCGGCTTCTTCCGCACTGAAAAGCGCGACGGTCGCTGGTACTTGGTCACGCCGCAAGGCCATCCGTTCTACTCGCTGGGTGTCAACACTGTGGCGGCGGACAACAGCCAGACCTACGTGGCGGGGCGAGAGTGGATGTTTGCGGCGCTGCCCAAGGCCGGTGAACCCTTCGACAAGTATTACGGCAGTGGCGACAACCGTACCGGCAACGGCGCGGGCGAAGGTCGCGGTTTCGGTTCGGGACGCTGGTATGATTTTTATGGCGCCAACCTGCAGCGCACCTATGGCGGTGACGGCTTCGATCAGAAACGCTGGGTGACCCATACCCTCGACCGCCTGCAAGCCTGGGGTTTCAACACCGTGGGCAACTGGAGCGATCCGGACCTGGCCACGGCTGACCGTGTGCCTTACACCTTGCCGCTGTCGATTGTGGGTGACTACGCCAGCATCAGCACCGGCACCGACTGGTGGGGCGGCATGCCCGACCCGTTCGACCCACGCTTCGCCATGGCCACTGAGCGCGCCGTGGCCATTGCCGCTCGCGATCATCGCGACGACCCGTGGCTGATCGGCTTCTTCGCCGACAACGAACTGGCCTGGGCCGGTCCTGGCGACGATGCAAAATCGCGCTATGCCCTGGCCTACGGCACCTTGCGCATGACCACCGACGTACCGGCCAAGCGTGCTTTTCTCAAGCAACTGCGCGACAAGTACCGCAATGAAGACGGTCTGTCGAAAGCCTGGGGCATCCACCTGGCCGGCTGGGAGCTGATGGAAGACCCCGGCTTCGAGCCGCCGATGCCCAGCCCGGAACACCCGGAAATCGAGGCCGACTTCAAGTATTTCCAGAAGACCTTCGCCGATGCCTACTTCAAGACCATCTCCGACTCGCTGAAATGGCACGCGCCCAACCAACTGCTGCTGGGCGGACGTTACGCCGTGAGCACCCCTGAAGCCGTGGCCTCCTGTGCGCAGTATTGCGATGTGCTGAGCTTCAATATGTATACCCTCAAGCCCCAGGACGGTTATGACTTCGCCGCCCTGCGCGCACTCGACAAACCGGTATTGATCACCGAGTTCAACTTTGGCTCGAGCGACCGTGGCCCATTCTGGGGCGGCGTGACGCAGTTGGCCCGTGAAGAAGAGCGGGGCGCGGCCTATGCCGCCTTCCTCAAGCAAGCCATGGCCGAGCCTTCGATTGTCGGCGTGCACTGGTTCCAGTACCTGGACCAGCCCGTGACCGGACGCCTGCTGGACGGTGAAAACGGCCATTTCGGCCTGGTTGGCATCACTGACGTGCCCTTTCAGGGCTTTGTCGAGAGCGTGCGTAAAAGCAATCTCGCGGCGGTCGACCAACTGGGTAAGGAGGCTGAAAAAGCCAGGGCCGCCGGTGCGTCCCGCGAGAGTGAAGGCGGCCGCTCGGGCCAGGCCGGCAAAGGTGCGGGCCAGGGCGCCGGGCACGCTGGCGGGCACTCCGGAAATGGGCATTGATTCGCCGTTGACGGGTTCACAAATCCCTCAATGACTGGAACAATGTCGGCCACTTTTCATGCGGTTTTCTCGAGGTCGCTCCGGTGCAGATTCAGGGTCATTACGCGCTCCAGTTCGAAGCGGTACGTGAAGCGTTTGCCGCATTGTTCGATGACCCTCAGGAGCGCGGTGCCGGGCTTTGCATCCAGGTCGGCGGCGAGACGGTTGTCGATCTGTGGGCCGGCACCGCCGATAAGGACGGCGCCGAGGCCTGGCACAGTGACACGATCGTCAATCTGTTCTCCTGCACCAAGACCTTCACTGCCGTCACCGCCCTGCAACTGGTAGCCGAAGGCAAGCTGAAGCTGGATGCGCCCGTGGCCGATTACTGGCCGGAATTTGCCGCAGCGGGCAAAGCGTCCATTACCTTGCGTCAATTGCTCTGCCATCAGGCCGGGCTGCCGGCGATCCGCGAGATGCTGCCCACCGAAGCCCTGTACGACTGGCAACTGATGGTCGATACCCTGGCGGCCGAAGCGCCGTGGTGGACGCCCGGCCAGGGCCATGGCTACGAGGCGATCACCTATGGCTGGCTGGTCGGTGAACTGTTGCGCCGTGCCGATGGGCGCGGGCCCGGGGAGTCTATCGTGGCGCGGGTGGCGCGGCCGCTGGGGCTGGATTTTCACGTGGGCCTGGCGGATGAAGAGTTTTACCGTGTCGCCCATATAGCCCGCAGCAAGGGCAATATGGGCGATGCTGCGGCACAACGGTTACTTCAAGTAATGATGCGTGAACCCACGGCAATGACTACACGTGCATTTGCCAATCCGCCGTCTATTCTGACCAGCACTAATAAACCCGAATGGCGGCGTATGCAGCAACCCGCGGCAAATGGTCACGGTAATGCACGCAGCCTGGCCGGCTTTTATAGTGGTTTATTGGACGGTAGTTTGCTGGAAAGCGACATGCTCGAACAATTGACCCGCGAGCACAGTATCGGGCCGGATAAAACCTTATTGACCCAAACCCGTTTTGGCCTGGGTTGCATGTTGGATCAACCGGAGTTGCCCAATGCTACGTTCGGCCTTGGTCCGCGCGCATTCGGGCATCCGGGGGCAGGGGGCTCGGTAGGGTTTGCCGACCCTGAGCATGATGTAGCCTTCGGTTTTGTGACTAATACCCTGGGGCCCTATGTACTTATGGACCCGCGGGCTCAGAAGTTGGTCGGAATATTGGCCGGTTGTCTATAAACCCCTTGCTGTTTCACAATTTTTTGTTACAAAGGCACGTATAAGAAGACGCTGAACGCAATGATGTAACTTCAATGTTCTTTAAGCGTCTGGTTAACGGGGCATGTGGCCCCTTGGTTTTTTCTCATTTTGTGGATATCTCATGTTATCGAACAAGTCCTTGGCACTGGCGCTGTGCCTCACTATTACCGGCTGTGCACAAACTCCACAAAATGATGCCGAAGGTGGGCACTGGTGGTCATTTGGATCAGATAAGGCTGCTACCAAGGACGCAGTGACCCAGACCGACGCCAAGCCGGATGCCAAGCCCGCTGCCGATGCCAAGCCCGCTGCCGACGCCAAGCCTGTCGCGCCTGTCGCCGCAGCGCCTGCTCCGGCAGCCAAGAGCGACACCGGCTTCAACTGGTGGCCATTCTCCGCCAAGAGCGCCGACGACAAGGCCGCCGAGGCCAAGGCCGACCTGAAAGCCGACCTCCAGGCCGCCACCCCGGCTCCCGTGGCCAAGACCGACACAGAAGCCCACTGGTGGTGGCCGTTCGATACCAAGCCCAAGCCACTGGCCAAGGTCGATGTGACCAACGTGCAGATGCCCGATCCAAAAATCACCCAGGCCTGGCTGGACGATTACGAGCCGCGCCTGCGCGCCGCGATCAAGGACAGTAACCTGCAATTGGAGCGTCGCGACAACGTACTGGTGGTGATTGCCCCGGTAGACGGTTCATACAACCCGAAACGCCCGGCGATGCTGCTGCCGGTGACCCTGGGGCCGTTCACGCGCGTCGCCAAGGCCGTTGAAGCCGATCCAAAGACCGCCGTACTGGTTCTGGGCCACGTTGATGCAACCGGCAGCGCTCCGGCCAGCCAGGCGCTGAGCAAGGAACGTGCGCAGTCGATCGCTTCGATTTTCAGCCTCAGCGGCTTGAAGCAGGACCGCCTGATGCTGCGGGGCATGGGCGACCTGATGCCGCGCGCCGCCAATGACAGTTCCCAGGGCCGTGCGCTGAATCGTCGCATGGAAATCATGTTCACTCAGCGTACAACTATGTTGGCGCTGCTGAGCCAGTACAACTCGGGCAAGACTCCGCCTGTGGCTGAAATGGTCGCCGTGCAGGATGTTCCCGCACCGGCCCCGGCGGCAAAAGCCCCGGCCAAGAAAGCGCCGGCCAAGAAAGCCGCCGCCAAGCCGGCCGCCAAGTCAGCCGCTAAAAAGGCCCCGGCCAAGCCGGCTGCGAAGAAACCGGCTGCGACCAAAGCCAAGGCTGCTGCACCGGCGAGTAACGACCAGGCGAAAAACTGATCCGTTGAACCACAAGGATAAAGCCGCATGACCCAGGCACTGGCCGATATGCGCCGTGACTACACACGGGACGGTTTGAGCGAGGCCCAGGCCCCGGACGAGCCGTTTGCCTTGTTCCACCAATGGTTCGCCGATGCGGTGAAAACCGAGCAGGCACCGGTGGAGGCCAATGCCATGACCCTGGCGACGGTCGACCAGGACGGTCGGCCGCACTGTCGCATCCTGTTGCTCAAGGGCCTGGATGCACAGGGCTTTACCTTCTTTACCAACTATCAGAGCGCCAAAGGTGAGCAACTGGCGGCGCGGCCGTTCGCGGCCATGACCTTTTTCTGGCCGACCCTCGAGCGCCAGGTGCGCATTGAAGGGCGCGTGGTCAAGGTCACGCCTGAAGAGTCGGATGCTTATTATCAGGTGCGCCCCCTGGGCAGCCGCCTGGGTGCGTGGGCATCGCCGCAGAGCAAGGTCATTGGTGATCGCGAAGAACTGCAGCAACTGCTCAAGGCGACTGAACAACGTTTCAGCGACACCCAACCCGATTGCCCCGAGCATTGGGGAGGCTATCGTTTGTTGCCGGAGCGCATCGAGTTCTGGCAAGGCCGCGCCAGCCGACTGCATGATCGCCTCAACTATCGGCTACAAGCGGGCCAATGGACGCGGGAGCGTCTTGCGCCTTGAGCGTCGCCTTTCGTCATCTCATCTGAATTATGTCCTGAGCGCCGAAGTCTTTATGTACGAGATTTCGGCGTTTTCGGCTGTGCGACTACACTGATCAACCAGGCTATGGCATGGTGCGGCTTAGTTACCGCTCGTCGAATCCTGTGGTACCGACAGTCTGTACTCAGGCTGAATGAAAGCACTTTTTTGCCTGGCTTGCCGTGACAGGCGCCAAGCCGCAGCGTTTAATGAATACCTGTCCTTTGGAGTTGATGCTATGCGTAAGTCTGTTTTACTAGTTGCCTGCTTTACTACCCTGTCCTTGCTGTTGGGTGGCTGCGCCTCGAGTCTGACCGGCGACTCCTACTCCCGTGACGAGGCGCGTCGCGTACAGACCGTTCGCATGGGCACCATCGAATCCCTGCGTCCGGTGAAAATCGAAGGCACCAAAACCCCAATCGGCGGCGCTGCGGGTGCAGTCATCGGCGGCGTTGGCGGCAGCGCCATCGGCGGCGGCCGTGGCAGTATCGTCACCGCTGTGATCGGCGCGGTGGCCGGCGGCCTGCTGGGTTCGGCCACCGAAGAAGGCCTGACCCGCACCCAGGGCGTGGAAATCACCGTTCGCGAAGACGACGGCAGCATGCGCTCCTACGTACAAGCCGTGCAGGAAAATGAAATTTTCCGCATTGGCGACCGTGTACGTATCATGACGGTTGACGGTACCAGCCGCGTTACCCGCTAAGCGGTCAGCGAAAGGCAAAGAAAAACCCCAACCAGGTGACTGGTTGGGTTTTTTGTTTAATGGGCCGTGATCTTACCGTCTAAAAAATCCTAATTGCACATAATAAAAAACCGCCTTAGTAGGGCGGTTTTTTATCGCAAGGCCATATCAAGCTAGCCTTGCAGGCTCACAGAACGCAATGACATGGTCGGAATGTTACTGCCGGCTGCGGTATCTGGCAAGAAGCCGTTGTAAAGCAGCACTAGCGCTTCTGATACTTTTTTTGTCAGAAAGAAATTGAAAATAAATAACAAAATTCGCCGTGCGCTTGGTCACACCTTCGGCGGGCCGCTCAGTTAGTATCGACGCCGTTCTACGTTCGTCATCCTGTGAGTCAGCCGGGTCAATGAGCAAGGTTTTGGACCCGCCGCCACGGGCTAGTAATCCGTGCCGGATTGATGTGGAGGGCCCGTCAACCCTGCCGCCTCATAGAACGCAATGACAGCATTCGAAGGCCCACGTGTTCCGGTAAGTGCGCTGGAGGTAAGGCCCAACGCTTGGAGGGCCGAGTATGTCTAAGTTTGCACGACGTACGTGGAACCTCGTAGTGAATGCCCTGCGTGTTTATCACGTATGGGTATTCCTGCGGGACAGCTTCGATGACCTGTAAGGTCTGAGAAGTGGAGCCGCCTCGATTCAGTTCGAGGCGGCTTTTTGCTGTTTGGCTATCACCTGCTAGGCAGTGACGGCTTTCCTGCGACTGGCCATCGCCGTCACCGCATAACCGATACAGGCCGCCAATATCGAACCGGTCAGAATCCCCATGCGATCCTCGCCGGCAAACTCGCTGACACCCGGTACGAAGGCCAGTGAGCCGACAAACAGGCTCATGGTAAAGCCGATGCCACACAGTATCGCTACCCCCAGCACCTGGCCCCAGTTAGCGCCGCTGGGCAGTGAGGCGATGCCGGTCTTGATGGCCAGCCAGGTCAGGCCGAACACACCGATGGTCTTGCCGATCAACAGGCCGGCGGCAATGCCCATGGGCACGTGGTGGGTAAAGCTCTCGAGGCTGACGCCGGTGAGGGACACCCCGGCGTTGGCAAACGCGAACAACGGCAGTATGGCGTAGGCCACCCATGGGTGCAGGGCATGCTCCAGAGTCAGCAGGGGCGAGGTTTCGGCATTGCGGGTGCGCAATGGAATGCAGAACGCCAGGGTCACCCCGGCCAACGTGGCGTGCACGCCGCTCTTGAGTACGCACACCCACAGGATCAGGCCGATGATCAGGTACGGCCCAAGCTTGACCACGCCCAGGCGGTTCATCGCGATCAAGGCGATCAGGCACGCTGCTGCGCCTGCCAGGGAAGCCCCGGACAGGTCGGCGGAATAGAACAGCGCAATGACGACAATGGCGCCCAGGTCGTCAATGATTGCCAGGGTCATCAGGAACAGTTTCAGCGACACCGGCACACGCTTGCCCAGCAGTGCCAGGACGCCCAGCGCAAAGGCGATATCCGTGGCCATCGGGATCGCCCATCCGGCGAGGGCCGCAGGGTTGTCCTTGTTCAATGCCCAGTAGATGAGCGCGGGTACGACCATGCCGCCGATCGCCGCCGCACCTGGAAGCACCACCTGCGACGGTTTGGACAGGTGACCGTCGAGCAGCTCGCGTTTGACCTCCAGACCGATCAACAGGAAGAACAACGCCATCAGGCCATCATTGATCCACAACAAGGCGGGCTTGGCGATTTGCAGCGCGCCAACCTGGGCCACCACGGGCGTGTCGAGAAAGGCGCCGTACAGGTGCGACAAAGGTGAGTTGTTGATAATCAGCGCCAGGGCGGCGGCAGCGATCAGCAACAGACCGCTGGCGGCCTCCAGCTGGAAGAAACGGGTGAAAGTGCTACGCAGAGGCAAGGGATGCTCTCCAATCCAGGTTCAATAGGTGCGTACCCTAACCCGTACCGTTAGTTGTTAAAACAAAAGTTATATTCTTATTTGTTATAAGCATTCGGTAGAGCTGGCGTTGCGTCTAAGCCTAGCAATTGTGTGTCCAATTGAGTCGTTACTGTATCTGTGTGCAGTGTAGGAAACCCCCTAATATCAGGCCAAATCCTTAGAGAAGTCTCGTCATGAGCGACCACCGTCCCTGGGCCCGCGAAGCCATTCGTATCATTGAAGCGGATTTCCAGCGCAGCGCCGACACCCACCTGATCCCGTTGCCATTGCCGGGCTTGCCGGGTATCGAGTTGTACTTCAAGGATGAGTCCAGCCATCCGACCGGCAGCCTGAAGCACCGGCTGGCGCGTTCGCTGTTCCTGTACGCGTTGTGCAACGGCTGGCTGAAGCCGGGTGCACCTGTGATTGAGGCTTCCAGCGGTTCGACGGCCATTTCCGAAGCCTATTTCGCGCGCTTGCTCGGCCTGCCGTTCATTGCGGTGATGCCCGCCACCACCTCCCAGGAAAAGATCGCCCAGATTGCCTTTTATGGCGGCAAGAGCCACTTGGTGCAGGACCCTACGCAGATCTATGCCGAGTCCGAACGCCTGGCGCAGGAAAGCGGCGGGCACTTCATGGACCAGTTCACCTACGCCGAGCGCGCCACCGACTGGCGCGCGAACAACAACATCGCCGAGTCGATCTTCCAGCAGTTGCGTTTCGAGCAACACCCGGAGCCCAGTTGGCTGATTTCCAGCCCCGGGACCGGCGGCACTACCGCGACCCTGGGACGCTATGTGCGCTATCGCCAGCATTGCACCCGCGTGCTGTGTGCCGATGCCGAACGTTCGGTGTTTTTCGATTATTACCTGAGCGGCGACGCCAGCCTGCGCCTGGACTGTGGCTCGCGGATCGAAGGCATTGGCCGGCCACGGGTCGAGGCCTCGTTTTTGCCGGCGGTGATTGATGCGATGGTCAAGGTGCCGGATGCGCTGTCCCTGGCAGCCATGCATTACCTGGCCGAGCGGTTGGGGCGGCGAGTGGGCGGCTCCAGCGGGACGAACCTGATCGGTGCCCTGATGGCTGCGCAACAGATGAAAGCGGCGGGGGAGTCGGGGTCGATCGTGGCAATTCTATGTGATGGGGGAGAGCGCTATGCCACCACTTACTACGATCAGGCGTGGCTGGCGGGGCAGGGGTATGACTTGCAAGGGTTGATCGCAGCCGTTGCAGCAAGTGTCGAGCAGGGAGAGTCACTGCCCGACAGCATCCTGCGCGCCAATATCTGACACACCGCAAACCAAATGTGGGAGGGGGCTTGCCCCCGATGGCGGCCTCGGGGCCGACCAGGATGTTGGATCAGACCGAGTACATATCCGTTTCTGCGGTAACGGCTGCTAATGGTTCCGCTTTTACAGCGGCTCACTTTTGAAAAGCGCAAAAGTAAGCAAAACGCTCTTGCCCCACCACTCGGCACCTCGCTTAGGCTCGGTGTGCCCGCTCTCCGGCATGAATCCGTGGGCCGCCGCAATGGGCCATCCATGGCCCAGTGCGGCTAACCCGGCGTCCTGCCGGGTTACCCACGAATTCAAGCCTGCGTTCGGCCAGCGTGGTTTAACGGGGCGCCTGAGATCAAGATCAAAAGCAGATCAAGATCAAGAGCGGCTCGCTTCGCATCGTGGTTACGGGTGGGCGCTGCTGAGTTGTGTAGACACCTATGGCTATCGAGGGCCCCCTCCCACATGTTCTCAGGCTTCGATGCCCAGCATGTCCCGGGCCAGGGCCTCGGCAATCCGAATGCCATCGACGCCCGCCGACAGGATGCCTCCGGCATAACCCGCGCCTTCACCGGCCGGGAACAAGCCTTTCACGTTCAGGCTCTGCATCGATTCATTGCGGGTAATGCGCAGCGGCGATGAGGTGCGGGTCTCGATGCCGGTTAAGACCGCATCGTGCAGCGAGTAGCCTTTGATCTGCTTCTCGAACGCCGGCAAGGCTTCGCGGATGGCTTCGATGGCGAAGTCCGGCAGGGCCTGGGCCAAGTCACCCAGGGATACCCCCGGCTTATAGGACGGTTCCACACTGCCGATAGCCGTGGACGGCCTGCCTGCGATGAAATCGCCGACCAACTGCGCCGGGGCTTCGTAATTGCTGCCGCCGAGCACGTAGGCATGGGATTCCAGGCGCTCCTGCAGTTCGATACCGGCGAGCGGTCCGCCCGGGTAGTCCACTTCGGGCGTGATGCCGACCACGATGCCTGAGTTGGCGTTGCGCTCATTACGCGAATATTGGCTCATGCCGTTGGTCACGACACGATTGGGCTCCGACGTCGCGGCCACCACGGTGCCGCCGGGGCACATGCAGAAGCTGTAGACCGAGCGACCGTTTTTGGCGTGGTGCACCAACTTGTAGTCGGCGGCGCCGAGTTTCGGGTGCCCGGCGTATTTGCCCAGGCGTGCGGCGTCGATCAGTGACTGTGGGTGCTCGATCCGGAAGCCCACCGAGAACGGCTTGGCCTCCATGTACACGCCACGGCTGTGAAGCATGCGGAAGGTGTCGCGGGCACTGTGGCCCAGGGCAAGGATCACGTGCCTGGAGAGGATTTGCTCGCCGCCGTCGATGACCACGCCATTCAACTGGCCATCTTCGATCAATACGTCGGTGACCCGCTGTTCGAAGCGTACTTCACCGCCCAGGGCGATGATCTGCTGGCGCATGTTTTCCACCACGCCGGTCAGGCGGAACGTGCCGATATGCGGTTTGCTGACATACAGAATCTCTTCCGGCGCGCCGGCCTTGACGAACTCGTGCAGCACCTTGCGCCCGTGGAATTTCGGGTCCTTGATCTGGCTGTACAACTTGCCGTCGGAGAAGGTCCCGGCGCCGCCTTCGCCGAACTGCACGTTGGACTCGGGGTTGAGCACGCTTTTGCGCCACAGGCCCCACGTGTCCTTGGTGCGTTGGCGCACTTCCTTGCCACGCTCGAGGATGATCGGCCTGAAACCCATCTGTGCCAGCAGCAGCCCGGCGAAGATTCCGCAGGGGCCGAAACCGACCACCACCGGCCGTTCGACCAGGCCTTGCGGTGCCTTGCCCACCTCGTGGTAGCTGACATCCGGCGCCGGATTGATGTTGCGATCATCGGCAAACTTGAGCAGCAGGGCGGCTTCGCTCTTCACATTCAAGTCGACGGTGTAGATGAAGCACAGCTCCGAGGACTTCTTGCGGGCATCATAGCTGCGCTTGAACAGGGTGAAATCGAGCAGGTCATCACTGGCGATGCCCAGGCGCTGCACGATGGCAGGCCGCAGGTCCTCTTCGGGATGGTCGATGGGCAGCTTGAGTTCGGTGATTCGTAACATGACGGGATCCGGTAGGCGGCGGGCAACAAGGCCGGCTGTTTTGCAAACCGGCGATTATAAGCCCCAATAGGGTTTTTCCGTCAGGTTAAAACAATGCGGGTGACGATCAGTCGTCCCGCGAGCCGCCAAATGCCGCGCAACCACGCTGTACCTGGCCGTTGACACGCAGTTCGGCGCTCATGTGTTGCAGGCTGCCGCTCACGCTGTCGACGCAGCGCTGCGGGGCCACCCACAATTCGATGTGCTGGTGATTGGCGTCGGTCATCAGGTTGAAGCGCCCATCGCCCAGTTGCTCTTCGACATAAGGCACCGCCAGAGGCGGCTGGCCTTCGCGTTCCAGCACCATGCCCTTGGCCGTGACACTCATCGCCCAGGCCGGCTTATGGCCGTTTGCCCGCAGGATCATACGTTTGAAGTCCGGGTCGTGGCAGGCCGATGTCGAGCGCTCGACGCGATACAGCTGTTGCAGGTCCACCGAGCCCTGGGTGCCGCTGGCGACGCCGGAAAACTTGCCACGCAAGTCGGCGAACAACGTGCCTTGCTGGCCGGCCAGGGAGGCGGCTTCCTGCAGGATGCTGGTGCCGGCGGTATCGCTGACCACGTAGTTGCGCTGGTCCTGGCAGGGCTGGAACAACAGCTTGCCGTCAACCGCCGTCAGTTCGCCCTGCATGCGGGTCAGTCCGACAGTGGACAGCTTGGCCGGCTCGCTGTCGAACATCTGGCAAGCGGCGAACAAAGGGAACAGGGCGAGCAGGGTAAGGGTCGAGGCGGCACGCATTTTCGGTCTCCAGACAAGTGCCGTCACGTTACGCAGGCTCGCGCCGCATCACAAGCCCGCAGCCCAGCTTCAGGCGATTCTTACAAACCTGAAACTTAGCCCACGATAAACGTCTGACCGGTCTGCAAGCCCTCGACACTTTTCGCGTAGGCCAAAGCCACTTCGGCAGCGGCCACCGGTTTGAACCCACGGAAATAGGGTGCGTAGCTGCCCATGGCCTCCACCAGTACCGTCGGGCTCACGCTATTGATACGCAACCCCTGGGGCAGTTCGATGGCCGCTGCCTTGACGAAGGCGTCCAGTGCGCCGTTGACCAGTGCCGCCGACGCGCCGGTGCGAATCGGATCACGGTTCAGAATGCCGCTGGTGAAGGTAAACGACGCACCGTCATTGGCGAACTCCCGGCCGATCAACAACAGGTTGACCTGGCCCATCAGCTTGTCACGCAAGCCCAGTTCGAAGTCGGTTGCGCTCATCTCGCCCAACGCCACGAAGTTCACGCTGCCTGCCGCGCAGATCAGCGCGTCGAACGTGCCGGTCTGCTCGAACAGTTTGCGTATCGAGGCGCTGTCGCTGATATCGACCTGGAAGTCACCGCTGTTGCGGCCGATGGCAATCACGTCGTGACGCTGCGCCAGTTCGGCCTTGACCGCCGAACCGATCGTGCCGCCGGCACCAATCAAAAGGATTTTCATCGTGCTGTTCCTCCGGGAGTGAGATGAAGGTTAAGTCTAGAGTGGCTTTTTCCATGGATAAACGCGCTAATGGGCAACCGTTGGTTTTCAATTGGAAACAATCGATGAGCGAAATGGACGATCTGGCGGCTTTTGCCGTATTGATCGAAGCTGGCAGTTTCACCCTGGCGGCCGAGCAACTGGGCTGCAGCAAGGGGCAATTGTCCAAGCGGATCAGCCAGTTGGAGGCGCAGTTCGGCGTGGTGCTGTTGCATCGCACCACGCGCAAGCTGAGCCTTACCGCCGCGGGTGCGGCGCTGCTGCCCCAGGCACAGGCGCTGGTGGTGCAGGTGGAACGTGCGCGCCAGGCCTTGGCGCGGCTCAAGGATGACTTGGCCGGTCCAGTGCGTATGACGGTTCCTGTTTCCCTGGGAGAAACGTTCTTCGATGGCTTGTTGCTGGAGTTTTCCAGGCAGTATCCGCAGGTGCAGATCGAACTGGAACTGAACAACAGCTATAGAGACCTGGCACGGGACGGGTTCGATCTGGGCGTGCGCTCGGGGGCCATCGAGAACGAGCGCCTGGTGGTCAAGCCGCTTTTGGCCTGGCACGAGATGACCTGCGCCAGCCCGGCCTATCTGCAACAGCACGGCGAACCGCTGCGCCCGGCGGACCTGGCGGGCCATACCTGTCTGCTCAACAGCCACTACAGCGGCCGCGAGGAATGGCTGTATCACCAGCAGCATGAGCTGTTGCGTGTGCGGGTGAGCGGCACCTTCGCGTCCAACCACTACAACCTGTTGAAGAAGGCCGCATTGGTGGGCGCCGGTATCGCGCGGCTGCCGTCGTACCTGCTGCCGACGGAACTGGCCGAGGGTCGATTATGCGCGCTGTTGCGTGACTATCAGACGCGCAGCCAGCCGATGTATCTGGTGCATCCCTACCAAGGTGGCCTGCCGCGACGCACCCAGGTGCTGGCCGACTACCTGGTGGACTGGTTCAAGCGCAGCGGTGCAACCCTGGATCGCCTTCAGCGGTAACGCCGAGCGATCCAGTGGTCGATGGATAACCGGCCCGGGCCCCTGGCCACCAGCAGTAATAACAGCGCAATCCAGGTGCCATGCGTAGGGTAGGCGTCTGGATAGACGAACAACTGAATGGTCAGGGTCATGCCAATCAAGGCCAGGGCCGAGAATCGCGTGGCCAACCCCAGCAGGATCAGCACCGGGAAAAAGTGCTCGGCAAAGGCTGCCAGGTGCGCGGCGACTTCGGGGGACAGCAGCGGGACGTGGTATTCGCTGCGAAACAAGGGCAAGGTCGAGGCGGCAAGCCGGGGTTCACCCAGTTCGAAGGTGCCGTTGATCAGGTCGATGGCAAAGCCTTCGATCTTGGTTTGCCCGGACTTCCAGAACACCGCCGCAATGGAGAAGCGTGCGATAAAGGCGATCAGGCTGTAGGGGATTTTTTCGAAAAGGGCGATGGCCTGGGTCAGCAGGCCGGCAGCGGAACGGTTCATGGCGATACCTTTTATTCGAGGTGCAGATGAGTGATGGCGTCGTGGCTGATCAACAGCGTCAGGCATTGATGCAGGTCGAACTCGGACGAGGCCTGCAAGGCATGCTCCACTGCCATTTCCAGCCCCGTGCCTTGGTTCAGGCAGTTGATAAAGCTCACCGAGCCGCTGTCGATGGCGAACGTCTTGACCGCTAACCCCTGGCGCAACACCACTGCATTTTGCGCAGGCCAGGGGCTGAAACCGGTGACATCGCCGTCATTCTGGTGCGCGGCCCATACCGCCACCACCGCATAGGGAGAGCGCAAGGTGGCGAGCGATGGATGCAATTGCAGGCTCAACTGCCCCAGATTTTCTTGACCCTGCAGGTGTTGAAGAATGTGCTGCTGACACAGCGTCGGCGTGTCGGCTGCGTGATAGGCACGCACCCGCAGGCGCTCCAGCCGTGCGATATCCGCCAGGTAGGGCACGCTGTCGGCCGGTTCGAATGCCTGGATAAAATCGGCGAGTCTGCTGCCGTACTCGTTGATCAACGGGCTGGTAGGCGGGTTAGCCTGTACGAAAAGGCTGGCCATGGCGCGGAAGAATTCATCGCCCACCAGTTGCAACGTCACCGGGTAACTGGCTGCCAGCGCATTGATCAACGAGCCATGGACATTGTTGCGATACACCGCAAAGCGGCTGGCGGGGTCGGCGCCGTTGCTGCTGAACAGGCCATCCGGGCAGCCACCGTGTGCCGCGAGCAGCGCATCGGCGAACGCGCTCTGAACACTCATGACATCACCTGCGCCAGGCAACGTTCGGCTTGCCGGGCCTCGGCGTGCAGCACACTGAAAGCCGGCACCTGGTTATCACGCTCGATCAGTGTGGCCACCGGCCCCGTGCGTGTGAGCACCTGTTCGTAGAGCCGCCACACCGCATCGTCGATCGGCGCACCGTGATCATCGATGAGCAGTCGATCGCCCAGGCTGTCGGAATCTTCGGCAAAGCCGGCCAGATGTATCTCGCCGACGGCATGCAACGGTAGTGCATCGATGTAGGTCAGCGGGTCACGCTGGTGATTGACGCACGACACGTAGACGTTATTGACGTCCAGCAGCAACCCGCAGCCGGTGCGCCGGACGATTTCGCTGATGAAGTCGGTTTCGTCCAGGGTGGAGCGCTGGAACTGCACGTAAGTTGACGGGTTCTCCAGCAGCATCTGCCGCTTGAGCGTGCTTTGCAGCTGGTCTATGTGCGCGCATACCCGAGCCAGGGTTTGCGCATCGTAGGCCAGGGGCAGCAGGTCATTGAGAAATACCGGGCCGTGGCCGGACCAGGCCAGGTGTTCGGAAAACGAGTGGGGTTGATAGCGATCAATCAGCCTGACCAGTCGCGCCAGGTGCTCAGGGTCGAGTGGACCTTCGCCGCCGATGGAGAGCCCCACGCCGTGCAACGACAGCGGGTAGCGTTCGCGAATCAACCCCAGGTAGTGGTGAAAGGGGCCGCCGGCAACCATGTAGTTTTCGGCATGCACTTCAAAGAAACCAATGTCGGGTGAAGTTCCGAGCACCTCAGTGAAGTGCTCGTTCTTCAGCCCCAGTCCGGCCCGACGCGGCAGGCCGGGTACCTGAGCCCGGGAGACGGCTTGCAGGGATGAAAGGGTCATCATCAGTACTCAGGTTACGCGGGGTTTCAGGACTTTGCGGTGAAGGCTGCTTCCTGGCCGAAACCGGTCGGCGAGGTGGTGCTTGGGGTCTTGAGGCAGGTACCGGCTGGGACCAGTTTCCAGGCGTTGGCCTGGTCCTTGGTTTTGGACGTGCCGGCGCAGGAAGTGCCGGCGCCTGCGGCGCAGTCGTTCTTGCCGGCTTCGGCGACACCGAAGCATTTCTGCATGTCGTCAGCGGCGTGGGCGGTGGTGGTCAGGGCAGACAGGCTCAGGGCTGAACCAAGGGCCAGGACGAGGGTAGCGGCGGACAGTTTGGTGGTCATGGTGTGTCTCCAGCAGTGGGTTGAAAGAGCAGGCTCGATTGCCTGCTTGCACACCACTAGAGAGAGGGGGGATGGGTTCGTTACAAGACCAGCCAAAAAAACTTCAGGTTGTGCAAAGTAAATGTGGGAGGGAGCAAGCCCCCTCCCACATTTCGAGTCTGCTCCGCGTCTTAACCGCCCAGGTACGCCTCCCGCACCTTCGGATCGGTCAGCAACTGCTCGCCCGTGCCCTGCATCACCACCCGGCCGTTCTCCAGTACATAGGCGCGGTCGGCGATTTTCAGTGCCTGGTTGGCGTTCTGCTCCACCAAAAACACCGTCACGCCGTCCTTGCGCAGTTGTTCGATGATGTCGAAGATCTGCTGGATGATGATCGGTGCCAGGCCCAAAGATGGCTCGTCCAGCAGCAACAGCTTGGGCTTGCTCATCAACGCGCGGCCGATGGCGAGCATTTGCTGCTCGCCGCCGGACATGGTGCCGCCGCGCTGGCTGAAGCGTTCCTTGAGACGGGGGAACAGGTGCAGCACCTTGTCCATCTGCTCCTGGTAGTCGCCCTTGTCGGTAAAGAACCCGCCCATGGCCAGGTTCTCCTCCACGGTCAGGCGCGAGAACACGCGACGGCCTTCCGGTACCACCGCAATGCTCTTGCGCATGATTTCGGCGGAGTGCTTGCCCACCAGTTCTTCACCCATGTAGCGGATGCTGCCGCTGTGGGCCTGGGGCGAGCCGCACAGGGTCATCAGCAGGGTGGACTTGCCGGCACCGTTGGCGCCGATCAGGGTCACGATCTCTCCCTGGCGCACTTCCACGTTGACGCTGTGCAGGGCCTGGATCTTGCCGTAGAAAGTGGAAACGTTTTCGAATTGCAGCATTTTACGCTTCCCCCAGATAGGCTTTGATCACTTCGGGATTGTCGCGGATCTGCTCCGGCGTCCCGTCGGCCAGCGGCGTGCCCTGGTTGATCACCACGATATGGTCGGAAATGCTCATGACCAGTTTCATGTCGTGTTCGATCAACAGCACGGTGGCGTTGTTTTCCTCACGCAACACGCCGATCAGCGCCTTGAGGTCTTCGGTTTCCCTGGGGTTCAGGCCGGCCGCCGGTTCGTCGAGCATCAGGATCCGCGGGCGGGTCATCATGCAGCGGGCGATTTCCAGGCGACGTTGCTGGCCGTAGGCGAGGGTGCCGGCCGGACGGTTGGCGAACTCGGTGAGATTGACCTTGTCCAGCCAGTATTCCGCGTACTCCATGGCCTCGCGCTCGCTCTTGCGGAACGCCGGGGTCTTGAACAGGCCTGCGAAGAAGTTGGTGTTCAGGTGACGGTGCTGGGCGATCAGCAGGTTCTCGACCGCCGTCATGTCCTTGAACAAACGTACGTTCTGGAAGGTGCGCACCACACCCTTGCGGGCGATCTCGTGGCCGGCCAGGCCCTGGATCGGCTGACCGTCCAGCAGGATATTGCCGCCGCTCGGCTTGTAGAAACCGGTGAGGCAGTTGAACACCGTGGTCTTGCCGGCGCCGTTCGGGCCGATCAGCGCCACAACCTGTTTCTCCTTGACGGTCAGGGCAACGCCATTGACCGCCAGCAAGCCGCCGAAGCGCATGCTCAGATTTTCGACTTTCAGGATATCGCGGCTCATTTGCGCAGCTCCATGTGTGGACGTTGCATGGGCAGCAGGCCTTGAGGGCGCCAGATCATCATCAGCACCATCATGGCGCCGAACATCAACATGCGGTATTCGCTGAACTCACGCATCATTTCCGGCAGCAGGATCATCACGATCGCCGCCAGGATCACGCCCAGTTGCGAGCCCATGCCACCCAATACGACGATGGCGAGAATGATCGCCGACTCGATAAAGGTGAACGACTCCGGGGTCACCAGGCCCTGGCGCGCGGCGAAGAAGCTGCCGGCAAAACCGGCGAACGCGGCGCCCAGGGTGAACGCGGAGAGCTTGATGATGGTCGGGTTCAGGCCCAGGGCGCGGCAGGCGATTTCATCTTCGCGCAAGGCTTCCCAGGCACGGCCGATGGGCATGCGCAGCAAGCGATTGATCACGAACAGTGCTGCCAGCGCCAATAACAGGGCGACCAGGTACAGGAACACCACTTTGCTCACCGGGTTGTAGGCAATCCCGAAGTATTCGTGGAAGGTCTGCATGCCTTCGGCGGCGGTGCGGTCGAACGACAGTCCGAAGAACGTCGGCTTGGGGATGCTGCTGATGCCGTTGGGGCCGCCGGTGATGTCGGTGAGGTTGCGCAGGAACAGGCGGATGATTTCACCGAAGCCCAGGGTCACGATCGCCAAGTAGTCACCGCGCAGACGCAGTACCGGGAAGCCCAGCAGGAACCCGAATGTGGCGGCTGCCATACCGGCCAGGGGCAGGCAGATCCAGAAGCTCCAACCCAGATAATGCGAGAGCAGCGCGTAGGTGTAGGCACCCACCGCATAGAAGCCCACATAGCCCAGGTCGAGCAAGCCAGCCAGGCCCACCACGATGTTCAGGCCCAGGCCCAGCAACACGTAGATCAGGATCAGGGTGGCGATGTCGACCGCGCCGCGCGAGCCGAAGAACGGCCAGATCAACGCGGCGATGATCAGGCCGATGATGATGTAGCGTTGGGTGCGCGGCAGGGTCAGGAATTGGCTGACCTTGGGCGACACCAACGGCGCACGGTTGCCCTTGAACAGGGCGCCGACCTGCTGGGTGAACAGCACGCGCAGGAACATCAGCACCGAACACAGGGCGATGATGGCCAGGGTCACGGGCCCGGTACCATGCACTTCCAGGTTGATACCAACAATGCTCAGCTTGAGGCCGAGTACCGGAAAGGCCACGGCCCATACCAGCAAGGCGCTGAAAAACGCCGATTTAAGATATCTGCTCATACTTTCTCAACCTCCGGACGGCCCAGGATGCCGGTCGGACGGAACAACAACACCAGAACCAACAAGCCGAATGCCACGACGTCCTTGTACTGGTCACCGAAGATATCGGCGCCGAAGGCTTCGGCCACGCCCAGCACCAGCCCGCCGAGCATGGCGCCCGGGATGCTGCCGATGCCGCCCAGTACCGCCGCGGTAAAGGCCTTGAGGCCCACCAGGAAGCCGGCGTTGGGGTTGATCACGCCGTACTGCATGCTCAGCAACACGGCAGCGACGGCTGCAAGTGCGGCGCCGATCACGAAGGTCAGGGCGATGATGTTGTTGGTGTTGATGCCCAGCAGGTTGGCCATCTTGATGTCTTCGGCGCAGGCCCGGCAGGCGCGCCCCAGACGGGAGCGGGAAATGAACAGCGTGAGGCCGAGCATGGCCACCAGGGTGACGATGAAGACCAGGATCTGCATGTAGGAAATCAGCACTTCTTCCGCACCACCGGGACCGAAGGAAATGCTCCCCGGAATCAGGTTGGGAATCGACTTGTCCTTGGAGTCCTGGGACAGCAATACGGTGTTCTGCAGGAAAATCGACATACCGATGGCGGAAATCAGCGGGATCAACCGGTTGCTGCCGCGCAAGGGGCGGTAGGCAACACGCTCGATACTGTAGCCATAGGCACTGGTCACGACGATCGATGCCAGGAACGCAGCGGTCATCAACAGCGGCAGGGAGTGGATACCCATCATGGCCAGCCCGGCAAGGGCGATGAAGGCCACGTAGGAACCAATCATGTACACCTCGCCATGGGCGAAGTTAATCATTCCAATGATGCCGTAAACCATTGTGTAGCCAATGGCTATCAAGGCATAGGTGCTGCCAATGGTCAGGCCATTAACCAGCTGTTGGAAAAAATGATAGATCTCAGGCATTACAGCGCTCCTAAAAACCCGATACGCATTTCACTGGTGGAGTCATGTTCCGGCCCTGCGCTGTGTTCTGTGAGCACATTTGCACAAAGCGTTTGCCAGCGAACCGCTGGTGACGGTTTTAAGATTTTCAGGTGAGCCAGCGCCCGGATCGCGGGTGACAGGCCCATAAACCTCGTAAAACAAAGCCCACTGCTCTCACAGTGGGCTTGTTGGACCAGTAACGCCTGGCTTACTGAGGGGAAACTTCGGTTTTTGGTTTGCCGAAGTGCCATTCATAGACCACGAACTTGAAGTCCTTCAGGTCGCCCTTGGCGTCGAAGCTCAGTTCGCCGGTAGGGGTCTTGAAGGTACCGGCGTGGATGGCTTCGGCCACCTTGGCGGTGTCTTCGCTCTTGGCGGCCTTGATACCGCCGGCGATCACTTCGATGGCCGAGTAGGCCGGGAACACGAACGGACCGGTCGGGTCCTGCTTGTTCTTGGCAAACTCTTCAACGATGGCTTTGTTGGCAGGGTCGGTGTCGAAGGATTTCGGCAGGGTCACCAGCAGGCCTTCGGAAGCGCCCTGGGCGATTTGCGAGATGGAGTCGTTGCCGACGCCTTCAGGGCCCATGAACTTGGCGTTCAGGCCTTTTTCCTTGGCCTGGCGCAGGATCAGGCCCAGCTCAGGGTGGTAACCGCCGTAGTAGACGAAGTCGACGTTGGCTTGCTTGAGTTTCTGGATGATCGAGGAGAAGTCCTTGTCACCGGCGTTCAGGCCTTCGAAGACGGCAACTTTGACGCCTTTTTCTTCAAGGGTTTTCTTCACGGCGCTGGCGATGCCTTCACCGTATTGCTGCTTGTCGTGCAGTACGGCAACGATCTTCGGCTTCACGTGGTCGGCGATGTAGTTGCCGGCCGCCGGGCCTTGTGCGCTGTCCAGGCCGATGGTGCGGAAGATCAGCTTGTAGCCACGGGCGGTGATTTCCGGGCTGGTGGCTGCCGGGGTAATCATGATGACGCCTTCGTCTTCATAGATATCCGACGCGGGCTGAGTGGAGCTGGAGCAGAGGTGACCGACCACGAACTTGACGCCGTCATTGACCACTTTGTTGGCGACGGCAACGGCCTGTTTCGGATCGCAGGCGTCATCGTATTCCTTGGCTTCAAGCATTTTGCCGTCTACGCCGCCCTTGGCGTTGATGTCGGCGATGGCCTGCTTGGCACCCATGAATTGCATGTCGCCGTATTGCGTTACGGGACCGGTCTTGGGACCCGCGATACCGATCTTGATGGTATCGGCTGCGAACGAATGGCCGGCAACCCCAGCCAGGACCATAGCGGCAAACAGTTTGGAAATCTGCTTAGTAGCCTTATTCATAGTGCTCCACTCTTACTGTTGTATTTTTTATAGTTCTAGCGGCCTTGTGAGCTGCAGAACCGGATCGGATATCGCGGATATCCCCCCGGCATTGCCCTGGCAACTGTACCGGTACAGTGTAGAGCGCCGGTTGATCGCTTGAAAAGCTGGCTGTCGGGGGCAAAACCGGGTTGTGTCGCTTAAATGAAAGAAAAAGACAGAATTGCGCCGGGGTTATACCAGCCTTTCAAGCATTCCCTGGCTTTTCCGACGCTTTCAATCGCTACCTCATTTGCTACTGGGTTTTTCTGACTGAGCCACGACGCTATGATTGCGCCGATTTTTTACTCAGGTGAACTCCCATGACGCAAGAACCTAGCACCCTCTATGCCAAGCTGCTCGGTGAAACCGCCGAAATTTCCTGGAAGGAGCTCGAACCGTTCTTTGCCAAGGGTGCCCTATTGTGGGTCGATGCCGGGCTGGATTTGATCGAAGCGGCCGAGGCGATGGCCGAAGACAATCGCGATAAAGTCGCTGCCTGGCTGGCTGCGGGGAGCGTTGGCGAAGTGTCTGCGACGCGGGCGTTGGACCTGGTCGAGCGTGACCCGGGCCTGTGGGCGGTGGTGGTCTCGCCGTGGATTTTGATCCAGGAAAGGGCGGCGTAAGAAAGTCGTGATCAAAAAGGGTGCACCGCTCGCGCTTGGGCAAGTGTGTAGCGGAGTAACCGCTTGGCCAGTGATGGCAACTTGCCGTAGAGAAAGGTCACAGCCTGACGGTGACGTTAACGTCACGGGAACAGTTGGGGAGCCGGGGTAAGTGCCGGGAAATTGTTTCAAGGTATTGGGCGTTGCCGCGTCAGCGAATGGGCCTCACCGTGGAAGGCGGGCTCACGCGCGCCGGTGCAGGTGCCTTGGGCGAAGCCGCGTCTTTATTGGCGGCTGTGCTGAACGTGTGCAGCGGGTTGCGTATCTGCATGCCCTGCATGACGCCGATGATTTCGCTGAAGGCCACCGCCGGGCTCAGCAGATAACCCTGAATGAAATCGCAGCCATGCTGCAGCAACAGTTCGAATTGCGCCTGGGTTTCCACCCCTTCGGTCACCACTTCCAGATGCAGGGTATGGGCCATGCCGATAATCGCCTGGACGATTTCGCTGTCGGCGGTGGACTTGGGAACATCCTGGATAAACGAGCGGTCGATCTTCAAGGTGGTGAGGGGCAGTCGCTTGAGGTAGGCCAGCGATGAATAGCCAGTGCCGAAGTCATCGATGGCCAGGGACACGCCCAGGGCGCGGATCTGCCGCAACAAGGCCAGGGTGCTGCTGATATTGCCCATCAACGCGTTTTCGGTGACTTCCAGCTCCAGGCGATTGGCGGCAATGCTGGCAAAGCGCAGGGCGGCTTCGATTTCGTCCGCCAGTTCATCCCGGGCCAGGTTCAGGGCCGAGCAGTTCACGGACATGGTCAGCTCGGTGTAGCCGCGATCAGACAGCAGGCTCAGGTCATGACAGGCCTGGCGCAAGACCCAGTGGTCCAGTTCGGCAATCAGCCCGTTGCTCTCGGCAATCCCGATAAACCGGTCCGGCGCCAGCAGGCCGTGTTGCGGATGCTGCCAGCGCACCAGGGCCTCCAGGCGCGTGACCTTGCCGAGCTTCATGTCGAAGATCGGCTGATAGAACAGCACCAGCTCGTTACGCGTGCGCAGGGCGGCGCGCAGTTCCTCTTCCAGTTGCAGCTCCAGGAAGGCGCGGGTTTTGAGGTTGGAACTGAAGAAGTGCAGGCTGTTGCGCCCGGCGTCCTTGGATTGGTAAAGCGCAAGGTCAGCGGTTTTCAGCAGTTCTTCACAGGTCTGGCCATCGTCGGGAAACAGGCTGATGCCGATGCTGGTGGTCATGACCATGCGCCGGCCGGCCAGCTCGATGGGCTCTTTCATCTTTTGCATGATGCGCTGGGCCATGTGCCGCGCTTCGTCGCGATGATGGATATTGATCAGGATGCAGAACTCATCCCCGCCAAAGCGCGCCACCACGTCGGCATGGCTGCGCACCGAGCTTTTGATATGGCTGGCCAGCACGGTGAGCAGTTGATCGCCGGCGTCGTGCCCAAGGCTGTCGTTGATACGCTTGAAATGGTCGATATCGAGGAAGATCACCGCCATCATGCCGTTGGAGGCGGTTTTTTCAGCGACCTTTTCCGCAAAGATCTGGTTGAAGCCCCGCCGGTTGAGCAAGCTGGTCAGCGCGTCGTAATGGGCGACCTGCTGCAATGAGGCCCGAGCCTGGTCCAGTTCGCTGAGCAGCGCGTTGACCCGGCGCAGATCGCGTTCCTTGTGCTGCAGTTTTTTGTCCGCCAGGGCGGCGCTGATGCTGCTGCCGATCACCAGCAAGGTAATCACCGCCACCGACAGGCCCAGTTGCATGGGGTTGTTGTCCACCGGCAGTGACAGATTCACGCCGTTGGGTACCAGCAATTGCATGGCCGCCATGCCGGTGAAATGCATGCTCAGGATACCGGCGCCCAGCACCAGGCTGGCGGCGTATTTGAGCAGTTGGTGAAACACGCCGGCACCGTTGCGCAGGTAGCTCGACAGCAACAACGCCGCCAGGCTCGCGCCGATGGCAATCGCCACCGACGCCATGAACAGCCCGGATTCGAAGTACACCTGGGCCTGTGAGCGCATGGACGACATGCCGACGTAGTGCATCAGGGCGATGCCCAGTCCCATCCACACCGAGGCCAGCACGTACTGGTGCAAGCGCAGGTGCGCGTGACTGAGGGTCTGCATGGCGAACAGCGAAGCGATCAGAGCGATGACCAGCGAGACGAAGGTCATGAGCAATTCGTAATGAATGGCGATGGGCGCCTGGAATGCCAGCATGCTGATGAAATGCGTCGACCAGATACCGCCCGCCAGGCAACCCGCGCCCAACCAACGCCAGCGGCGGCGGGCGGTGGGGTCTTCTACATGGCCGACGCGTTCGGCCATATCCAGCGTGCCGAAGCCCGCCGCGCAGGCGACCAGATAAGCCAGCAGCACCAGAAAGGGGTTATGACTGCAATTGAGTAATAAGTGCCCGTTGTCTGGAAGCTCGGTGAAAAAGTGCAGCCCCAGCCATTCCATAGCGTGTCCCGTCATAGCGTCCCGTCACTGCCTCAGGCGGTGACCTATGAGATCGAGTATAGAAGCCTCGCGGGATTTGCCATGAATAATGGCACTTTGATTCAATTCTTTTTGCATGGCGCCCATAGCGTTTGATGCTAAGCGCTGATGGGCAGATCCAGTTCGAAAGGTCGTTCCTGGAGGGGCGCCAGACCGAAAGCGGCGCGGGCGGTATCGCAGTCGACGTTGTGTACGCCCTGGCTCCACGAGGCGTCGAATTCGCGGCAGGGGCTTGAGCGCTGTTCATAGATGGAACAGCGCGTGCCTTTGCCCACTTCACCCTCGAGGCTGCAGCAGCGTGCGGGCTTCTGGTCGGTGCCGATCATTGCCACGCGGGTGGGGTTGATCTGCACCACCAGGTCGTCGGGCACCGTACCGCCCGATGAGGCGCATTCGCCCCAGAAGAAAGACACGCGAAAGTGTGAACAGCAGGCACCGCAATTCAGACACGGACTGGCTTCGGACATGGGCGTCATCGATTAAGGGTAGGGAAGGGAACTGCGGGAAGGCTCGCCATTCTATCTGGGCCGTGGCCGTTGGGAAGGGGGGCGCATAGATATATTTTCGTAGGGAAAGTCCCGTAATTTCGGGGATATCACGCCCTATCAGCTTTACGAATCATTACAGACAAGCGCCGCCGGCCTGACTATGTTGCAGCTACTGAGCAGGATGCAGTGGGCATCGCAGCTCTCATAACAATAAAGAGACGGACCCATGCAGAACTCGACCCAAGCGGCGAATGCCTGGCGCATTCTGTTCCTGCTGTTCCTCGCCAACCTGTTCAACTTCTTTGACCGCACCATTCCGGCGATCATCATCGAGCCGATCCGCATGGAGTGGCATCTGAGCGACTTCCAGCTCGGCATCATCGGTACCTCTTTCACCATCGTTTATGCCATCGCCGGACTGCCGCTGGGGCGCCTGGCCGACACGGGTTCGCGCAGCAAACTGATGGGCTGGGGCCTGTTTGCCTGGAGCGGGCTGACGGCGGTCAATGGCCTGGTTGGCAGTTTCTGGAGCTTCCTGCTGGTGCGCATGGGCATCGGCATCGGGGAAGCCAGCTATGCCCCCGCCGCCAATTCGTTGATCGGCGATCTGTTTCCCGCCCACCGCCGCGCGCGTGCCATGGGGATCTTCATGCTCGGCCTGCCGTTGGGCTTGTTGCTGGCATTCTTCACCATCGGCGCGATGGTCAAGGCGTTCGACAGCTGGCGTGCGCCGTTCTTTATTGCCGCGGTGCCGGGGCTGATCCTCGCGGTGTTCATGTTCTACATCAAGGAGCCCAAACGCGGCGCGGCGGAATCGGTGCAAGTGTCCCAGGAACGCGTCGACCGTCCGATCCGCCGTGTGCTGGCGGTGCCGACCTTCCTGTGGCTGGTGCTGGCCGGGCTGTGCTTCAACTTCGCCACCTACGCGTGCAACTCATTCCTGGTGCCGATGCTGCAACGCTACTTCCTGATGCCTTTGCAGGAGGCGGCGGTGGCCACCGGTGTGATCGTCGGCCTGACCGGTCTGGTGGGCCTGACCCTGGGGGGCTGGATTGCCGACAAGATCCACCAGCGGGTCGCCAATGGCCGGCTGCTGTTCGCCGCGTGCAGCCTGATCATCTCCACGGTCACCACCGCCTGGGCCTTGCACGCCGGGCGTATTGAGATCGGGGTGTTCGTCTTGCTGTTCAGCGTGGGCTGGTTGTTTGCTTACAACTTCTATACCTGCGTGTACACGGCGATTCAGGACGTGGTTGAACCGCGTCTGCGGGCCACGGCGATGGCGTTGTTCTTTGCCGGTTTGTATCTGCTGGGTGGGGGGATGGGGCCGATTGTGGTGGGCGGGCTGTCTGATCATTTTGCCCATGCGGCGATGTACGCGGCGGGGGCCGAGCAGATGACCGAGGCTTATAAGGCGGTGGGGTTGCATGACGCCATGTACCTGATCCCGGTGGCGTTGTTTCTGACTATGCTGTTTTTGTTTCAGGCTTCGCGCAGTTTTGTGCGTGATGCCAGGCGGATGAAGGAGGGGTTGGGTGCGGTGGAGGTGCCGGCTGCTGCGGCGACTGCTTGAGACCGAGGTGAGGGTATCGGGGCCGACCAGGGTGCTGTGTCGATCCTGATCCTAATGTGGGAGGGGGCTTGCCCCCGATGGCGGCCTCAGAGCCGACCAGGATGTTGGATCAGACCGAGTACATATCCGTTTCTGAGGTAACGGCCACTTAGGGTTCCGCCCAACGGCGGCTCACTTTTGAAAAGCGCAAAAGTAAGCAAAACGCTCTTGCCCCACCACTCGGCACCTCGCCTAGGCTCGGTGTGCCCTCTCTCCGGCTTGAATCCGTGGGCCGCCGCAATGGGCCATCCCTGGCCCAGTGCGGCTAACCCGGCGTCCTGCCGGGTTACCCACGGATTCAAGCCTGCGTTCGGCCAGCGTGGTTTAACGGGGCGCCTAAGATCAAAAGCCAGAGCAAGAGCAAGAGCAAGAGCAAGAGCAAGAGCAAGAGCAAGAGCAAGAGCAAGAGCAAGAGCAAGAGCAAGAGCAAGAGCAAGAGCAAGAGCGGCTCGCTTCGCATCGTGGTTAGTGTTGGCGGGTGTAGGCTGCGAAGTTGTGTAGATACCTATGCGCCGATGAGGCGCTGAAGGCTTATAAAAAAGGCCCGCATTGTGTGCGTAATGCCGTTCAGTTAAGGCTTTTTGTAGGAGCGAGCTTGCTCGCGAAAAACCACAGGCGCCGCGTTCAATCAGGAATCACGCGTTATCGTTGACGTTTTTCGCGAGCAAGCTCGCTCCTACAGAGGGCGATGTACGCTTAACTGAACGGCATTACGCATTGTGTGCGGGCCTTTCTTTTTCAGCAGGCAGTGATCAACCCGCCACCAGCACTCGAATCGCTTCCAGTCGCAACGCGGCCTTGTCGAGCATGGCCAGGCCTTGCTCGCGCTGGTTGCGCAGGGCGACCAACTCGCTGTCGCGGACGGTCGGGTTGACCGCTTGCAGGGCGGTCAAGCGCGCCAGTTCTTCGTCGGTGTCGGCTGCCAGGCGACGCTTGGCCTCGGCCACGCGCTCGGCGTGACGCGGGGCGATTTTCTCTTCGCCGGCGTTGATGCGCGGCGTCAACTGGTCGCGCTGGGCCTGTACGAATTTGTTGGCGCTGGCGCGCGGCACGCTTTCCAACTGGTCGTTCAAGGTCACGAACGAGACGCGGCCGGACAGGTCATTGCCGTTGGCATCCAGCAGGCAGCGCAGGGCCGCCGGGGGCAGGTAGCGACCCAGTTGCAGCGAGCGCGGGGCAACCACTTCGCTGACATACAGCAGTTCCAGCAAGACGGTGCCCGGCTTGAGCGCCTTGTTCTTGATCAGCGCCACGGCGGTGTTGCCCATGGAGCCGGACAGCACCAGGTCCATGCCGCCTTGCACCATCGGGTGTTCCCAGGTGATGAACTGCATGTCTTCACGCGACAGCGCTTGGTTGCGGTCGTAGGTGATGGTCACGCCTTCGTCGTCGCCCAGGGGGAAGCTGGCGTCGAGCATCTTTTCGCTGGGTTTCAAGATCAGCGCGTTTTCCGAATGGTCTTCGCTGTCGATGCCGAAGGCGTCGAACAGGGTCTCCATGTAGATCGGCAGGGCGAACTGGTCGTCCTGCTCGAGGATGTCCTCGACCAGCGCATCGCCTTCACCGGCGCCGCCGGAGTTGAGTTCCAGCAAGCGGTCGCGGCCGGTGTGCAGTTCCTGTTCCAGACGCTCACGCTCGGCACGGGCCTCGTCGATCAGCGCTTGCCACTCGCTGTCGTCGGCGTTCTCCAGCAGCGGCAGCAGGCGCGGGCCGAACTGATGCTGCAAGGCGTTGCCGGTCGGGCAGGTATTGAGGAACGCGTTCAGCGCTTCGTGGTACCACTGGAACAGGCGCTCTTGCGGGCTGGTTTCCAGGTACGGTACGTGCAGTTCGATCACGTGTTTCTGGCCGATCCGGTCCAGACGGCCGATGCGCTGTTCCAGCAGGTCGGGGTGGGACGGCAGGTCGAACAGCACCAGATGATGGGAGAACTGGAAGTTGCGGCCTTCACTGCCGATTTCCGAGCAGATCAGCACCTGGGCGCCAAATTCTTCATCGGCGAAGTACGCTGCGGCGCGGTCGCGTTCGAGGATGTTCATGCCTTCGTGGAACACCGTGGCCGGAATGCCGGAACGTACGCGCAGGGCGTCTTCCAGGTCCATGGCGGTTTCGGCGTGGGCGCAGATCACCAGGACCTTGGTGCGCTTGAGCATTTTCAGCTGGTCGATCAGCCACTCGACACGCGGGTCGAAGCGCCACCAGCGGTGCTCTTCCTCGATGTCCGGTTGCGCCTGGAAGCTGACTTCGGGGTACAGCTCGGCGTGTTCGCCCAGCGGCAACTCCATGTATTCGTCCGGGTTCGGCAGCGGGTAGGCGTGCAGCTTGCGCTCGGGGAAGCCTTGTACGGCGGCGCGGGTGTTGCGAAACAGCACGCGGCCGGTGCCGTGGCGGTCGAGCAGCTCACGCACCAGGCGCGCGCTGGCTTCGGTGTCGCCATCGTTGACGGCGGTCAGCAAGGCTTCGCCTTCGTTACCGAGGAAACCCTGGATGGTCTTGTGCGCGGCAGGCGACAAGCGGCCCTTGTCGAGCAGCTCCTGCACGGCTTCGGCCACCGGGCGGTAGTTCTCGCTCTCGGCGCGGAAGGCGTGCAGGTCGTGGAAACGGTTCGGGTCGAGCAGGCGCAGGCGCGCGAAGTGGCTGTCCTGGCCCAGTTGTTCCGGGGTGGCGGTGAGCAGCAGCACGCCGGGAATCACTTCGGCCAGTTGTTCGACCAGCGAATATTCGGCGCTGGCCTTGTCTTCATGCCACACCAGGTGGTGGGCTTCGTCGACCACCAGCAGGTCCCAACCGGCCGCGAACAGTGCGTCCTGGGCCTTCTCGTCGTCCACCAGCCATTCCAGGGCGACCAGCGCCAGCTGAGTGTCTTCGAACGGGTTGGTGGCATCGCTTTCGATAAAGCGTTCTTCGTCAAACAGTGCGACCTGCAGGTTGAAGCGGCGGCGCATTTCCACCAGCCACTGGTGCTGCAGGTTTTCCGGGACCAGTATCAGCACGCGGCTGGCGCGGCCCGAGAGCAACTGACGATGGATCACCAGGCCCGCTTCGATGGTCTTGCCCAGGCCCACTTCGTCGGCCAGCAATACCCGTGGCGCGATACGGTCAGCGACTTCGCGGGCGATGTGCAGTTGGTGCGCGATCGGTTGCGCACGCACGCCGCCCAGGCCCCACAGCGAGGACTGCAGTTGGCGGCTGGTATGTTCCAGGGTGTGGTAGCGCAGCGAGAACCAGGCCAGCGGGTCGATCTGCCCGGCGAACAGGCGGTCGCTGGCCAGGCGGAACTGGATGAAGTTGGACAGTTGGGTTTCCGGCAGGGTGACCTGCTCGTTCTGCCCGTTGAGGCCGTGGTAGACCAGCAGGCCGTCGACGTCGTCGACTTCCTGTACGGTCATTTTCCAGCCTTCGAAATGGGTGATGCTGTCGCCCGGCGAAAACCTCACGCGGGTGAGGGGCGCATTCCGTAGCGCATACTGGCGAGTGTCGCCAGTGGCCGGATAGAGCACGGTCAACAAGCGGCCGTCCTGTGCCAGAACGGTGCCTAACCCCAGCTCTGCTTCGCTGTCACTAATCCAGCGTTGCCCCGGTTGATACTGCTGCGCCATGCTGCCTGACTCCCGCCGTGAAAAAGCCGACTATCTTAACGGAACAAGGCCCCACGCCCAAGGACTCTGACGAAAACTACTGGGTTGGTGCGCACGCCCGCCGGCTAAATCGACGGGTGGCGGGCACTCACAACTGTCGACTGGGTCACAGCTTGGCGAGCGCGCGCTCAAGTCGCCCTGGGGGGCGCCGACAGCCTGTTGATCAGGAGAATCAAGATTATGTTGCCACCCATGCTGCCCGTCAGTGTCGTGCCGGTCACGTCGCAACTCGATCCGGTGCGCCAGAAGCCGGATATCCCGCCCGTCGTGCCGGTTCAACCGAGCTCCAACGAGAGCACCATCGACCTGAAAAAGGGCGATGCGGAGCAGTCGACCTTTCTGCTGCGCGAGGAACAACGCCGCCAGCAAGAGCAGCAAAAACGTCAGCGTGAAGCCGGCGACGACCCTGAGCAGCACCTGCCGATTCCCGGCGATCTGCTCAACGCCGACAACACCGTGCCCGTGGCGCCGCTGATTGAAGACGCGCCGCGCCAGGGCTTGTGGGTCGACATCGAGGTTTAGTCGCGCAGTGTTCGCAAGGCCTCCAGCAGTAACGCGCAGTCCCGGTCGTCGTTGAGTGGGCTGACGGAGATTCGCGCAATGCTGTTCAACCCGCGCGCCTGCATGTCCAGTGGAGTGTAGGCCACACCGTTGGCGCCGATGTTGATGCGCTGCAAGCCCAGGCGCTGCTTGAGTTCGAAGGCGTCCCAACCGGTCAGGTTGAAGGCGATCAGTCCGGACTGCAGCGTGCCCATGTCATGCAAGGAAATCCCCGGGATCTGGCGCAGCCCTTCGCGGATTCGCGCGCTGGTGCGCGAGACGCCTTCCCATACCTGCTCGATCCCCAGTTGGTTGATCTCCTGCAAGGCATTGCCGAGTCCGGCCAGCAAGGCAAAGGACGCTTCGCTGGTTTCGAAGCGCCGCGCGTCGTTGCGCACATCGAAACCTGCGGCGGTCCAGGGGGCTGAAAACACATCGCGCTGGGCAGGATTCAGGCGCTGCAAAAACGCCGGCCTTACATACAACAGTGCCGTGCCCCGTGGCCCGCGCAGGTGCTTGCGGCCGGCGCACTTGAGCACATCGCAGTGCAGCGCCTGTACATCCACAGGCACCTGGCCGAGCGCCTGGCCAGCGTCGATAAAGTAGGGGATGGCGTGACGCCGCGCCACTTCGCCGATGGCCTGGGCAGGGTTGATCAGGCCGCCGTTGGCCGGCAGCCAGGTGAGGTTGATCAACTTCACGTCGGCGTCGATCATCGCCTCCAGCGCCACCGGGCACACTGCGCCGGCCGCGTCGCAGGGGATGACGTCGATTCGGGCACCTGCTTGCACGGCCATTGCCATGCTCGCCAGGTTACCGCCCCATTCATGCCGGCCGACCAAAATGCGGTCACCTGGCTGCCACGGGCCCAAGGCCTGGAACGCCAGGTTCCAGGCCGTCGAGCCACTGCTGGCGAAGGCAATCGAGGACGCGGGCGCATTGAGCAATTGCGCGGCGGCGTGACGGGCCTGCTCCACCAGCACGGCGCCATGCTCGCCAGCTTCCATCGGACCGTCCTGGGCTTCGCGTTGCAGTTGCGCGACGATGGCGTCGAGGGTGGCCTGGCTGGGCAGAGAAGCACCGGCATGATTGAAGTGTACGGTGCCGGCCCGGCAGCCGGGCGTGGCCGCTCGCAGTTGTCGGATGGCCAGCGGGGTCACGGTTGCAACTCGACAATGGCGTCGACTTCCACGGCCACGCCCGCCGGCAAACTGCTCACGCCGACGGCGGTGCGCACATGCTGGCCTTTGTCACCGAGGGCGTTGACCAACAGGTTCGAGGCGCCATCGGCGACCGCGCTCTGGCGTTGGAAATCGGCGGTGCAGGCGATGAATACCCCCAGCTTCACGATGCGCACCACGCGCGACAGGTCATCGCCCAGGGCATCGCTCAGTTGCCCGAGCAGGCCCAGTGCCGCGAGTTCTGCGGCCTGGGCGCCTTGTTGATCATCCAGCGTGTCGCCGACGCGGCCGACGTAGGCAGGCGTGCCATCGAGCAGGGGAATTTGCCCGGAAATGAAGAGTTGGTTGCCGCTGACGACATGGTTGATGTAGTTGGCCGCCGGTTGGCTGGCAGTCGGCAGTGTCAGGCCAAGGGCGTGTACGCGTTGACGGATGGAGTCGCTCATGATGCAACCTCTTGAGGGGGAGGTTCCAGCATGTTGGCTGCACGAGTGGCCGACAAACGGATAGATCTCAATCGACGCATCGAAAAAAATCATGCGTCGGCGCAGGTTTCCTGCAGCCACTGAATGAAACATGCTGCCGCTTCGCTCGGCGGGCTGTGGGGCGTGATCAGCCAGTAGCCGATCTCACTGTGGTACGGCGGCCAGTCGAATGCCTCCACCAGGCTGCCGTCGCGAAGCTTGCGCTGGATCAGGCGATGGCGGCCCATGGCGATTCCCTGGCCGGCCACGCTGGCTTCGACCACGATGTTGTAGTCATGCAGCATCACGCGAGGGTGGCGCTCGAGGTCGACCTGATAATGCTGCGACCAATCCGTCCACTCGAACGGGCGGTGTGAGGTGGCCATCAACAGCGGGCTATCGTGGGATTGGCCGGCCTTGAAGGCCGGGCTGCATACCGGTGACAGGGTTTCGGTCATCAGTCGCGTGGCGTGCACGTCGGGCCAGTCGCCCTTGCCGTAACGGATGGCCAGGTCAACCTCGGCACCGGCGACGTTGGCCAATTGAATGGCGGGCAGCAATTCAACCTGGACATGCGGGTAGCGATTGAGAAACTCGGCCAGACGCGGTGCCAGCCACAGCGTGGCGAAGGACGCCAGCAAGCCGACGCGCAACAGGCTGGGGCCGGGTACTGCTTTTTGGTGGCGGGTGGCGGTTGCAATGGCATCCAGAGCCGGGCGGATTTCGTTGTAGTAATGCTGGCCGTCCACCGTCAGATCTATCGCACGTGTGCGCCGGATAAACAGCGGTTTGCCCAAGTGTTGCTCAAGTTTCTGCACGTGGTGGCTCAGGGCGCTCTGGGTTACCGACAACTCATTTGCCGCCTTGATAAAGCTCAAGTGCCGCGCCACAGCCTCAAAGGCGCGCAGGGCCAGCAACGGAGGAAGGTCCTTGTGCAATGCCACCGGGTTGCGTCTCCTGGGGAGGAAGGAAGGTGCCGATTCTGGTCGATGCCCTGCGTTTTGTCGCCCGCTGATTTGCCGTCGGGCGCGGGAGACCGCATTATTGGACATTCCCGCCATTACGTAAGCCAAGCCATGAGTGACGACGACAAGCTGATCGACCTGAATGCCGAACGCGCCAAGCGCGTGCATGACCTCAATGACAAGCGCCTGAACGAAGTGCGTCAGGCGTTTGAACAGGCGATGCCCCTGGGTAAAGCCAAGAAGAAGTCGAAGAACAAGCCGAAAAAACGTTGAATCAACTTGCCTGGATTGATCCAGGTCAGTTATTGCCCTTCTTTACGCCCCGTCGCGGGCGACATTGATCCCCGTCAATTTTCCATTCCGCCTTCTCCATTAACTTAGCCCTATCGCAACAGGGCAAGTGCAGGAGGCCGGTCATGTTTATCGATAATGTGGTATTTGCCGGAGTGCTGACCGTAAGCCTCATGGTGCTGTTTTTTGTTGGATTCGGATTTTTTATCTGGAAAGACGCGAACAAGCGTAAAAAACCCTAGGTTTTTCCGGATTACAGGGCACGCAAGGCATTTTGGGCGACTTCGGTCGCCCTTTTTTTTGCCTATCGTTCCCACGCAGAGCGTGGGAGCGATCATCAGGCCATAAAAAAGGTGCGATTCTCGCGAATCGCACCTTCTTCATTGCAGGCGACTGATCAGCTGCCCAGCGCCCAGGACGCCAGCCAGAACAACCCGGCCGAGAGGCCTACGGTTGCCGGCAAGGTCAATACCCAAGCCATCAGGATGGTCTTGACGGTGCCGCCTTGCAGGCCGCTTTTGTTGGCGACCATGGTGCCGGCCACGCCGGAAGACAACACGTGGGTGGTGGACACCGGCAGGGCGAAGATATTGGCGAAGCCGATCATGGTGGCGGTGGTGATCTGCGCCGACATGCCTTGGGCATAGGTCATGCCTTGCTTGCCGATCTTCTCGCCGATGGTCAGTACCACGCGTTTCCAGCCGACCATGGTGCCCAGGCCCAGGGCCAGTGCGACCGCGAGAATCACCCAGAACGGCGCGTACTCGGTCGTGGCGGTCAGGTCCTTGCGCAGCTTGTCGAGGTCTGACTTTTCACGCGCATCCAGGCCAGGCAGCTTGCCGACTTTCTTGGCGGTATCGTCCAGGCAGAGCAGGTAACGACGTACTTCGATGCGCTGGTCGGCACTCAACGCGTGGTAGTCGGAAACACCTTTGAGCGTATCAACCAGCGCGTTGATGGTCGGCTCGGTCTGCTGCGGGTTGCATTGGAACTTGCCCGGCAGATCGTCCTTGACACTTTTGCCCAGGGCCAGGAACTCGCCGAGCGTGGCATTGTTGCGCTGGTAGAACTGGCTCAAATGCACGGTGGCATCGCGAGTACGTTCGATCTGGTAGGTGGTGCTTCCCAGGTCGAGCACGAACTGCGCCGGCACGATACCGATCAGCACGAGCATGATCAGGCCGATACCTTTTTGCCCATCGTTGGAGCCGTGCACGAAGCTCACCGCCATGGCCGAAATCACCAGCACCAGGCGGTTCCAGAACGGCGGGTGCTTCTTGTCGTCAAGCTTGCGGCGCTGGTCCGGGGTCTTGTGCATCTTCGACAGCGGGCGCCACCACTTCAGGCCGATCAGCACCAGGGCTGCGACGAGAAAGCCGGCCATCGGCGAGAACACCAGGGACGCACCGATATCGATCGCTTTCTGCCAGTTCACACCGTCAGCCAGGGGAATATCGTTGATCAGGGCGTTGGCCAGGCCCACACCGAGGATCGAACCGATCAGCGTGTGGGAGCTGGAGGCGGGGATACCGAAGTACCAGGTGCCCAGGTTCCAGGTGATTGCCGCCGCCAACAATGAGAAGACCATCGCCAAACCATGGCCGGTGTTCACATTGATCAGCAACTCCACCGGCAACAGATGCACGATGGCGTAGGCGACACCCACACCGCCGAGCAACACGCCGAGGAAGTTGAACACCCCGGAGAAGAACACCGCCAGGTGCGGCGGCATGGCCTTGGTATAGATGACTGTGGCCACCGCGTTAGCGGTGTCATGAAAGCCATTGATGAACTCGAAGGCGAGGACAAAGGCCAGGGCGAGCAACAGGCTCACTAGAACCCAAGCATCCAGTCCGCTGAATAAATCGATCATGAAGGTTTTCTGACCCGGTCGTAAGGGGGCGCGATTATGCCAGAAAACCTCGGTAATCGATGCATTAGCTGCTCATCGGTAACAATCTGGCGTGAAAAAAACCGGCCTGCGCAGGCGCATCCCAGGGTTTTCGGGGCTTTGGCAAGTGCTTGATTTGTAAAGCCAGGGCGCGAAAAAACACGGTTTCGACACAAAAATGTCATGTGTGAAACATTTGTATGAAATTTCGTTAGCAGCAGTAGGGCGCCGACCAGTGGTTTTGAAGGTCGCTGCCCTTCGCAGGTGATGACCGGCGCCGACCGTAAAGCCTGGAGGCTCAACTCGCCCTAGGGCTCTTCGGCCTTGAGTTCTTGCTCGATCTTCTGGATTTCCTGGGCGAACGCCTGGTCCAGCAGGCTGGCGCGCTTGCGCCAGGGCTTACGTTCCGGCTCAGGCTGGGCGGCGTAGGTGGTGACTTCCCCGCCGTAAACGTCCTTGTAACGTTGCTCCTGGCGCTCAAGTTCCGCGCGCAGTTCATCTTTCGTCACAGTGTTACCTAATTGAGTTGGGTTTAATAAGGGTACAACTTCATGCCAAAAGGCGCCTCGGGTGTACATACTTCAACAGACGCCCTGTTCAAGTTTAAGTAGGGACCTGAGATCGCTTTTTCAATCCACTGCTTTAATCGACCCTGCGCACGGGATGCGGCGCCGGGCGAGCTCCGATCCCAATAACCGAATTGGGCTGACCTCTGTACAGGCTGCATTATAGCGACGCATTTGAAGAACGCTATCGGCATAAATTTAAAAAGTCTCAACTTCATGTGCGAGTTTTGTTACATCACAGCGTAAGTGTTGGCTGAACATATACCCCCAAAACAGCCGTTTTTTACCGGGCAACGCGCTGTAGCGGGCCCGGCAACCGAGAATTGCGATAATCGCATCATCGTCCGATAATCGCCCAATGTTGCCGCCCTTGCCTTGTGCATCGCTAACCGTGCGGCTTGTAATAGCAGCCAGCCCTTCTGTGGTTGAAAACAAGAAAAAGGATCCCTGAAATGAACGATCAATTGCGCAACTCCTTCGCGTCGGTGGCGCCGCCGATCGTGGCATCACCGGCCAAGCGCATCCAGGCGTTCACCGGTGATCCGGACTTCATGACCTCCCTGGCCCGTGGCCTGGCCGTGGTGCAGGCGTTTCAGGAGCGCAAGCGTCACCTGACCATCGCCCAGATCAGCCATCGCACCGAAATTCCGCGTGCCGCCGTGCGCCGCTGCCTGCATACCTTGATCAAGCTGGGGTATGCCACCACCGATGGCCGTACCTACTCGTTGCTGCCCAAGGTGCTGACCCTGGGCCACGCCTATTTATCGTCGACCCCCCTGGCCGTGTCGGCCCAGCCCTACCTGGATCGCATGAGCGAACAGCTTCACGAGGCCTGCAACATGGCGACCCTCGAAGGCGACGACATTCTTTACATCGCCCGCTCGGCCACCACTCAGCGCCTGATTTCCGTTGACCTTTCCGTGGGCGGGCGCTTGCCGGCGTACTGCACCTCCATGGGCCGCATCCTGCTGGCCGCCCTGGATGACGCCTCGTTGCAGGATTACCTTGACCACGCCGACCTGCAAACCAAGACCAGTCGCACCTTGACCACGCCCGAAGCGTTGTTCGAATGCCTGCAACAGGTGCGTCAGCAGGGTTGGTGCATCGTCGATCAGGAACTGGAGCAGGGCCTGCGTTCGATCGCCGTACCGGTTTACGACGCATCCGGCCAGGTGTTGGCCGCGCTCAATGTCAGCACCCATGCCGGGCGGGTCAGCCGCAGCGAGTTGGAGCAGCGGTTCCTGCCGAGCATGCTCAGCGCCAGTCGCGAGCTGAGCATGCAACTGTTTGCCTGAGTGTTCGGTGACCGCACAGAACCCGGCGTGATCAATTGACGCTGTTTCCCCTGGCTTATTAATGTGCGGCAGCGCTTCAGGGCGCGCTCCAATAATAATGGCGACCCCAGGTCGCTGGCCCGCCATCGGTGTGGAATAAAAATAATGAATCAGCCATCTGTCGGTTCTACCCTGGACGTGCAGTCCTTCATCAATGCCCAGCCCTTGTCACGTTACCAGTGGCGCGTGGTGATCCTGTGCTTCCTGATTGTCTTCCTCGACGGCCTCGACACCGCCGCCATGGGCTTTATCGCACCCGCGCTGTCCCAGGATTGGGGCATCGACCGCGCCAGCCTCGGCCCGGTGATGAGCGCCGCGTTGATCGGCATGGTCTTCGGCGCGCTGGGTTCCGGCCCGCTGGCCGACCGCTTCGGGCGCAAAGTGGTGCTGGTGGGCGCGGTGCTGGTGTTCGGTGCCTTCAGCCTGGCTTCGGCCTACAGCAGCAATGTCGACCAACTGCTGGTGTTGCGTTTCCTGACGGGCCTGGGGCTGGGCGCAGGCATGCCCAACGCCACCACGCTGCTCTCCGAATACACCCCCGAGCGGCACAAGTCGCTGTTGGTGACCAGCATGTTTTGCGGCTTCAACCTGGGCATGGCCGGTGGCGGGTTTATCTCGGCCAAGTTGATCCCGGCCTTCGGCTGGCACAGCCTGTTGCTGATCGGTGGCATCCTGCCGTTGATCCTGGGCGCGGTGCTGTTGGTGTGGTTGCCGGAGTCGGCGCGTTACCTGGTGGTGCGCAACCGTGGCACCGACAAGGTACGCAAGGCCCTGTCCCCGATTGACCCCGGCATTGTCGCCCAGGCCACTCACTTCAGCGTGCCGGAGCAAAAGACCGTCAAGGCGCGCAACGTGTTCGCGGTGATTTTTTCCGGTACCTACAGCGCCGGCACGCTGCTGCTGTGGCTCACCTATTTCATGGGCCTGGTGATTGTGTACCTGCTCACCAGCTGGCTGCCAACCCTGATGCGCGACAGTGGCGCCAGCATGGAGCAGGCCGCCTTTATCGGCGCCTTGTTCCAGTTTGGCGGCGTATTGAGCGCCGTCGGCGTGGGCTGGGCGATGGATCGGTTCAACCCGCACAAAGTGATTGGCACCTTCTACCTGTTGGCGGGGGTATTTGCCTACGCGGTCGGGCAGAGCCTGGGCAATATCACCCTGTTGGCGACTCTGGTGCTGATTGCCGGGATGTGCGTCAACGGTGCGCAATCGGCGATGCCCTCCCTGGCTGCGCGCTTCTACCCGACCCAGGGCCGCGCCACCGGCGTGTCGTGGATGCTCGGCATTGGCCGTTTCGGCGCGATTCTCGGTGCGTGGATGGGCGCGACCTTGCTGGGCCTGGGCTGGAACTTCGAGCAGGTGCTGACGGCGCTGGTGATTCCGGCGGGGTTGGCCACCGCAGCGGTGCTGATCAAGGGCATGGTCAGCCACGCCGATGCGACCTGATCTCTGGCGAGGTTAAAAGTGTGGGAGGGGGGCACGCCCTGATGCCTGTCTGTAGGAGCGAGCTTGCTCGCGAAAAACGTCAACGATAACGCGTGCTTTCTGAATGAACGCGGTGCCTGTGAGCTTTTCGCGAGCAAGCTCGCTCCTACAGACTGGCATCAGGGTTCCCCCCTCCCACAGTTGATCGCGTTGTTTCAAAAAAAATAGCCAGGCAACAATGCGTTCGATAATCGAACACTGAGTCGATTATCGGATTGTTCGGCCCATTCCCCCGGCTTAATCTTCAAGCACTTCGGCGCCCCCCCTCAGCGCCTTTTTCGATCAACACCGGGAGCCCAACCCCATGGCTGAAATTCTCACCCTGCGCGATGCGGTCAAGCGCTTCGTGAACGACGGCGATACCGTCGCCCTCGAAGGCTTCACTCACCTGATCCCCACCGCCGCAGGTCATGAAATCATTCGTCAGGGCAAGAAAGACCTGACGCTGGTGCGTATGACGCCTGACCTGATCTACGACCAGTTGATCGGCGCCGGCTGTGCGCGCAAGTTGATTTTCTCCTGGGGCGGCAACCCGGGCGTGGGTTCCCTGCATCGTCTGCGCGACGCGGTGGAAAAGCAGTGGCCGCAGCCGCTGGAGATCGAAGAACACAGCCATGCCGACCTGGCCAACGCCTACGTCGCCGGCGCCTCCGGCCTGCCGTTTGCGGTGCTGCGGGCCTACGCCGGTTCCGACTTGCCCAAGGTCAACCCGCTGATCAAGACCGTCACGTGCCCGTTTACTGGCGAAGTGCTGGCGGCCGTCCCGTCGGTACGCCCGGATGTCACGGTAATCCATGCGCAGAAGGCCGACCGCAAGGGCAACGTGCTGCTATGGGGCATTCTTGGCGTGCAGAAGGAAGCGGCCCTGGCGGCCAAGCGCTGCATCGTCACCGTCGAGGAAATCGTCGACGACCTGAACGCGCCGATGAACAGCTGCGTATTGCCGACCTGGGCCCTGACCGCCGTGTGCCATGTGCCCGGTGGCGCGCACCCGTCCTACGCCCATGGCTACAACGAGCGGGATAACCGTTTCTACCAGGCGTGGGACCCGATTGCCCGCGACCGTGGGACCTTTACCGCCTGGATCGACGAATACATCCACGGCACTGCTGATTTCAGCGAGTTCCAGGCCAGGCTGGCCAGCGCGCAGGAGGCCAAGTAATGACCTATTCCACCAATGAAATGATGACCGTCGCCGCCGCGCGCCGCCTCAAGAATGGCTCGGTGTGCTTCGTCGGCATCGGCCTGCCGTCCAAGGCGGCCAACCTGGCGCGCCTGACCTCCTCGCCTGACGTGGTGCTGATCTACGAGTCCGGCCCGATTGGCGCCAAGCCCTCGGTGTTGCCGCTGTCCATCGGTGACGGTGAGTTGGCGGAAACGGCCGATACCGTGGTGCCCACCGGCGAAATCTTCCGCTACTGGCTGCAAGGCGGGCGCATCGACGTCGGCTTTCTCGGCGCGGCTCAGGTCGACCGTTTCGGCAACATCAACACCACCGTGGTCGGCGATTATCACCAGCCCAAGGTGCGTTTGCCGGGTGCTGGCGGCGCTCCGGAAATTGCCGGTTCCGCCAAAAGCGTGTTGATCATCCTTAAACAGTCGTCCCGTTCGTTTGTCGACAAGCTGGACTTCATCACCTCGGTCGGCCACGGCGAAGGCGGGGATTCGCGTAAGCGCCTGGGGCTGCCAGGGGCCGGTCCGGTCGGCATCATTACCGACCTGTGCATCATGGAGCCGGAGGAGGGCAGCCATGAGTTCGTGGTCACGGCCTTGCACCCTGGGGTGACCCGCGAGCAAGTGGTCGCGGCGACCGGCTGGGCCATTCGTTTTGCCGACCAGGTCGAGGTGACCGCCGAACCGACTGAGGTTGAGCTGAGCGCCCTGCGTGACCTCGAAGCACGCACCGCAGCCGCCCATGGCCAAGCACCGGGAGAAGCCTGATGCGCGATGTCTTTATCTGTGACGCCATTCGCACCCCCATCGGCCGCTTCGGCGGTGGCCTGTCCACGGTGCGCGCCGATGACCTGGCGGCCCTGCCGATCAAGGCGTTGATCGAACGCAACCCAACGGTGGAGTGGAGCGCCGTGGATGAAGTGTTCCTCGGCTGCGCCAACCAGGCCGGTGAAGACAACCGTAACGTGGCACGCATGGCGCTGCTGCTGGCGGGCCTGCCGGAGAGCATTCCCGGCGTGACCCTCAACCGCCTGTGCGCTTCGGGGATGGACGCCATCGGCACGGCCTTTCGCGCGATTGCCAGCGGCGAAATGGAGCTGGCGATTGCCGGCGGCGTCGAGTCGATGTCCCGCGCGCCGTTCGTGATGGGCAAGGCCGATGCTGCGTTTTCACGCACCATGAAGCTGGAAGACACCACCATCGGCTGGCGTTTTATCAACCCCTTGATGAAAGCCCAATACGGCGTCGACGCGATGCCGCAGACCGCCGATAACGTCGCCGACGACTACAATGTTTCGCGCGCCGACCAGGATGCCTTTGCCCTGCGCAGCCAGCAACGTACCGCTGCCGCGCAGGCCGCCGGCTTCTTTGCCGAAGAGATTGTGCCGGTGCGGGTGGCCCATAAAAAAGGCGAAACCGTGGTCGAGCATGATGAGCATCCACGGGACACCACCCTTGAGGCCCTGGCCAGACTCAAGCCGGTCAACGGCCCGGACAAGAGCGTCACCGCCGGCAACGCTTCGGGCGTCAACGATGGCGCCGCTGCGCTGATTCTGGCCTCGGCCGACGCGGTGAAAAAACACGGACTCACCGCCCGCGCCAGGGTGTTGGGCATGGCCAGTGCCGGCGTCGCCCCGCGCGTGATGGGGATCGGCCCGGTGCCGGCGGTGCGCAAGCTGGTGGAGCGCCTCGGTCTGGCGGTCACCGATTTTGACGTGATCGAACTCAACGAAGCCTTCGCCAGCCAAGGCTTGGCCGTGCTGCGCGAGTTGGGGATCGCCGACGACGCGCCGCAGGTCAACCCCAACGGCGGCGCCATCGCCCTGGGGCACCCCCTGGGCATGAGCGGTGCGCGGCTGGTACTGACAGCCCTGCACCAGCTGGAAAAAACCGGCGGGCGCAAAGGCCTGGCGACCATGTGCGTGGGCGTGGGCCAAGGCCTGGCCCTGGCGATTGAACGCGTCTGATAAGAGAGGATTGCTGCATGAATGACAAGCCCGGTTACCGGCGCCCGCACGCGGGCACCCAACCTGATTACCTGCACCCGGCCTACCAGTCGACGAACTTGCGTTCGCCCTCGCAGCCGTTGGTGTTCCTGCCCCATTCGTTGTCGGAAATCACCGGCCCGACCATCGGCGCCGAGCGCGTCAGCGAGACAGACAACGACCTGACCGCCCAGCATGAGGGCGAGCCTCAGGGCGAACGCATCATCATTCACGGGCGGGTGCTGGACGAGAACGGCCTGCCGGTGCCGGGCATCCTCGTGGAGATCTGGCAGGCCAACGCCGCCGGTCGCTACAACCACGAGCGCGACCTGCACGATGCGCCGCTGGACCCGAACTTCACCGGCACCGGGCGCACCGTCACCGACGCCGAGGGCTGGTACCAATTCCAGACCATCAAGCCCGGCGCCTACCCGTGGGGCAATCACCACAACGCCTGGCGCCCGGCGCATATCCACTTTTCGCTGTTCGGCCCCAGCGTGCTGACGCGGCTGGTCACGCAAATGTATTTCCCCGGCGACCCGCTGCTCGAATACGACCCGATCTACAACTGCGTGCCGGACACCAGTGCCAAGCAACGCCTGATCGCAAGCTTCGATCTGGAAAAAACCATTCCTTCCTATGCCCTCGGCTACCGCTGGGACATCGTCCTGCGCGGCCGCGACGCCACGCCGATGGAGAAATGAGATGAGCCTTTACGCAACCACGTCCCACACCGTCGGGCCGTATTACCACATCGGCCTGACCTGGCTGAACCGCGAAGACCTGACGGTCGCCGCCACCCTGGGCGAACGCGTGGCGATCAGCGGGCAGGTGGTGGACGGCAACGGCGATGTGGTCAACGACGCCATGCTTGAGGTCTGGCAGGCCAACGCCGCCGGCAAGTACGACCACCCCGAAGACGAGCAGGACAAAGCGCTGGATCCCAACTTCGAAGGCTTTGGCCGCGTGCCGGTGGATGCCGAGGGGCGCTTCCGCTTTACTACGATCAAGCCGGGCAGTGTGCCGGGGCTTCAAGGCACGACCCAGGCGCCGCATCTGGTGGTGCTGGTGTTTGCGCGGGGGTTGGTGAAGCACTTGCTGACGCGGATTTATTTTGACGGTGAGGCGTTGAATGGGGATGACCCGTTGCTGGCGTGTGTGCCGGCGCAGCGTCGCGGTACGTTGATTGCCAGGCAGGATGCGGCGGGGGTTTATCAGTGGGATGTGGTTTTGCAGGGGACAGACAGGGAAACGGTGTTTTTCGATTATTGAGTTGGCTGTAGGGCCCTATCGGGGGCAAGCCCCCTCCCACATTTGAATGTATTCACAAGTCCAAGTGTGGGAGGGGGCTTGCCCCCGATGGGGCCCTTACAAGCACTCCGTAGCCAAAAGTCTGCTTGCATGACACGGTTGTTGCAAAGTATGTCTAGGCTATAACCGTTCCCACTGAGTAAAAACCATGACAACAAAAACCAGTCACTACACCGGAGAAGAACGCAGCAAAAGGATTTTTGCGATTGTCGGTGCTTCCTCCGGCAATCTGGTCGAATGGTTCGACTTCTACGTCTATGCCTTCTGCGCCATTTACTTTGCGCCGGCCTTTTTCCCCTCGGACGACCCCACCGTCCAACTGCTCAACACCGCCGGCGTATTTGCCGCCGGGTTCCTGATGCGGCCAATCGGCGGTTGGCTGTTTGGCCGGGTGGCCGACAAACATGGCCGCAAGAATTCCATGATGATCTCGGTGCTGATGATGTGCGCCGGTTCCCTGGTCATCGCTTTCCTGCCGACCTACAAGGATATCGGCGCCTGGGCCCCGGCGTTGCTGCTGGTGGCGCGGCTGTTCCAGGGGTTGTCGGTGGGGGGCGAATACGGCACCACCGCGACCTACATGAGCGAAGTAGCGCTCAAGGGCCAGCGCGGTTTCTTCGCCTCGTTCCAGTACGTGACCCTGATCGGCGGGCAACTGCTGGCGGTGCTGGTGGTGGTGATCCTGCAACAGATCCTCACCGAAGAAGAATTGCGTGCCTGGGGCTGGCGTATTCCGTTCGTGATCGGCGCCATCGCGGCGGTGATCTCCCTGTTGCTGCGCCGCACCCTCAAGGAAACCACCAGCAAGGAAATGCGCGAGGACAAGGACGCCGGCAGTATCGTCGCGCTGTTCCGTGACCACGGCAAAGCCTTCATCACCGTGCTGGGCTACACCGCCGGCGGCTCGCTGATTTTCTATACGTTCACCACCTACATGCAGAAGTACCTGGTGAACACCGTCGGCATGCATGCCAAGACCGCCAGCTACATCATGACCGGCGCGCTGTTTCTGTACATGTGCATGCAGCCGCTGTTCGGCATGCTCGCCGACAAGATCGGCCGACGCAATTCCATGCTCTGGTTCGCCGGCCTGGGCACGCTGTTCACGGTGCCGATCCTGCTTACCCTGAAAACCGTCACCAGTCCGTTCCTGGCTTTTGTGCTGATCACGCTGGCACTGGCGATCGTCAGCTTCTATACCTCCATCAGTGGCCTGGTCAAAGCCGAGATGTTCCCACCCCAGGTGCGTGCATTGGGCGTGGGCCTGGCGTATGCCGTGGCCAACGCGGTGTTCGGCGGTTCGGCGGAAGTGGTTGCGTTGAGCCTGAAGTCCATCGGTATGGAAAACACCTTCTACTGGTACGTCACCGCGATGATGGCCGTGGCGTTCCTGTTCAGCTTGCGCCTGCCGAAACAGGCGGCGTACCTGCATCACGATTTGTAAGGGATGAGTTATGACACTGCGCACGAGCAACCAACTGTTCGACGCCTACTTCACCGCTGACAGCATGGCCGAGGTGTTCTGTGACCAGGGCCGCTTGCAGGGCATGCTGGATTTCGAGGCCGCGCTGGCCCGGGCCGAGGCTCAGGTCGGGTTGATCCCGCAGGCCGCCGTGGCGCCGATTGCCCAGGCCTGCCTGGCATCGCTGTATGACGTGGATGCGCTCAGTGTGGCGATTGCCACGGCGGGCAACTCGGCGATTCCAGTGGTCAAGGCGCTGGGCAAGTTGATTGCCGCTGAAGACGCCGGGGCCGAGCGCTATGTGCACCTGGGGGCAACCAGTCAGGATGTGATGGACACCGGCCTGGTGGTGCAATTGCGCCGCGCGCTGGAGCTGATCGAAGCGGACCTGGCGCGCCTGGGCGATGTATTGGCGGCCCAGGCGCAGCGGCATGCATCGACCCCCCTGGTCGGGCGCACCTGGCTGCAACACGCTACGCCCGTCACCCTGGGCATGAAGATCGCCGGCTGGCTGGGCGCGGTGACGCGCAGTCGCCAGCGCCTGGTGGAATTGAAACCGCGTTTGCTGGTGCTGCAGTTTGGCGGTGCGTCGGGCACCCTGGCGGCGCTGGGCGAGCAGGCCATGCCGGTGGCGCAGGCCTTGGCCGCCGAGCTGCAACTGAGCCTGCCCGAGCAGCCGTGGCACACCCAACGTGATCGTCTGGTGGAGTTTGCCAGCGTGCTTGGCCTGATCGCCGGCAGCCTTGGCAAGCTCGGCCGCGACATCAGCCTGTTGATGCAAACCGAAGCGGCGGAAGTGTTCGAGCCCTCGGCGCCGGGCAAGGGCGGCTCTTCGACCATGCCGCACAAGCGCAACCCGGTCGGCGCCGCCGTGCTGATCAGCGCCGCGACCCGAGTGCCCGGCCTGGTGGCGACGATGTTCAGTGCCATGCCCCAGGAGCACGAGCGTAGCCTGGGACTGTGGCACGCCGAATGGGAAACCTTGCCGCAGATCTGTCGATTGGTCTCGGGGGCACTGGAACAGGCGCTGCTGGTCAGCGAAGGGTTGGAGGTGGATGCCGAGCGCATGGCCCGCAATCTCGAGCTGACCCGGGGCCTGGTGCTGGCCGAAGCCGTCAGCAGCGTGCTGGCCCAGCGCCTGGGCCGTGAAACCGCGCATCACTTGCTGGAGCAGTGCTGCAAACGCGCGGTCGCCGAGCAGCGGCATTTGCGTGCCGTGCTGGCGGACCAGCCGCAGGTCACCGCCCAGTTGTCGTCGGCCGAACTGGACCGTCTGCTCGACCCGGCCAACTACCTCGGCCAGGCCTCTACCTGGGTCAGCCGCGCCGTGACCGAACACTTTGCATTGACTGCGTAAGGAGAACGCTGTGGCTTTCGTACAACTCGCCGAGGGCGACCTGCATTACCAACTCGATGGGCCCGCCGATGCACCGGTCCTGGTGCTGTCCAACTCCCTGGGTACTGACCTGCATATGTGGGACATCCAGGTGCCGGCGTTCACCCGGCATTTTCGCCTGCTGCGTTTCGATACCCGCGGCCATGGCAAATCCCTGGTCACCGAGGGTCCCTACAGCATCGAACAGTTGGGCCAGGATGTGCTGGCGCTGTTGGATACGCTGGGCATCCAGCGTGCCCATTTCTGTGGGTTGTCCATGGGCGGGTTGATCGGCCAATGGTTGGGCATCAATGCCGGCACGCGGCTCGATCGCCTGGTGGTCTGCAACACCGCTGCCAGGATCGGCACGCCTGAGGTGTGGAACCCGCGTATCGAAACGGTGTTGCGCGATGGCGCGGCGGCGATGGTTGCACTGCGTGATGCCTCGATTGCACGCTGGTTCACCGCCGATTTTGCCGCCGCCAACCCCCACCAGGCCGAGCAGATCACCGACATGCTCGCGGCCACCTCGCCCCAAGGCTATGCCGCCAACTGCGCGGCGGTGCGCGATGCGGATTTCCGTCATCAGTTGGCGTCGATCAAAGTGCCCACCCTGGTGATTGCCGGCACGGAAGACGCGGTGACACCCCCGGCCGGCGGTCACTTTATCCAGAACCATGTGAAGGGCGCCGAATACGCCGAGTTCTATGCGGCGCATCTGTCCAATGTACAAGCCGGCGCTGCGTTCAGCGACCGCGTGATTGAATTTCTGCTGGGTCGCTGAGGAGCTTTTCGTGGACGAGAAACAACGTTATGCCGAGGGGCTGCAAGTGCGCCGCGAAGTGCTGGGCGACGCCCATGTGGAGCGCAGCCTCAATGCCCTGACCGAGTTCAACAGCGAGTTTCAGGAGATGATCACTCGCCATGCCTGGGGTGATATCTGGACCCGCCCGGGTTTGCCACGGCACACCCGCAGCCTGATCACCATCGCGATGCTGATCGGCATGAACCGCACCGAAGAGTTGAAGCTGCATTTACGTGCCGCCGCCAGCAACGGCGTGACCCGCGCCGAGATCAAGGAAGTGCTGATGCAAAGCGCGATTTATTGCGGGATACCGGCGGCGAATGCGACGTTTCATCTGGCCGAGTCGGTGTGGGATGAGTTGGGTGTGGAGTCGCGCCAACCCTGAGTTGAAATACGCTCAAATGTGGGAGGGGGCTTGCCCTGATGCCGTCTGTAGGAGCGAGCTTGCTCGCGAAAAACTCACAGGCACCGCGTTCATTCAGAAAGTACGCGTTATCGTTGACGTTTTTCGCGAGCAAGCTCGCTCCTACAGGGGGTCTTCATTGACTGTAGAAGTCAGTTGGTATCTGCATCCCACAGCCAATTCCACACCCCCGGCAGATGCACCGGCTCGTTCACCTCCTTGACCGTGCGGGCCAGCGCCGCGCGTTGCAGGGTGGCAGTGTCGGTGTAGAAGGGCTCGGCGGCGGTCTTCAGGCCGTTGATGCGGGCGCTGTCCATCAGGATCTGCAGGTACTCCTGCAGATGCCGTGCGGTGTAGCGGTTGATGTCATGGAAGGTCACCACCACCGGTATCACGCCGTCCACCGTCGGCAACTCACCCAATGCGATGCGCTCACGCACCACTGACAGCTGCCGGTACAGGTTGGCGCGACGGCGTGGGCTGCCGTTGAAGCCCCAGATCTTGCCGTCGTTGGCACTCAGGTCGGTCAACAGCACCTGCATGCCGTGGCGTCGGTAGGCGGCGAACGTGCGGTGGTCGTAGTTCCAGAACGGTGGCCGCACCAGCAGGGGCGGCGTGCCGGTAATGGCGGCGATGTCCGCCGCGCCCTGGGTCAGGGTGCGTTCCAGCTCGGCGTCACTGAGCCAGCGATGATTGGTATGAAACGCCGTCGCCGTGTGGAAGGCCAGCACATGGCCCGCGGCGGACTCACGCACCATGGTCTTGCGGCCCCGCGCGCTGCCGCCTGAACGGGCGGCTTGGGTCTGTAGAAAGAACACCGCCTTGATCCCTGGCGATACCGGGTTATCGGCCAGATCGGCCACCACCGAACGGCTCGGGTTGTTGTAGCCCGAGGCGCTGGGGCCGTCATCGAAGGTCAGCAGGAAACGGATTGGCGCCCGGGCCTGCAGGCGTTGCTCGGTCTGCGGCGTCAGGGCGATGGGCGAGCCGATACAGCCGCCCAGGCTCAGGGCCAGGGCGAACAGTGCGATAGCGGAGGCGAAGGTTTTCATGCTGTGCGCGGGCTCGAATGAGAGGCCGCTGCTGGGGCGATCAGCAGCGGCAGGCGCGCACCATACAGTAACTGCGGCGCCGGTTTACAGCAGACTTATCGGGTAGCTGACGATCAACCGGTTTTCATCGAACTCATTGTTGCTGTAGTCACGCCGCATGCTGGAGTTGCGCCAGCGCAGGGTCAGGTTTTTCAGGCTGCCGCTTTGTACGGTGTAGCCCAATTCGCTTTCGCGCCCCCATTCCTTGCCGTCGGTCACCGTGCCGGTGTGCACGTTGCTGCCGCTGATATAGCGGTTCATCAGGGTAAGGCCCGGTACGCCAAGGGCGGCAAAGTTGTAGTCGTGGCGAACCTGCCAGGATTTTTCCTCGGCGTTGTCGTAGCTCGAGTTATAGCTGTCGTTGGCCAGGGTGCCGCCGCTGGTGCCGTTGACACGCATCCAGGCACTGTTGCCGGTGAGTTTTTGCAGGCCGACATAGAAGGTGTTGCCGCCGTAACGGGCGGAGAACAGGCCTGACCAGGTCTTGTTGTCCAGCTCACCTGCCCGGGCGCTGCCGTCGTCCTTGCCGTAGAAGAACCCGAGGTTGGCGCCCAGGGTCCAGTCGCCCACGGGCTGGCTGTGGATCAGATTGACGAACTGCTGGCGGTAGATGTCCTTGAGCTGGGCATTCCACACTCCGACTTGCGTGCGTTTGTCGTTGAAGGCGTATTCGGCGCCCTGGAAGTTGAAGCGATCGGACGTGAACGCGGTTTTGCCGGTCATCGACATGTCGCGCATGCTGCTGTCGTCCCGCGGGCTGTTGGCACGGAACTGGCCCCCGTAGAGGGTCAGTCCGTCGATTTCCCTGGAAGTGATCTGCCCGCCACGCAGGGTTTGCGGCAGGGAGCGGCCGTCGTCCGAGCGCAAAATCGGCAGCACCGGCATCCATTCGCCGACCTTGACTTCGGTCTTGGAGATCCGCGCCTTGAACGCGACCCCAAGCCGCCCGAAGTTGTCCGCCGGGCGACCGTCGCGGTCCAGCGGCAGCAGCTGGGTGCCACCGGTGCCGCGCCCGCCATCAAGCTTGAGCGAGTACAAACCCAGCACGTCGACACCAAAACCGACCGTGCCTTGAGTGAACCCGGACTTGGCGTCGAGAATGAAACTTTGCGTCCACTCCTGCGCGCCGCCCTGGGTTTTAGTCGGGTTGGTGTAATTGCGGTTGAAGAAGAAATTGCGCAGGTTGAGGTTGGCGCTGGCGTCTTCGAGAAAACCGTGTTCTTCGGCGACGACGGGCAGGGCAAGGCTGGCGACAGCGGTTGCCAGCAATAGCTGGCGCGGGTGGAACGTGCTCATGGTGTTGGACCTGTTGTTATTGGGGTTATGCAGGTGCGGGCCATGGTGCGGGGCGGTACGGGGGCGATGAAAGTGGGGGAGAGCGGGTTGTGTGCGATGATCGAACGCAAGTTGCGGGCCTGCGCAATACGCTCAGGCCCGAGCGTCTCGTTACCGTTTGGGCAGGTCGATATGGGACCATGGCACCGCTGGCAGGTAATGCTGCGCGGCGATGATCACCGCCACCATCACCACCAGGAATACCACTTGCAGCGGGCTCCAGAAGACCCAATGCAGGCCATTGAGCCACGGAAATTTCTGGCTTTTCTCACCCATGTGGCCGATGCGTTTGCTGTGCAGCAGGTTGATCAGCAGCATCCCGGCATACGTAATCGCTCCCAGAATGCCCAGTGCCAGCCCGCACACCGCGAGCATGGCCAATTGCGGGATGCCGTGGCGTAACACCAGCCAATACTGGTTGGGGTTGACGCGTTTAGGGATCAAATACTGGCTCAGCCACACGTCCGCAACTACAAAGGACGCACTCATCCCGGCCCACATCTGCGTGATCCGAAAGAAGACCGCAGCCGGCAAGATCGCCAATACCACTAAGATGAGTACGACCCCGAAGTCCAGCTTTTCGGTTTCAACGTGAACGAGGTTCAGGACAGCGGCCAAGGCAAAGATCGCCCAGAGCCGGATAAGCACATGGACGTAAATCGGTCGTGGGACGAATTTGCGCCAGAAGAACAGGTCGCTTTGGGGCAGGCGTTCGATCAACTGCGGATAACGCCAGGTCAGGGTTTCGCCCAGATGTTGGCAAGCGTTCCATTCGTTTTGGCCAAACCTGCCGATGATGCGCATCTGTTGGGTTGCGGTCATGGGCGTGAGCAACAAGCGCGCGGCCAGGGCGTCGGCGGAGGTGCGCCGGGTGTCCTGCGCTTTGTCTTGGAGGCTGATATAAAAGCTTTCCTGCTCGCAACGCGACACCAGGCTGCGCCACATCCACGCGGGTTCCGCAAACACGCCTTTCTGGTCGTCCCAGCCAAAGGCCTGGCATACGCGTTCAAACAGCGGCACGCTCCATTGGGTGTCGTGCAGCAGTTGCAGAATAATGTGTTGCCACTGTTGCTGCTGATCGAACACCCGCAGCCAGGCTTGCTCGTTGTAGTGCGTCAGTTGGGTGATGAACTCGCGCTCGGCCTTTTGCTCCAGCAGTTCCTGCAAGTTGAGGCGATAGTCCTGCAACAGCTCACTGGTCAGTGCATCGTGCTGCCATGGCGTCATGGCCACCCGTTGCCAGGGTGTCAGCCATTCCAGATGTTGCATCGCCCAACGGGTAATTGCACTGCGCTCGCCGGGGGCTTCAAAGCAGTGGCGCAGCAGGCCCGCCTGGAAGGCGTCGCTGCAGTCCTGTTGCCGGGCCTGGGCCCAGCGTTCATCGAGGTTGTTGGCGTTGAGGCCGGTGAGCAACCCGTGGACCGGGTCAGGTTTTGGCGCTTCAAAGGGCGCGGGGCTCAAGGGACGGACATCCATCAGCTCGGCCAAATCCTTGAGGTGGCTGTCGGTCTGTTCGACAACGGCAGTTGCGCGCTCTTGCTCTTCGTTGTCTGCACGCCAGCGTGCGTACCCCAATGCAGCCTCATAGGCTTCGCGCAGACGCTGGAACCCTTCGGGATCATCGTCCGGGCGGCAGCTTTTCAGCAGTCGCGCGTAGGTTCGCTTGATGGTCCGTTCGTCGGCATCGTCCGCCAATTGCAACACTGTCCAACAGTCCATGTGGATTTCCTTCAGCGCCAGAACCCGTTATCGAGTTGCTCAAGTTGTCGGGTCAGTTCGCTGCGGGCCTCACGTATGCGGCGCTCGTCCTGGGTGTCGAGCACTTGCTGAAACTGCGCGGCCCAGTGTCCGAGTTGCTCGCGCAGCTCGCCCAGGCTTTCCTGGTAGAGCCGTTCGAGGCGGGCGGTCAGCACGGTGTTGACCTGCTGGTCGCGCGGGTGAATTTTCAACAATGCCAACGCTTGCAGGCGTTGCTGGATTTCTTGCGGGCTGAGCACGCCAGGATTGTTTTCGATCACCAGCGAGTGCTGCTCGCCGGTCAGCGGAATGTTCACCTGGGCTTCGAGCAAACCGTTGTTGTCGTAGGTGAAGCGCACGTCCAGTGAAACTTCGCCAGCCTTGCGCTTGGGCACGGGGATTTCCAACTGGCCCAGTTCGATGTTGTCTTTCACCAGACGGCTTTCGCCTTGGTAGATTTTCAGCAGCACCCGGGGCTGGTCGTCGTAGAGCGTGACCACGCTTTTGACCCGGCTCACCGGCACGCTGCTGTTGCGTTCGATCAGCGGCAGGTAATGCCCGCTTTCGATATGGCCGCCGTACTGGTTCGAGGTTTCGATACCCAGGGTGTAGGGGCAGACGTCGGTCAGCACGATTTCTTCCAGTGCCGCCGAGCGGGCCTTGAGTGCGGCCTGGATCGCCGCGCCGTGGGCGACCACCTGGTCCGGGTCGAGGCTGATGGACGGGAAACGCCCGAACAAACCAGCGGCCAGTTTGCGCACCAGCGGCATGCGCGTGGTGCCGCCGACCAGCAGGATTTCATCCAGGTCACCGACCCGAATGCGTGCGTCCCGCAGGGCGCGTTCAATCGGTGCGCGCAGGCGTTCCAACAAGGGCGTGTAGAGCTTGGCGAGTTCGGCCTGGGTGATGGTTGTGACCCACTGTTGGCCATCGATACGCAGGGCGAACTCGGCGCTGTCGTCCTGGCCCAAGGCTTTGCGCACGCGCTCGGCTTCGCGACGCAGGGCTTGCAACACACTGCGGGTGGGCGGGAAACCCTGGGCATTGCGCTGGCTGTCGACGAAGTGTTCCAGCAACAACGTGTCGAAGTCTTCGCCGCCCAGGAAGTTGTCGCCGGCGCTGGCGCGTACTTCCATTACACCGTCGAACAGCTCGATGATCGACACGTCAAAGGTGCCGCCGCCGAGATCGAAAACCAGGAACGAGGTTTCCTTGTCACGCTGGTGCAAGCCATAAGCCAAGGCGGCGGCGGTGGGTTCGTTGATCAGTTTTTCAACATTGAGCCCCGCCAGTTCACCGGCAATGCGCGTGGCTTTGCGCTGGCCGTCGCTAAAGTAGGCGGGCACGCTGATCACCGCTTCGGTGACGGTTTGGCCATAGGTGCGCTCGATGTCTTCCTTGAGGCTTTTGAGGACCAGCGCCGACAGCTCTTCGGGGCGGAACGAGCGGTCGCCCAGGCGCACTTCGGTGGCACTGCCCATGTAGCGCTTGAACAGCGACGTGGTCAGGTGCGGGTGAGTATGCAGGCGTTCCTTGGCGGCTTGGCCCACCAGGATACGGCCTTGATCATCCAGGCCTACCACGCTTGGGGTCAGCAACCGGCCAAGGGCATTGGGCACCATTTCGGCGGCATCGCCGCGCCACACGGCGGCCAGGCTATTGGTCGTGCCCAGGTCAATGCCTACGATCATTACGACAAGCTCCCTCTGTGGTCTGTAAGAATCTGTTACCAATCTTACCCTGAAAGGTTGAAGGGAAGGCAAGCCAGCGCCCACCTTTGATTCGCAGGGGTTAGTGACATGGCAAAAAAAAACCGCTTCCGGTCAGGGAAGCGGTTTCATCTGCATCAGCGCGATCAGAACAACTTCAGCGCCGGTGCTTCTTCTTTCACCGGCTCGTTCCTGGCCGTCTGCTCGTTCCAGCCACCGCCGAGGGCCTTGTACAGGTTGACCTCGCTGGTCAGCTGCGCCAGGCGGTCGGTGATCAGCAATTGCTGGGCACTGAACAGTTGGCGCTGGGCGTCGAGGAAGGTCAGGTTGCTGTCGACACCAATGCGGTAGCGACGCTCGGCCAGGCGGTAGTAATCCTGGTTGGCGGCGACGAAGCCACGTTGGGCGTCCAGTTGCTGCTTGTAGGTCTCACGCGCGGCGAGGCCGTTGGAGACTTCCTGGAAGCCGGTCTGGATCGCCTTCTCGTAGTTGGCCACGTTGATCTCTTTCTGGATCTTCGAGTAGTCCAGGCTTGCGCGCAGGCTACCGGCATTGAAGATCGGGATGTTGATCTGCGGTGCGAACGACCAGGTGCCCGAGCCGCCCTTGAACAGGCCGCCCAGGTTCGGGCTGGCGGTACCGGCGCTGGCGGTCAGGCTGATGCTCGGGAAGAACGCCGCGCGGGCCGCACCGATATTGGCGTTGGCGGCCTTGAGGTTGTACTCGGCCTGAACGATGTCGGGACGCCGTTGCAGCAGGTCCGACGGCAGGCCGGCGGGGACTTCGCTGAGCAGGTCATCGGACAGTGGCTTGCTGGCGATATTCGCCGGCAGGCCGGTGCCCAGCAGCAGGGTCAGGCTGTTTTCATCCTGGGCCACCTGGCGCGTATAGCGGGCAAGCTGCACCCGGGCGTTCTCCACCGAAGTGCGCGCCTGGCTGAGGTCGAGGGCCGAAGCCACGCCGACTTCGTTGCTGCGCGAGGTCAGCTTGAAGCTCTGCTCGAACGCGCCGAGAGTGTCCTGGGTCAGCTTGAGCAGTTCCTTGTCGGCCTGCCAGGTCAGGTAGGCATTGGCCACACTGGCCACCAGGCTGATCTGGGTGCTGCGCCGCGCTTCTTCGGTGGCGAAGTACTTCTGCAATGCTTCTTCGCTCAGGCTGCGCACGCGACCAAACAGGTCCAGCTCATAAGCGCTGATCCCCAGGCCCGCCGAATACTGGCTGGAGATGCTCGATTCGCCGGTCTGCGACAGCCGCGCCGGAGTACGCGAGCGGGTGCCGCTGCCGGTGGCCGAGACGGCCGGGAACAGGTCGGCACGCTGGATCTGGTACTGCGCCGCATAAGCGTCGATGTTCAGGGCCGCGACGCGCAGGTCACGGTTGTTCACCAGCGCGGTCTGGATCAGTTGCTGCAGGGCAGGGTCATGGAAAAACTGCTTCCAGCCCTGCTCGGCGGCAGCCTGGCCCGGCGCCTGGGCCGACGAGTACGCCGGCCCCTGCGGGAACTGTGCCGCTACCGGCGCTTCGGGGCGCTGGTAGTCAGGGATAAGCGAGCAGCCACTGAGCACGAAGGCGGTGACGGCTAGGGAAAGTAGCGACTTGCTCATTGGCCAGCCTCTTTAGGAGTTTCAGTGGTGTGTTTCTTTTTGCGTTCGCCGGCCGAAGACACGGTTGCGTAGAACAGCGGCACCCAGAAGATCGCCAGAACCGTTGCGGTGATCATACCGCCGATCACACCGGTACCGATTGCATGCTGGCTGCCCGAGCCTGCACCGCTGGAAATCGCCAGCGGCAGTACGCCGAGCACGAACGCCATGGACGTCATGATGATCGGGCGCAGACGCATGCGGGACGCCTCGATGGCCGCCTCGACAATGCCCTTGCCTTGCTCGTGCAACTCCTTGGCGAACTCCACGATCAGGATCGCGTTTTTCGCCGCCAGGCCCACCGTGACCAGCAAGCCCACCTGGAAGAACACGTCGTTGGACAAGCCGCGCATGCTGGTGGCGATCAGTGCACCGATCACACCCAGCGGTACCACCAGGATCACCGCAATCGGGATCGACCAGCTTTCATACAGTGCCGCGAGACACAGGAACACCACCAGCAGCGACAAGGCATACAACGCAGGCGCCTGGGAGCCGGACAGACGTTCTTCGTACGACAGGCCCGTCCAGGCATAGCCGACGCCGGCCGGCAGTTCCTTGGCAATGCGCTCAACTTCCGCCATCGCGTCACCGGTACTGTAGCCAGGCGCCGGGGTGCCGAGGATTTCCATGGCCGCTACACCGTTATAACGCGAGAGCTTGGGCGAGCCGTAGATCCACTTGCCCGACGAGATGGCCGACAGCGGCACCATCTTCCCGGAGTCGGCGCGCACGAACCATTTGTCCAGGTCTTCCGGCGACATACGGCTGGCCGCATCACCCTGCACATACACCTTCTTCACCCGACCACGGTCGATGAAGTCGTTGATGTAGCTGCCGCCCAGCGCGATGGCCAGGGTCTGCTGGATGTCCGACAGGCTGATGCCCTGGGCGCTGGCTTTCTCGTCATCGACGGTCAGTTCATACTGCGGCTCATCGTTCACGCCGTTGGGGCGCACGCCTGCCAGTATCTTGCTTTGGGCCGCCGCACCGAGGAACTGGTTACGCGCTGCCATCAGCTTGTCGTGGCCGACGCCACCCTGGTCTTGCAGGAACACGTCGAAGCCGGTGGCGTTACCCAGTTCCAGAACCGAAGGCGGCACGATGGCAAATACCATGGCGTCCTTGAAGGCCCCGAAGAAGTAACCCTGGGCCCGCTTGGCCACTTCGAATACCGACTGCGACGAATCACGCTCGTCCCACGGCTTGAGCATCACGAATGCAAGGCCCGAGCTCTGGCCGCGACCGGCGAAGTTGAAACCGTTCACGGTAAATACCGACTTCACGGCCTTGCCTTCGCCTGGCTCGCCTTCCTTGTCATGCAGCAGGAAGGCGCGCATGTCGTCGATGACTTTTTGCGTACGCTCGGCCGAGGCGCCCACGGGGGTCTGTACCTGGGCAAAGATCACGCCCTGGTCTTCTTCAGGCAGGAACGCGCTCGGAATACGGGTGAACATCCAGATCATGCCGGCCAGGATCAGCGCATACACGATGAAAGCCGGGATCTTGTGCTTGATCATCCCGCCCACGCCGCGCTCGTACTTGAGTACGCCGCTGTCGAAGGTGCGGTTGAACCAGCCGAAGAAGCCGCGCTTGGGTTGGCCGTGCTTTTCCGGATCGATCGCCTTGAGCATGGTGGCGCACAGGGCCGGGGTGAAGATCAGGGCAACCAGTACCGACAACGCCATCGCCGACACAATGGTGATGGAGAACTGACGGTAGATCACGCCGGTGGAGCCGCCGAAGAAGGCCATCGGCAGCAATACCGCCGAGAGTACCAGGGCAATACCCACCAGGGCGCCCTGGATCTGGCCCATGGACTTGATGGTCGCTTCCTTGGGCGACAGGTGCTCCTCGGCCATGACCCGTTCGACGTTTTCCACCACGACGATGGCATCGTCCACCAGCAGGCCGATGGCCAGGATCATGCCGAACATGGTCAGGGTGTTGATGGTGAAACCGAACGCCGCCAGGATTCCGAACGTACCCAGCAATACCACCGGTACGGTCATGGTGGTGATGATGGTGGCGCGGAAGTTCTGCAGGAACAGGAACATCACCAGGAACACCAGCACGATCGCTTCGACCAGGGTGTGAACCACACCGGAGATCGACTCGGTCACTACCGGGGTCGTGTCGTACGGCACCACGGCTTTCATGCCGGGCGGGAAGAACGGTTCCAGGGACGCCACGGTGGCGCGGATCGCTTTACCGGTGTCCAGGGCGTTCGCCCCGGCGGCCAGCTTGATCGCCATACCGGACGCCGGCTTGCCGTTGAATTGCGCGCTGATGCTGTAGTTCTGGCCGCCCAGTTCAATACGCGAAACGTCGCCCAGGCGCACCTGCGAGCCGTCGGGATTCACTTTCATCAGGATCTTGGCGAATTCTTCGGCGCTTTGCAGACGCGTCTTGCCGATGATGGTGGCGTTCAATTGAGTGCCGGGCAGGGCAGGCAGACCGCCCAGTTGGCCGGTGGCCACCTGCACGTTCTGGGCCTTGATGGCGTTGCTGACATCCACCGGGGTGAGCTGGAAGTTGTTCAGCTTGGCCGGGTCGAGCCAGATACGCATGGCGTACTGCGAACCGAAGACCTGGAAGTCACCCACACCCGAGGTACGGGAAATCGGGTCCTGGATGTTGGACACGATGTAGTTGGAGAGGTCGTCCTTGGTCATGCTGCCGTCTTCCGACACCAGACCGATCACCATCAGGAAGTTCTTCACCGACTTGGTCACGCGGATACCCTGCTGCTGCACTTCCTGCGGCAGCAGTGGGGTCGCCAGGTTCAGCTTGTTCTGCACTTGAACCTGGGCGATGTCCGGGTTGGTACCCTGGTTGAACGTCGCGGTGATGGTCATGCTGCCGTCGGAGTTACTGTCCGAGGCCACATAGCGCAGGTTGTCGATACCATTGAGTTGTTGCTCGATCACCTGCACCACGGTGTCCTGCACGGTTTGTGCGGACGCGCCTGGGTAGGTCACCTGGATATCAATGGCGGTTGGCGCAATGGCCGGGTATTGGTTGATGGGCAGCTTCAGGATCGACAGTGCCCCGACCAGCATGATCACCAGGGCAATTACCCAGGCGAAAATGGGACGGTCGATAAAAAATTTCGACATGGATTACTCCCCTTTGCCGGCAGCGGCAGCAGGAGCGGCAGAACCGGCGGGCTTGGCGTTGCCGGCTTCGGTGACTTTCACCTCGGCGCCCGGCTTGACGTACTGCAAGCCTTCGGTGATGACGCGATCGCCCGCGTTGAGGCCTTTCTCCACCAGCCAATAGGCGCCGGCGGTGCGGTTGGCCACCAGTTCACGCTGCTCGACCTTGTTGTCGGCATTGACGATCAGGGCCGTCGGAGTGCCCTTGAGGTCACGGGTCACGCCCTGTTGCGGCGCGAGAATGGCCTTGCTGTTCACACCAGCTTGCAGTTGGGCGTGCACGAACATACCCGGCAGCAGCACATGGTTGGGGTTGGGGAACACGGCGCGCAGGGTCACGGAACCGGTGGTCTGGTCGACCGACACTTCAGAGAACTCCAGTTTGCCTTGCTGGCCGTAGTCGCTGCCGTCTTCCAGGGTCAGCTTGACCATGGCGGCGTTGTCGCCGGATTTTTGCAGTTGGCCGCTTTCCAGGTCACGACGCAGTTTCAGCATTTCGGCCGAGGACTGGGTGACGTCAACGTAGATCGGGTCCAACTGCTGGATCACCGCCATGGCATCGGCCTGGCCGTTGCTGACCAATGCGCCTTCGGTCACTGCAGAACGGCCGATACGCCCGGAAATCGGCGCGAACACTTTGGTGTAGCGCACATTGATCTGCGCACTCTGCAGGTCGGCCTCGGCGGTCATGCGGTCGGCGACGGCGGTGTCGTACTCCTGACGGCTGACGGCTTGCTCATCGACCAGTTGCTTGTAGCGATCGGTGATCGATTTGGTCTGCGTCAGCTTGGCCTGGGCGCTCTTGAGCGTGGCTTCATACACCGATGGATCGATCTGGTAGAGCTGCTGCCCTTCCTTCACGTCGGCGCCTTCCTTGAACAGGCGCTTGAGAATGATGCCGTTCACCTGCGGGCGCACTTCGGCAATGCGGAAGGCCGTGGTGCGGCCCGGCAGCTCGGTGGTCAGGGTAAAGGCTTGCGGTTGAATGGTGACCACGCCGACCTGAGGGGTTTGAGCGGGCGGAGCCGCTTCTTCCTTTTTACATCCGCTGAGCAGCGATGCCAGGGCGACGGCAGTGACCAGAGCGGTAACAGCTGGCTTAAGTTGCATGAAGATCCTCGGGTCAGGCGCGCAGAGTGCGCACAAGAAGTGTGGAAGGGTAAAAAACAAGCCGTGAGTAGATAAGTAGCTTGCTACGCAATATACTTACGTTCATGGTTGTTTGTAAACTCTTGACAGGCAGGGCGGAATGTTGACAAAGCAGCGCCCAAAGCCTCGATTTTAGTACGTTCGGCGCCCATGACGGTGTCGTCCCACAATTATTCAGATGATCGTTCACGTCTATTAACGTTGCGTTAACGATAGTCCCCAGTGTTCTGATTGAGGTTTTACTGCCATGGTTCGTCGCACCAAAGAGGAAGCTCAGGAAACGCGCAGCCAGATCCTCCAAGCCGCCGAGCAAGCCTTCTATGAACGTGGCGTTGCACGGACCACGCTGGCGGACATCGCCGCCCTGGCCGGCGTGACGCGCGGTGCCATCTACTGGCATTTCAGTAACAAGTCCGATTTGCTGCAGGCCCTGCTCGACACGCTGCACGAACCCCTGGACGAATTGGCCCGGGCGAGTGAAAGCGAGGATGAAGTCGATCCATTGGGGTGCATGCGCAAACTGCTGATTCATCTCTATCATCAAGTGGCCCTGGACCCGAAAACCCGGCGCATCAACGAGATCCTGTTTCATAAGTGCGAGTTCACCGATGAAATGTGTGACATGCGCCGCCAGCGCCAGGCCCATAGCCTGGAGTGCAACCTGCGTATCGGCCTGACGTTGCGTAACGCGGTGCATCGCGGGCAATTACCGGAAAGTCTCGATACCAACCGTGCTGCGGTGTGCATTCATGCCTACATCCACGGCCTTATCGGCCAGTGGCTGCTGGTGCCTGAAAGCTTTCAACTGCATCAGGACGCCGAGCGCTGGGTGGACGCGGGGCTGGACATGCTGCGCCTGAGTCCGAGCCTGCGCAATTGAGACAAAATGCGTAATTGCGACCAGTTGTGTCAACAGTAAAGCCCAAGGACGGTCAATCGTCCTTTTGCCTGAATTGTGGGGTGACTTTATATACGGGCTGGCGGGCGGTTGATAGGTAGCCGCCTAAGTATTTTGTAGCGATATTGTTGCGGTTCTGTGAAGTGATGTTTCCAAGACGAAACATGCGGTTAAAAATGTGGGAGGGGGCTTGCTCCCGATGGCGGTGTGTCAGTCACTGATGGGTTGACTGAACCACTGCTATCGGGGGCAAGCCCCCTCCCACATTGGTTTGTGTTTCAGTTAATTAGATCGGCAGGGTTGGGTAGTCGATATAGCCGACCGGGCCTTTGCCGTAGAAGGTTTCCGGGTGCGGCTCGTTCAGCGGCGCATCGGCCTTCAGGCGTGCCGGCAGGTCCGGGTTGGCAATGAACGGTATGCCGAAGGCCACCGCATCGGCCTTGCCGGCGGCCAGCCAGGCGTTGGCACTGTCTTTGGTGAAGCGTTCGTTGGCGATGTACATGCCGCCGAAGGCTTTTTTCAGTTGCGGGCCGAGGCTGTCGGCGCCTTCTTTTTCACGGGAACAGATGAAGGCGATGCCACGTTTGCCCAGTTCGCTGGCGACATAGGTGAAGGTTTCCGCCAGGTTGTCATCGCCCATGTCGTGGGCGTCGGCACGCGGTGCCAGGTGCACGCCCACGCGGCCGGCGCCCCAGACTTCGATGGCAGCGTCGGTCACTTCCAGCAACAGGCGCGCACGGTTTTCCAGAGAGCCGCCGTACTGGTCGGTGCGCTGGTTGGTGCTGCTTTGCAGGAACTGGTCGAGCAGGTAGCCATTGGCACCGTGGATTTCCACGCCGTCAAAGCCTGCGGCCTTGGCGTTTTCGGCGCCGGTGCGGTAAGCGTCGACGATGTCGGCGATTTCAGCGGTTTCCAGGGCGCGCGGGGTGGGGTAGTCGGCCAGCGGGCGCACCAGGCTGACGTGGCCTTTGGCCTGGACCGCACTCGGTGCCACCGGGGCCTCGCCATTGAGGTACGACTCATGGGAAATGCGGCCGACGTGCCACAGTTGCAGGAAGATCTTGCCGCCAGCGCCGTGCACGGCCTTGGTGATGTTGGCCCAGCCACGCACCTGGTCGTTGGACCAGATGCCCGGCGTGTCCGGGTAACCCACGCCCATTGGCGTCACGGAGGTGGCTTCGCTGAGAATCAGCCCGGCGGATGCGCGTTGCACGTAATACTCGGCCATCAGCGCATTGGGCACGCGGCCGGCGTCGGCACGGCAGCGGGTCAGCGGCGCCATGATGATGCGGTTCGACAGTTCCAGGTCGCCCAGTTTTATCGGATCAAAAATAGTCGTCATGGGAAAGTACCTTCTCTTCAAGTTGATCAGTTGGTCGCGGGGGCCAGGTCGGCATTGCCGGTCTGGCGGAAAGTAGTCAGGGTCACCAGCAGCGCGAGAATCATCAGCAATGAGAGCGGCATTTTCGGCTCCTTATTGCGGCGCAGGGGCGCTGAGTTCGCTGATGAGCGCTGCGAGGAAGGCTTGGATCGTTTCTTCGTTGCGTCTGAAAAAGTGCCACTGTCCGGCTTTCTGGCTGGTGATCAGGCCCGCCCGTTGCAAGGTCGCCAGGTGGGCCGACACGGTCGACTGGGACAAGCCGCAGCGCTGGTCGATCTGCCCGGCGCAGATGCCGTATTCGTGGTTGTGCAGTTGTTCGGGAAACTGCACTTTCGGGTCTTTCAGCCAGGTAAGGATGTCTCGTCGTACTGGGTGGGCCAGGGCTTTTATTATTTCGTCGAGGTCGATGGACATGGCAGGGGCTCGGTGTCGTAAAACGTTATATCGCGATGAGGCGAACTTTAAATCGTCATATCCCGATATACAAATATGATTTTGGTCTGATATCTGCACGAATCGGTATATCGGGTTATAACGATATGTCGGTCGCAGTGGTAGACTGCGCGCCATGAATTATCTCGCACATCTGCACCTGGGCGGCCAACTGCCTGCGCAATTGCTGGGCAGCCTGTATGGCGATTTCGTCAAGGGCCGCCTGCAGGGCCAGTTCAACCCGCAAATCGAAGCGGCGATCCAGTTGCATCGCTCCATTGACCGTTTCACCGACAGCCACCCGTTGGTAGGGGCGGCGTTGTCGCGCTTCAGCCTGACCCGCAGGCGCTATGCCGGGATCGTGCTCGACGTGTTTTTCGACCATTGCCTGGCGCGGGATTGGGCGCTGTATGCCGACCAGCCCCTGGAGCGCTTCACTGCGCAGGTGTACCGCGTGCTCGCCGCAGAACCTGCGTTGCCGGGGCGGCTGGCGCAGATTGCGCCGTATATGGCGGCGGATGACTGGTTGGGGTCTTATCGTGAGTTTGCGGTGATGGAGCCGGTGTTGCGCGGGATTTCGCGGCGGCTGACGGATCCAGAGGCGCTGGGATTTGCGATGCAGGAGTTGCGCGAACTCTATGAGCCTTTGAGTGAAGATTTCCGGGTTTTCTACCCCGAATTACAGAGCTTTGCACGTATCCAGCTGACCACTGAGGTCTAAATGTGGGAGGGGGCTTGCCCCCGATGGCGGTGTGCCAGTCACTGTATGTAGTGACTGAATCACTGCTATCGGGGGCAAGCCCCCTGCCACATTTGGAGTGTGTTCACAGCATTCAGGCAGCGAACGCTGGTCGCACATGCGCCTGCTCACTCTCCGGCAATGGCCCGAACAACGCCTTCTGCACCGCCTGCTGCGCCTGATACGCCAGTGCCGCGCGCTCCTGCCCGGCGCAGGCAATCGGCTTGAGCAGATGAATCTCCACATCGCCCTGGTCATTGGCGAACAGCCGCATCAGGTGCGACAGCAAGTCATCATCGCCGATGAACGGCGCCAGTGAGTCCACCTGACCGTCGCGCAGATACCGTATCGCCACCGGTTGCAGTGACACATCCGCATCGATCGCACTGGCCAGCAAGCGCCCGTGAAACGTGCGCAGGCTGCGTCCGTCGGTGGTGGTGCCTTCCGGAAACATCAGCAGCGGGTGACGTTGTTCCAGATGACGGGTCATCTGCTTGCGGATCAACTGGCTGTCACCTGAACCGCGACGAATGAACAGGCTGCCGGCCTTGGCCGCTAACCAGCCGGCCACCGGCCAGGTGCGCACTTCGGCTTTGGACAGAAACGACAGTGGGGTGACCATGCCCAGCAGCGGAATATCCGTCCAGGACACATGATTACTCACCCACAGCATCGGCGTTTGCGGCAGCTCGCCGTGCACCGTCACGCGAAAGGGCAGGGCATTGGTCAGCCGGGCCATGAAGAACCGCGACCACCGCTGGCGCCGCACCATTGAGTTGGCCACCCCCAGGCGCTCGAACAGGCCAAACACACTGGCCATGCTCAGGCCCAGCGCCACCACCAGCAGGACGCGGGCGATGCGCCCGTACACGCGCAGGCGATCCATCACATCGCCGCCTTGAAGTGGCGCGCGTAGCGCGGGCACAACTGATCGCGCTTGAGCAGGATGAACACATCGGCCACCTGGAAATCTTCGTCCCAGCACGGTTCGCCGCAGATCTTCGCGCCCAGTCGCATATAGGCCTTGAGCAGCGGCGGCATTTCGGCGATGACGTTGGAGGGCAGGTCCAGGGCCGGCAGGGGTTTCTTCGGTTCGGCGCGCAGGTGCTCGTTGCACAGGTAGCGCTCGCGCAGACGCTGCATGATTGCGTGGGCCTGGATGCCGCCATCGTGCATGGGGATACTCGCGCAGCCCATCAGGTAGCTGTAGCCACCCTGGTTGAGCACCTCGGCCAACTCCCCCCACAACACCGCGATGGTGCCGCCGTTGCGGTAGGCCGGGTCGACGCAGGTGCGGCCGATTTCCAGGATCGGGCCCTGCAAGTGCAGCAAGCCATGCAGGCTGAACTCTTCCTCGCTGTAGAACCGGCCCAGGGTGCTGGCGGCCTGGTGGTCGAGCAAACGCGTGGTAGCGACGAGTCGACCGCTGTTCAAATCCCGCACGCCGATGTGGCTGCAGTGAACATCATAGTCATCCATGTCCAGACCCAGTTCCGCGCCTTTCAGCTTGGCGTTGAACTCGCCGCTGAACACGTTGAACCGCAGGGCCTGGGCTTCCTGCAAGGCCTGTGCGCCTACCAGGCGTTCGGCTTGCAGGCGGCGTTCATTGCCTTTGTCGCTGATGCGGGCGATCTGAGTCATAGCGAGTCTCCGAGTGCCGGCCAGGTTGCGGCCAGTCGACTTTGTTGTCCAAAGTCAGGCTATGTAGCCTCGGTGTCATCTCCATGAAGTTACGGTGACGGTTGGGTGACAAGCCTCATGTCGCAAATCTGTCATGGGCCTGCGCTAGGCTCGCGGGCTTGAATGCCCCCCTTGAGTTTGTGCCCATGGTCCGAGGCCTGTTGTGCGTTGTTGTGCTGTTCGTCACCGTTACTGCCCGCGCCGAAGTCTGGCCCGAAAAGGAGTGGGCCCTGGGCACACCCCTGGCAGGTCCCGCCTTCGATGCGCTGAACGCCTACGCTTTCCCGCCCCGTGACGACACCACCCGCCAAGGCATTCGCACCGACGCGCTGCTGGTTATTCGTGATGGCGTGATCATCTATGAACGCTACGCCGCACCCACCACCGTCAGCACCCCGCACCTGACCTGGTCGGTGAGCAAAAGCCTGATGGCCACGGTGCTCGGTGTGGCCTACGGTGAAGGGCGCTTCAAGCTCACCGACCCCGTTGCGCGCTTCTATTCGCCGATGAAACAGCACCCCAAGGTCAGCATGGCCGACTTGCTGCATTGGGCTTCGGGGTTGGATTGGCAGGAGGACTATGAATACGCCCCGTTGAAGTCTTCTGTGGTGGCGATGCTTTACACCCGCGGGCATGGCGATATGGCGCAATTTGCCGCCGATACCGAGGCCGCCGCCGAACCCGGCCAGGCGTTTCACTATTCCAGCGGCGACAGCAACATTCTATCCGCTGCGCTTAAAGGGATGCTCGGCCACAAGGCGTACATGAGCTATCCGTGGGATGCGCTGTTCAAGCCATTGGGCATTCGCAACGCGACGTGGGAAACCGATGCCGACGAAACCTTCGTCGCCTCGTCCTACGCCTACCTCACCGCTCGCGACCTGGCGCGGGTCGGCTTGCTGATGGCCCGGGACGGACGCTGGGGCGAGCAACAGTTGCTGCCCAAAGCGTGGGTGGCCTTCAATCGGCAGCCATTCGACAAATACAAAGCGGGCCAGGATGACGCTGTGCCCGGCGGCCAATGGTGGCTCAACAAGGGCGCGCCCCAGCCCTGGCCCGACGCGCCGGCCGACACCTTCGCTGCACTGGGGCATTGGGGCCAGGCACTGTTTGTACTGCCCGACGAACACCTGGTGATCGTGCGCTACGGCGATGACCGCGACGGCAGCTACCGGCATAACGAACTGCTCAAGCGCGTGCTGGCGGCGGTGCGGTCATGATTGGCCGTCGCCCGTTTACCAGCCTGTTTGTGCTGCTGTTGCTCGCCCTGCTGGGCTGGATCTGGCACGAGCGCGTCAACCTGCAAGCCTTCCCCGACATCATCGCGGCGTACACGGCCAAGGAGTATTGCTCGTGCCGGTATGTGCAGAACAACCCGGCGCAGTATTGCCTGGGGTATGTGAAGCAGTACGTGCCGACCAGTGCGTTTGTCGACACGCCGGAGCGTAGTGAAGTGACGGCGAGTGGGTTGGGGCGTACGCATACGGCGCGGTGGTTAGGTGATCGCCAAGGCTGCCGCCTCAACCCCTGACACACCAAAAATTCTCTGTGGGAGGGGGGCTTGCCCCCGATGGCAGAGTGTCAGTCACTGGATGTGTTGCTGATCCACCGTCATCGGGGGCAAGCCCCCTCCCACATTGGATTTGCGCCGCTTGGGAGATTGCGCTTAAGGTTCGCTCAGGTTTTTCCCCGCGAGTCTTCAATGTCAATCAAACCCTTGGCCTTCGCCCTCTTGGCCGCCGTAGCCGTGCCTGCCCACGCCGACTGGTACCTGGATAACGAATCCTCACGCCTGTCCTTTGTCACCACCAAAAATACCGAGATTGCCGAAGTGCACCGCTTCCTGGTGCTGCACGGCAAGGTCGACGGCCAGGGCGCGGCCCAGGTGCAGGTGGAGCTGGAGTCGATCAACAGTGGTATCCCGCTGCGTGACGAGCGCATGCGTAAGGAGCTGTTTCAGATCAAGCAGTTTCCCGAAGCGTTGATCAGCACGCAGATCAACCTGCAACCGATCAATGACTTGGCGTCCGGCGCGCAATTGGAATTGCGCCTGCCGCTGAGCATTACCTTGCATGGCAAGACCCATACCTACAACGCCGAGCTGTTGGCCACGCGTCTGGATGACCGGCGCTTTCAGGTCGTGACCCTGGAGCCGGTGGTGGTGCGCGCCGAAGATTTCGAGCTGCAACCCGGTGTGGCCGCGTTGCGCAAGGCGGCGGGGTTGAAGTCGATCAGTTTGTCGGTGCCGGTGGGTGCGGTACTGATCTTCACGGCGCGCTGACATGGGCGGCGCGGTGTTCCCGTGGCGCAGCGCCAACCGTTTCGAGCTGTTGATCGACGGACCGAATTTTTTCCCGCAGATGCTGGTGGGCATCGCCCGCGCCGAGCGGCAGGTGGATCTGGAACTGTACCTTGTAGAAGCCGGGGCCTGTGCCGAAGCGATGGTGCAGGCCCTGGTGCTCGCGGCCGAGCGCGGGGTGCAGGTGCGCTGCCTGTTCGATGATTACGGCAGCCTGGCGTTTACCCTCGGGCTGCGCAAGCGCTTGACCGACGCGGGGGTGCAGCTGCGTTTCTACAATCGCCTGAGCTGGCGACGCTGGATGCGCAACCTGTACCGCGACCACCGCAAGCTGTTGCTGATCGACCAGGACGTCGCGGTGATCGGCGGGACCGGCGTTACCGATGAGTTCTGGACGCCGGGGCAAGATACGGCCGACTGGCATGAAGTGATGGTGCAGATCAGTGGCCCGCTGGTGCTGGACTGGCAGGCCCTGTTCGACCGCCAATGGCACGCCAACGCGGCACGTCGGGAATGGAAACCGGCGACCCATTTCGGTTTGCCGCGCTTGCCCAAGGTGCCTGCCACCGGGCCGGGGCTTGGCCGCGTGGCGTATGCCGACGCCCGTCAGCACCGCGATATCCTGCAATCGCTGATCCGCGCCCTGAACAGCAGCAAGACCCGTATCTGGCTGGCCACGCCGTATTTCCTGCCCACCTGGAGCGTGCGCCGCGCCTTGCGCCGGGCGGCCGGGCGCGGTGTGGATGTGCGTTTGCTGCTCACCGGCCCGCGCACCGATCACCCGTCGGTGCGCTACGCCGGCCATCGTTATTACCCGCGTCTGCTGCGTTCAGGCGTGCAGATATTTGAATACCAGCCGTGCTTTTTGCACCTGAAGATGGTGCTGGTGGATGACTGGGTCAGTATTGGCTCGTGCAATTTCGACCACTGGAATCTGCGCTTCAATCTGGAAGCCAACCTGGAAGCGCTGGACCCTGAATTGACGCAGGCGGTGGCGGGCAGTTTCGAGCGTGATTTTGCGCAAAGCCAGGCGGTGAGCCTGGAGGCGTGGAAGGCGCGGCCATTGTGGCGGCGGGTGAAGCAGCGGGTGTGGGGCTGGATTGATCGGTTGGTGGTGAACCTTCTCGACCGGCGCGGCTAGTCGAATCACCTCAAATCAAATGTAGGAGCGAGCTTGCTCGCGAAAAACGTCAACGATAACGCGGGCTTTCTGAATGAACGCGGCGTTTGTGAGTTTTTCGCGAGCAAGCTCGCTCCTACATACAGCTTTAGATCAAAGTAGCTCGAAGCTCTGCTGCTGCACATCCTGGGAATCCAGCCCGATCTGTACATTGAACTCTCCCGGCTCTGCGGCGAATTTGAGCTGGGCGTTGTAGAACTTCAAGTCTTCCTCGGTAATGGTGAAGTGCAAGGTACGTTCTTCACCGGCCTTGAGCATGACCTTCTGGAAATTCTTCAGCTCTTTCACCGGGCGGATCATCGAGCCGGCCACGTCCTGGATATACAGCTGCACCACGGTTTCGCCATCGACCTTGCCGGTATTCTTCACCGTGACGCTGGCGTCGAGCTTGCCGGTCTTGTTCAGGGTAGTGGACGACAGCGCCATGTCCGACAGGCCGAATGTGCTGTAGCTCAGGCCATAGCCAAACGGAAACAGGGGACCTGTGGTGTCATCGAAGTACTGCGAGGTGTAGTTGCCCGGCTTGCCCGGCGTGAACGGCCGGCCGATGCTCAGGTGGTTGTAGTAGGTGGGAATCTGCCCCACGGAGCGTGGGAAGGTGATCGGCAGCTTGCCCGACGGGTTGTAGTCACCGAACAGCACGTCGGCGATGGCGTTGCCGCCTTCGGTCCCGGAGAACCAGGTTTCCAGGATCGCATCAGCCTGTTGGTTCTCTTCGAGAATCGACAGCGGCCGGCCGTTCATCAGCACCAGCACCAACGGCTTGCCGGTGGCCTTGAGGGCCTTGATCAGGTCGCGCTGGCTTTGCGGGATGTTCAGGTCGGTGCGGCTCGACGACTCGTGGGACATGCCACGGGACTCGCCCACGGCCGCGACGATCACGTCAGCATTCTGCGCAGCCTTCACCGCCTCATCGATCAGCACCTGGGCCGGGCGCGGGTCATCCACCACTTCCGGGGCATCGAAGTTGAGGAAGTTGAGGTAGTCGAGCACCGCCTTGTCGCCGGTGATGTTGGCGCCGCGGGCATAGATGACCTTGCCCTTTTCGCCGATCACGGCGTTCATGCCGTCAAGCAGGGTCACCGACTGTTCCGGCTTGCCGGCTGCCGCCCAGCTGCCCATCATGTCGATCGGGGCCTTGGCCAGCGGGCCCACCAGGGCGATGGTCGCGGATTTTTTCAGGGGCAGGGTCTGGTTGTGGTTCTTCAGCAACACCAGGCTGCGGCGCGCGATGTCGCGGGCATCGGCACGGTGCAGGCGGCTGTCGGCATAGGTGTCGGCCGGGTCGTCCTCAGCCTTGCCGATGCGCAGGTACGGGTCCTTGAACAGGCCCATGTCGTACTTGGCGCCGAGCACTTCGCGTACGGCGTTGTCGATGTCGCTCTGTTCGATCTCGCCGGACTTGAGCAGCCCCGGCAGTTCCTTGCCGTACAACGTGTCGTTCATGCTCATGTCGATGCCGGCCTTGATCGCCAGCCTGGCGGCTTCACGCCCGTCCCTGGCCACGCCGTGCTTGATCAGTTCGAAGATCGCGCCGTGGTCGCTCACGGCCAGGCCCTTGAAGCCCCAGTCCTTGCGCAACAGGTCGTTCATCAGCCAAGTGTTGGCGGTGGCGGGTACGCCGTTGATCGAGTTGAGCGCCACCATCACGCCGCCTGAGCCGGCCTTGATCGCCGCGTGGTAGGGCGGCAGGTAGTCCTGGTACATCTTGACCGGGCTCATGTCGACCACATTGTAGTCGCGGCCGCCTTCCACCGCGCCGTACAGGGCGAAGTGCTTGACGCTGGCCATGATGCTGTCGGCATTCGCGGCGCTGGCGCCCTGGAACGCCTTGACCATCACTTCGGCAATGCGCGACACCAGGTAGGTGTCTTCGCCGAAGCCTTCGGAGGTGCGGCCCCAGCGCGGGTCACGGGAGATGTCGACCATCGGCGCAAAGGTGATGTCGAGGCTGTCGGCGGCGGCTTCCTGGGCGGCGATGCGCCCGGAGCGGCCGATGGCGTCCATGTCCCAGCTGGAGGCCAGGGCCAGGCTGATCGGGAAAATCGTGCGATGGCCGTGGATCACGTCGTAGGCGAAGAACATCGGGATCTTCAAGCGGCTGCGCATGGCCGCGTCCTGCATCGGACGGTTTTCCGGGCGGGTGATGGAGTTGAAGGTGCCGCCGATGCGGCCGGCGGCGATTTCCTTGCGGATCAGCTCGCGGGGCATTTCCGGGCCGATGCTGATCAGGCGCAGCTGGCCGATCTTTTCATCGAGGGTCATCTGCCTGAGCAGGTCGCTGACGAAGGCGTCCTTGTCTTTAAGCGCAGCAGGCTTTGTTTCTGCCCATACGGGGTGGCTGGCCAGAGTGGCGACAAGGCCGAGCAAACACAGCTTCTTCATGAATATCCTTTTTCGGCTCACTGCACAGCGGTCAGGCTGATCGGCCAAAATGACGGGAGCGTCTATTGTTGTTCGGGTGTTGTTCAGATAAATGCAGCACACTCTGAACTCTTTTTCGCGCTGGGCATCTTTGTAGCTGATTGGCTCGAAGCATTCCAGTGGTGGCGGATTATGCCCCAAGCGTGTGGTTTATAGGGTTAGTCATCACATTCCATCCAGATTGGGCAGGAGAAACACCATGCAAGCAGCACAAGGTTACCGCTGGGGCTTGAAAGCCGCGGCGCTGTTATTGATCAGCAGCGTGCTGAGCGGTTGCGGCATCAACAACATCCCGACCCTGGACGAACAGGCCAAGGCTGCCTGGGGCCAGGTGCAGAACCAGTACCAACGCCGTGCCGACCTGATTCCCAACCTGGTGGAAGTGGTCAAGGGCTACGCCGCCCACGAGCAGGACACCCTCACCGCCGTGATTGAAGCGCGGGCCAAGGCCACCTCGATCCAGGTGGATGCGAGCACACTCGACAACCCGGAAAAACTCAAGCAGTTCCAGCAAGCCCAGGACGGCCTGAGCGGCGCACTCAGCCGTTTGATGGTGGTGTCCGAGCGCTATCCGGACCTGAAGGCCAACCAGAACTTCCTGGCCCTGCAATCGCAACTCGAGGGCACGGAAAACCGTATCGCCGTGGCCCGTCGCGACTTTATCCAGGCCGTGCAGACCTACAACACCGAGATCCGCACGTTCCCGGGTCGCCTGTGGCACAGCGTGATGTACAGCGACTTGCCGATCCGCGCCACGTTTGAAGCCACCAGTGCCGATGCCGATAAGGCGCCGCAGGTGAAGTTCAAATAACGCTGCCTTGAGGTGTCGATGCGTTTATTACGGATAGGCCTGGCGCTGTGGCTGCTGGGCTGCGTGGGCCTGGCCCAGGCGGCCCTGACCTTCCCGGCATTGACCGGGCGGGTGGTGGACAACGCCCAGATGATCGACCCGGCGGTGCGCGAGCAACTGACCCAGCAATTGCAGGCGCTGGAGCAGACCTCCGGTGACCAGATCGTGGTGGTCACCGTGCCCGACCTGCAGGGCGTGCCGATTGAAGACTACGGTTATCAATTGGGCCGCGCGTGGGGCATCGGCCAGAAGGGCAAGGACAACGGCGCGCTGTTGCTCGTGGCCCGCGACGAGCGAAAGTTGCGCATCGAAGTCGGCTACGGCCTGGAAGGTGTGCTGACGGATGCGCAGTCCTGGGTGATCATCAATCAGGTGATCGCGCCCAAGTTCAAGGCCGGCAATTTCAGCCAGGGCATCAGCGACGGTGTCGCGGCGATGATCCAGGTGGTGGGCGGTGAACCGCTGGCTGTGCCGGCCCACGTGGCGGATACGAATTTCGCCAAGGACAATCCCGGCTTTTCCATCGGTTTGTTCGTCCTGCTGATCGGCGTGTTGTGGCTGTGCAATCGCATGGGCCTGCCGGTGGGCGCGATCCTGCTGGCGATCCTCAGCAGCAGCGGACGCGGCGGCGGTGGGGGCAGCGGCGGTGGCGGTGGTTTTCGCGGCGGCGGTGGTGGTTTCGGCGGTGGCGGGGCGTCGGGCGGCTGGTAATGACAATAACGAAAATAGAGCATCTACAACCATGGCATTACTGACTGAACACGAGCAGCGCCAAGTGGCCGAGGCGATCGCCCGGGTCGAGCAACAGACCGACGCCGAACTGGTCACGGTGCTGGCGGCGCGTGCCGATGACTACGCCTACATCCCGTTGCTGTGGGCCAGCCTGATCGCGCTGGTGGTGCCCGGTGTGGTGCATTACTTGTCGGGCTACCTGACCATGTACACCTTGTTGCTGGCGCAGTGGGCGACCTTCATTGCGCTGTGCCTGGTGTTTCGCTTGCCCAAGGTCACCACCCGTTTGATCCCCCGCTCGGTACGCCATTGGCGCGCCTCGAACCTGGCGCGCCGTCAGTTCCTTGAGCAGAACCTGCATCACACGCTGGGCAGCACCGGGGTGCTGATTTTTGTCAGTGAGGCGGAGCGCTATGTGGAAATCCTGGTGGATGACGGCATCTCCAAGCGGTTGGACGACAGCAACTGGGATGGCATCGTCAAGGCGTTTACCCAGCAGGTGAAGCAGGGGCAAACGCTGGCCGGGTTCATTGCGTGCATCGAGGCGTGTGGTGAATTGCTCAAGGTGCATGTGCCGGTGACGCACACGCGCAATGAGCTGCCCAATCGCCTGGTCGTACTCGAATAACCAGGGCAACGCCGTTCTAAATGTGGGAGGGGGCTTGCCCCCGATTGCAGTCTGTCAGTTACAAATATACTGACTGATCCACTGCTATCGGGGGCAAGCCCCCTCCCACATTTGGATCTACCTAGGCTGCTGGAACTGACCATTGGTCAAATAACTCCGTGCCCTGGCCGGGTATCCCCCCTAAAATGCCCGGCATTCTTTGCCCGAGGCGTTTTTGTTCATGTCCGTCACCGCTCAACCCGCCAGCCCTGCGCCGGATCATCATGCCCAGTTCATCGACCTGTTGAACGCAAGCCTGGCGCATAACGCCTTTATCAAGCTGGTGCTGGCCAAGTACGTCGGTGATGAAGGCGAACTGCAGCGGCTGATCATCAAGCCTGTGACGGTCAAGGAGCAGCCCTGCCTGTCCTTCGTCTACCGCTACAAGACCCGCGACATCACCAAGAACCTGGCGCTGGCCGACGGTGTGGCGGCGATTGCCGAGCTGCTGCCGACCTCGTTCAAGAACGCGCACCTGCTGTCGCTGACTGACGAAGCCCAGCTGGAATACAGCAAGAAGAACAAAAGCTCGCTGTTCAAAAGCAAGCCGCAGCAATTGCGTGAGGCGCCATCGGCGGAGCATAACCGCGAGAAAAATCGCTTCCTCGACCTGAGCCGGCCGTTCCTCGCCGACCTGGGCGTGACCGACGCCAGGCAGGCGCTGATCCCGTCGATGTCGCGCAAGTGGAAGCAGATCAACAAGTTCATCGAAGTGTTCAGTCATGCGCTGACGTCGTCGCCGTTGCAGCTCGACCAACCCGTACGCGTTGCCGATTTTGGCTCGGGCAAGGGCTACCTCACGTTTGCGATCCACGACTACCTGCGCAACACGCTCAAGGCCGAAGGCGAAGTGACCGGTGTCGAGTTGCGCCAGGACATGGTCACCCTGTGCAACGAAGCGGCCGCGCGCCTGGAGCACCCGGGGCTGGTGTTCAAGTGCGGCGATGTGCGCAGCGTCGCGCCGAGCCGGCTGGACGTGATGATCGCCCTGCATGCCTGCGATATCGCCACCGATTATGCGATTCACACCGGCATCCGTTCTGGCGCGTCGATCATCATGTGTTCGCCGTGCTGCCACAAACAGATTCGCCTGCAGATCCAGAGCCCGGCGCTGCTCAAGCCGATGCTGCAATACGGCCTGCACCTGGGCCAGCAGGCGGAAATGGTCACCGACAGCCTGCGTGCGTTGTTTCTCGAAGCCTGCGGGTATGAGACCAAAGTGTTCGAGTTCATCTCGTTGGAGCACACCAACAAGAACAAGATGATCCTGGCGATCAAGCGTGCCGAGCCTTTGGACAACGCGCATCTGTTGGTGAAAATCCAGGAACTCAAGGCGTTCTACCACATCACCGAACACTGCCTGGAAACCCTGCTGCGCGCCGATGGTCTCTTGGCCTGAACACAGGCCCCATGTGGGAGGGGGCTTGCCCTAATGCCGGTCTGTAGGAGCGAGCTTGCTCGCGAAAAACGTCAACGATAACGCGTGCTTCCTGAATGAGCGCGGCGCCTGTGAGTTTTTCGCGAGCAAGCTCGCTCCTACCGGTGTAGCAATCAGAAGAACCGCGTCACGCTGATCTTCGCGTCGCGCCCTTTGGAATAGGCGCGGTCGCCGCTCAACGCCGGGCGGAAGTTTTCATTGAACAGGTTGTCCACGGTGAAGTTCACCTCGGTGCCTTTCAGATACGCCTGCTGCGGTGCCCATTTGGCGAACAGGCCCTGAGTGTTGTAGCGCTTGTTGCCATACTGGTCGTAGAACAGATCGCCGACCGCGGAGCCCGGGCCGCCGGAATAGTTGTCGCTGGGCAGGCGGTCAGTGGCACCGATGAACTGGCCCATCCAGCCTACCTGGGCATCCCAGGCCGGAATGTGGGTACCCAGCACCAGCACCCATTTGGTCGGTGGGATATCCCGCGCTGCCACGTCCGGGCCCCAGGGGTTGGTATAGGCGCCTTCGTGCTGGCCTTTGGCATAGGCGAATGACACCGAGCCGAACACGTAGGTGGAGTTATAGATCGACTCCACTTCAATGCCCTTGATCGTCAGGCCGCCGATATTGCGGTAGTTGGACATCGCCCCCGCTGGGCAGGCGGAGCCAATCGTGCCGCCGTTGATGGCCTGGTTCCGGCACCCCACGCCAGTGGCCTTGAAGATTTCGTCTTCAACCTTGTTGTGGAACAAGGTGGTGCGCAATTGCAGGTTGTCATCCTGGGCGACGAGATTGTCGAAGTGGGTGATGTTGCCCAGGGTAATCGAGGTGATGCGCTCCGGGTCCAGGTCCACGCTGGTGGCGGTGCGGCTGCCCAGGCCCTGCACTTCGTATTGTTCGTCGATCACCGGCGCACGCCAGGTCTGGCTCCAGTTGGCAAACAGGCCGACGTTGGGCGTGACGGTCCAGAACAGCGCCAGGCGCGGCGACCAGCCGGTGTAGGTGCGGTCGCTGTAGTCGTGGCCGATCGCAGGGTCAGGGTTGTTGTAGTACGGCGCATCATTGCCTTCGCCCCGGTTGCGCACATGGTCGTAGCGCAGCGACGGGGTGATGGTCAGGTCGCCCAGGGTCACTGCGTCCTGGATGAAGAAGCTGTTGGTGTCGACCTTGCCGTGGGGCATGAAGCCCGGCTGGAAATGGCCGTAGTTATAGCGCGGCGTATTGTAGGTGCTGCCGGGCATCCACATTTCGGTGTCGCGCACGTGCTTGCGCACCTGCCCGCCGACTGTCAGCGCATGCTGCAGGGGGCCGGTGTCGAACAGGCTGACGTTGCGGATATCCAGATGCTTGTCGGTGTAGGCGGTGTCCATCTTGCGCCCGCCGGTGGCCAACTGAAAAAACGCGGTGGCGTCACGCTCGTCGCTCTGTTCGGTGTTGGACTGGGAGTACTTGACGGTCATGTCCACCAGCGGGTTGTCCAGCGGCTGGTAGTGGTACTTGCCCGACCAGGTGGTGTCGACGGTATCGCGGTGCGCCAGAAAGCGCTTGAGTGCACCTTCGTAACCGTAGCGGTCGATGTTGAGCTGGGTCGGCGGTGTCGGGTAGCTGGCGGCGGAGAAGGGCGTCCAGCGGTTGCTGTGGGAGCGCGAGTAGGACAGGCCGACACTGTGCTCCTCGGTGAAGTACGCGTTGACCTTGAACAGCTTGCCGTCCACATCCTGGGCGCTGTTGGGCAAGCGCTGAGGATTGATCGGGTACTGGTTGTTCTCGTTGGGCAACTTGGCGGCAACCTTCATGTCGCCGCCGTCGCGTTGGGTCAGATAGGCCAGCGCATCGAAACGGCCGTCGTCGGTGCGGCCGTACACGGCACTGCTGTAGACCTGTTCATGGTCGTTGCTCGAGTAGCCGTATTTGAGCATTGCGCCGCTGTTGCGACCGTCCTTGAGCAGGTCCGGGGCATCCTTGGTGGTCATGTTGACCGTGCCGCCAAAGCCGCCGTTGCCGGTGAACGGTGAGTTCGGGCCTTTCTCTACCTCAATGCTCTTGATCAGCTCGGGCTCGATAAAGACAGTGCCCTGCTGGTAGCGCTCGAAACCACTCTTGGTCGCGCCATCCACGGTCATCGGCACGTCTTCGGCATCGCCGAAGCCCCGGATGTTGATGGTTTGGCCGCCGGGCTTGAGCGAGCCGCCCTGGCTCACGCCGGGCAGGGTCTGCAACAGGCTGGGGATGTTATTGGACTGGTAGCGGTCGATGTCTGCCTGGGTCAGGGTGGAGCGGTTGACGGTACTGGAGTCCACTTCGTTGCCGGTGCCGATCACGCTCGAGGTATCGAGCTGGATTGCGCGGCCTTGCGTGGTCCTGGCCGCATCGGCGCGCACCACATAGGTCGTGCCAACCTTGATCAGGGTGAAGTCGGCGCCTTTGAGCAGGATACGAATCGCCTCTTCTGCGCTGTACTCTCCCTTGAGGGCTGGCGCCTGCATGTGCTTGAGCAACGCCTCGTCGAACAGCAGCTGGATCTTCGCCTGCCGGGCCACTTGGCTCAGGGAGGTCGCCAACGGCTGGGCCGGCAGTTGCAGCGTGAATGACTCGGCCTGGGCGCTGACGCTGAACGCCAGGCAGGTGGCAAGCAGGGTCGGCCGTAGAAACAGGTGCGAAGCAGGGCAAGGCGCGCGAAACATGAGATCCCCCGGTGCGGCTAAATAGCCAAAAAGGTGTGCGTATCAAACGCAGACGGGAGGAAGACGGGGCATGCAAAAAAATCCACACATGCGAATGCAAAATATTCTCATGTGTGGCTTATTTGCTTGATTCGATTCGCACAATGCCGTCGGCGGACGTCACGGTTTTCACCGGTAACAGGGCGGGCAGGGCGTTGAGCAGTGCGTCCGGGTCATTCACATCCAGGTTGCCCGACACCTTGAGTTGCGCCACGGCCTTGCTGATCTGTAGAGGCGCCTGGGGACGGTACAGGCTCAATTCGTCGATCAGGCTGGCCAGCTCGCGATTACGAAACGCCAAGTGCCCGCTGCGCCAATCGGCGACGTCTTCGGCGTTGAGGGTTTGCTGCAGCAGCGTGCCATTGGCGTACTGGTAACTGGCGCGTTGCCTGGCCTGGAGCAACGCGGCGGGGTGTTTTCGATCCGGCTCGAAGGCCACTTGGCCATGGGCCACGCTGACCACCAGTTGCTGTTCGCTGCGGCGCACATCGAAACCGGTGCCCACCACCCGCACATTCGCCTCGCCGGCTTGTACGTACAGCGGGCGTTCCTGATCGGCGGCCACTTCGAGGTACAACTGGCCTTTGTCCAGGTGAAGGATGCGCTGGTGTGCGGTGAAATCCATGCGAATGCGGGTGTTGGCGTTCACATACAAGGTGCTGCCATCGGGCAGGTGCAGGGTGCGCATGCCCTTGGCATGACCGGCAACCTGGGCGTGATACAGCTCGCGTGGCGCACCGAGATGAGGGGCAAGAACGGCGCAGAGCAAGGCGGCCGCGATTGCCAGCGCGGGGCGCCATACCGGTTTGCGCCGGCGCAGCGCCAAGGGTTTGTTCAATGGCTGCAACTGGGCGAGGTCGGTCCACAATTGCTCGAATTCGGCATAGGCGCGCGCATGGGCCGGGTTGGCCCGCCAGGCGGCGAAGGCCTTGCGGTCGACACGGTCCGCGTGGTTGCGGTTGCGTGCAAACCAGCTGGCGGCTTGGGCATCAATGGCATCGCTCGCGTCGATGTCCAGTGCGTCGAGGTCGCTCAGGCGGCTCATTGGGGCTGCTCCGTGCCGGGGTCAGGTTGAAGACGTCGCTTGCAATGCAGCAGGGCAAAAGCAATGTGCTTTTCCACCATGCTCGTCGAAATGCCCATGCGCGCGGCGATCTGTGCCTGGCTCAAGCCTTCGAAGCGATGCAGCATAAGGGCTTCGCGCCGACGCGGCGAGAGTTCGGCGAGGACTTCTTTCAAGTGTTCCAGGCGCTGGATGCGCAGCGCGGCGGCCATGGGCTCGTTTTGCTCGTCGGTGACGGCTTCGGTGGGGGCGTCGGCTGAATCGGCGTGGACACTGCGGCGTACCTGCTGTTTACGCCAGTGATCGCGCAGCAGGTTGCGCGCCATCTGAAACAGAAACGCCCGTGGCTGCTCGACCTTGGCCCGGTCGCGGTAGTCCAGCCATTGGGTAAACACATCCTGGGTCATATCCGCCGCGTCACTGGCGTTGTCCGTGCGTTTGCGCAGGAAATGCAGGATATCTGCATAGAACCCGCGACAGGCATCGGCCGACAATGGGTCGGGCTTGGGACGAGACATGGATATCCTTCTTGACGCAGCACGGCTTGGAAAGGTCGCGAATGATATCGAGAATTATTGTCATTTGTCTCTTTTTAAAATCTGTACTCCATTCAAAATGTGGGAGGGGGCTTGCCCCCGATGACGGTGTGTCAGGCACCGAATGTGTTGACTGATGCGCCGCCATCGGGGCATAGGCATCTACACAACTCTGTAGCGCCCAAACCGTAACCACGATGCGAAGCGAGTCGCTCTTGATCTTGATCTGCTTGATCTTGATCTCAGGCGCCCCGTTAAACCACGCTGGCCGAACGCAGGCTTGAATCCGTGGGTAACCCGGCAGGACGCCGGGTTAGCCGCACTGGGCCATGGATGGCCCATTGCGGCGGCCCACGGATTCAAGCCTGCGTTCGGGCACACCGAGCCCAAGCGAGGTGCCGAGTGGTGGGGCAAGAGCGTTTTGCTTACTTTTGCGCTTTTCAAAAGTGAGCCGCCGTCAGGGCGGAACCCTAAGTGGCCGTTACCGCAGAAACGGATATGTACTCAACCCAGCATCCTGGTCGGCCCAGAGGCCACCATCGGGGGCAAGCCCCCTCCCACAGTTGGTCTTCTTCGTTCACTGGATCAGTGTTCGACAGGCACTGACAGCGTTGGATTACCCAGTGGATGGGTACGCGCGGCAAAGAATTTCAGTTCCATGCCGGTACCTTCGAACAACTGCGAATACCGCTGCTTCTGCTGGCGAATAAACCCATCGCTGCGCCCCGACACCGAAATGGCCAGGGTGGTGATGTTGGCCTGGCGGATCGCATCCACCAGGTGTTTATCCTGCGGCCCCAGGTCATGGCCGAAGATGCACAGCGTGCCCTGGTGAGTGAGCAACTGTTCATAGCAGAACGACAGATAATCCGAACTGCGAATGGTCTTGAGCTTTTCCTCCACCTTGCCCTCACTGACGAACAGCGGCACATCGTCCAGCGTCTTGATTGTGTTGTTGATCGCGAAACTGCTGAGCAATGTGCTGTCGGTGGACGGCAGTTTGCGCGCGGTACCGTCGAGGTTGCGCACCAGGTGCAGGCCGCCGTGCAGGTACAGAATGCGCGTGGCGTCAGTGCGGGTGTCGCGCAGGTCGAAGCTTGAATCGGCGCTGCGAAACAGGTCGTCGATACCCGGCGTGTGCAGGATTGCCCAGTAGTTGAGCAGGTCGTAATTGCTGGTAAACACCGTGGTGTAGCGGGCCAGTTCCGCGTTGATGGTCGCCAGGGTCGAAGGCTGCACCAGGCGCCAGGGAATATGCACGGTGTGGATCGTATTGATCAGTGCTTCCTTGATCGCGTAGTAGCGATTACGTGGCGCCGCCGAACTGACCGCCAGGGCCTTGTTGACGCGGCTGGTGGTTTTCAGCGCGCCCAGGGCCTGCTCGAAACTGCGGGTTTGCAGCGCATCGAATACGCTGAGTTCGGATTGGCTCAGGGGCTTTTCTTCCACTGTGCGAGCGTTTTCAAACAGCGAGTCGTAGGCAAAGTCTTCCCAAATCGTGCGGCTTGCGCCGTTGCCGATCAGAATCCCATTGAAGTCGATGGCGTCGCGCAGTGCGCTCCAGTCGTCAAGGTGGGCGTCAATATCCTGGAAATCCTTCATTGCGGCGGGTCTACTCGAAATCGGCTGGACGGTGACTTTATCACGAGCCGGCATTGATCCTGGTCAAGATACGGCAAGCGGTAGCGGTGGATTCTGTGGGTATAAAGCCCCTGAGGATCGACCATGAGCAGCACGTTTTTTATCCCCGCCGTCAATATCATGGGCATCGACTGCCTCGACGAAGCCATGATCGCCATCCGCAATTACGGTTTTCGCAAGGCGTTGATCGTCACGGACCAGGGCCTGTGCAAAGCCGGCGTGGCCAGCATGATCGCCGAGAAACTGGCGTTGCAGGACATCGACTCGGTGGTCTACGACGGCGCCAAGCCCAACCCCAATGTGGAAAACGTCGAGAAGGGCCTGGCGTTGCTGCAACAGAGCGCCTGCGATTTTGTCGTGTCCCTGGGCGGCGGCTCGCCCCACGACTGCGCCAAGGGCATCGCCCTGTGCGCCACCAATGGCGGGCGTATCGGCGACTATGAGGGCGTCGACCAATCGAGCCGGCCGCAACTGCCGCTGGTGGCGATCAACACCACCGCCGGCACGGCCAGTGAGATGACCCGTTTCTGCATCATCACCGACGAAACCCGCCACGTGAAAATGGCCATCGTCGACCGCAATGTCACGCCGTTGCTGTCGGTCAACGACCCGGCCTTGATGGTCGCCATGCCCAAGGGCCTCACCGCCGCCACCGGCATGGATGCCTTGACGCACGCCATTGAAGCCTACGTATCCACCGCCGCCACGCCGATCACCGACGCGTGCGCAATCAAGGCCATCGAATTGATCAGTGCCAACCTGCGCCTGGCGGTACGTGACGGCAGCGACTTGGCCGCGCGGGAGAACATGGCGTATGCGCAGTTCCTCGCGGGCATGGCGTTCAACAATGCATCGCTGGGGTTCGTGCATGCCATGGCACACCAGCTCGGTGGTCTGTACGACCTCCCTCACGGCGTGTGCAATGCGGTGCTGCTGCCCCATGTGCAGAGTTTCAATGCCAGTGTCAGTGCCAAGCGCTTGAGTGACGTGGCTCGCGCGTTGGGTGCCGATATCAAGGGGATTACCCCGGAAGAGGGCGCGCAGGCTGCTATCGTCGCGATTCGCGCCTTGTCCCAGGATGTGGAAATTCCCGCCGGCCTGCGTGAGCTCGGCGCCAGGTTGCAGGATATTCCGCTGCTGGCGAGCAATGCGCTCAAGGATGCGTGTGGCCTGACCAACCCACGGCGCGCGGATCAGCGCCAGATCGAGGAGATCTTTCGCAGCGCGTTTTGATAGGGGCGGCTTCGAGCTGCAAGCGGTAAGCTACGGGTTGAACACGTTCAACATAAGCATGAAGCTTGCGGCTTGCCGCTGAGGTCCCCCATGAGAGTTCTGTTATTCGGCGCCACCGGCATGGTCGGCCAGGGCGTGCTGCGCGAGTGCCTGCTGGCGCCCGACGTGCAGGAAGTGGTCGCGGTCGGCCGCACGCCATTGACCCAGGAGCACGGCAAACTGCATCAGGTGTTGCACGGCGACATGCTGGATTTCCAACCCCTGGAAAACCTGCTGCAAGGCTTTGATGCGTGCTTCTTTTGCCTGGGCGTCTCCTCGGCGGGCATGAATGAAGTCAAGTACACCCACCTCACTTACGACCTGACGTTGGTCGCCGCCAGCACCCTGGCGCGGCTCAATCCGCAGATGACGTTTATCTACGTGTCTGGTGCCGGCACCGACAGCTCCGAGCGGGGCAAGTCAATGTGGGCACGGGTCAAGGGCAAGACCGAGAACGCCTTGCTGCGCTTGCCGTTCAAGGCGGTCTATCTGTTCCGGCCGGGGATCATCCAACCGTTGCACGGCGTGCGTTCCAAGACGCCGTTGTACCAGGCGTTCTACAGCGTGCTCGGGCCGTTGCTCTCGTTTTTGCGTCGGATAAAACCGAGCTGGGTTGTCAGCACCGAGACCGTCGGCCGTGCGATGCTGCAGGCGGTGAGCCATGGCGCGCCGCAACCGGTGGTGGAGCAGCGCGACATCAATCATCTGGCCGCCGAGCGCGGCTGATCAACTCGCCGTCGCCGCTGCCCGCACCGGCGTGGCGCTGAACTGGATCAACACCACCGCGGCCACCAACAACAACGCTCCGAGCGCCCGCGGCGTTGTCATTGGACGCTGCGCCAGGCCGAACAGCCCGAAATGGTCGAGCAGCAACGACGCCAGAATCTGCCCGGCCATGGCCAGGGCGATAAACCCTGATGCGCCCAGCCTGGGCAGCAGCATCAATGCCAGCGAAATGAAGCACACCCCAAATGCGCCACCGGCCCACATCCACAGCGGCGCCCGGGTGATAAAGGCCAGGCTCGGCAAGGGCAGCCGGAGTGCGATGATCACCGGCAGCAACACAATAATGCTTACCAGCAGGGATGCCAGCGTCGCCCACAACGGGTGGCCGAGCCCGCGCCCCAGGTTGGCGTTGATTGCACTCTGAAACGGCACCACGGCGCCGGCGATTACCGCCAGCAGCAACAGACCCAGCCAATGCAACGTTGTCATTTCCAATCTCCCAGAGGTTTTGCTGGACTCTAGGTTATTCGTCGCGCAAATTTAAATTCCAAATTCTTATGCCGAGCATGCAGCTGATGAATGATCTGCGACGCGTCGATCTCAACCTGTTGGTGATCCTCGACGCTCTGCTCAGCGAGCAACACGTCACCCGCGCCGCCGAACGCCTGCACCTGAGCCAACCGGCGGTCAGCCATGCGCTGGCGCGCCTGCGTGACCTGTTGGGCGACCCGTTGCTGGTGCGTCAGGGTGGCGCATTGATAGCGACCGCCCGTGCGCTGGAGCTGGCCACGCCGTTGGCAGAGGCCCTGGCCCAGGTGCAGGCGCTGCTGGCGCCGAACCGTTTTGACCCGGCGTCGGCCAAGCGCCGGTTTCGCGTGGCGATGTCGGACTACAGCGCGGCGATTTTCCTGCCCGGCTTGGTGCGTCTGCTACGCCATGAAGCGCCGGGTATCGACTTGCAAATCATCCAGGCCAGCCGCGAAGGCATGGTCGACGGCGTACTCAATGGCGATCTGGATCTCGCCGCCGGGGTCTTCCCTGACGTGCCGGCCGAGCTGCGCACGACGCCCTTGTTCGAGGAGCATTACACCTGCCTGGTCGACCGCGACAGCCTGCCGCAAGGCGGTGTGCTGGACCTGCCTGCCTACTTGTCACGCCCCCATGTCCTGCTGGAAATGCGCGGCAGCGGCACGCCGGAAATCGAGCGTGCGTTGAGCGCGATTCGTGAGCGGCGTCATGTGGCAATCAGCCTGCCGCACTGGGGCGTGGCACCGCAGTTGATTCAGGGCACGGACCTGATCCTGACCGTCTCATCCCGGGGCCTGCTCGATATCGATCACACGCACCTGATAAGCGTACCGCCGCCGTTTCATATTCCATCGTTTGCGTTCGAGCTGGCCTGGCACGCACGACGAGGCGGGGATGCCGGGTTGCAGTGGCTGAGGGGGCGGGTGCAAGGTGTGCTGGAGGGCTGAGCGGTCGCTACCACGAGGTGGGTGGCTGACGGCGGGTATAAAAAATTCGCATGACCTGTAGTCGCCCGTCACGAATACGGTAAGGAACGATATAGGGCCATCGCGGCACCACCCATTCACGCGTCCCCGGGACCCGGCCCTTTTTTCCCAGCGCGGGAAATTGCGCAATGTGTTCGAGCCCGGTCAACATCGCCTGGACGAACTCGGAGGCGGCTTTGGGGTTTTCTTCAGCGATAAAGGCCGCTTCGTCATCAAGGTTTCTGAGGGCTGCCCTCAGCCACTCAACCTGCATTGTTGCGCCATTTATCAGCGACGGCCTTTACCTCGGCAGGCGTCGCGAAATCTCCTGCATCGGCTTCTTCCAGGGCTTTTTGTATCTCTTCGATTTGCCATGCTTCACGTGCCAGGTATTCGCGCAACGCATCAACAGCAAGGAACGATTTGCTGCGACCGGTCGCTTTGGCGAGACTGGCAAGCGTATCGGCGACGTCTTCCGGTATCCGCAGAGACATGACAGACATACAAACCTCGATGTAGTGATGTGTAGTGCGCCATACTACAGCGTCATCCGACGGAGCGTTTGTCCCGTTCGTCAGGGCATTGCGGACGATTGCCGGCGTAGGGAATGGCGCAACAAATGAAGTTTTACCCGTAGCCCCTGAACCTGCACAATCGCTGTCTATTTCAACAATTTGCCAGAATTTGCCAGAGCCCCGCCCATGACCCCATCCCTGCTGTTAGCGGTCCTTGCTTCCGGGTTTATCTACGGTATTACGCCCGGCCCTGGCGTGTTGGCCGTGTTCGGCATCGGCGCCGCCCGTGGCCGTCGCGCCGGTGCCGGTTTCCTGGGTGGGCATTTGCTCGGCGACGTGGTGTGGTGCAGCACCGCCCTGGTGGCGATTGTGGGGGCGCGGGAAGTCGGCAGCAGTGCGTTTGATGTACTCGGCGTGCTCAGCGGGCTTTATCTGTTCTGGCTCGGCTGGCGCGCCATCCGCACCCAGCGCCGTAGCGGCGACGCCCCTCAGGGCGCGGCGCGGCATCCGTTCTGGCACGGCATTCTGTTCGGCCTGACCAACCCCAAGGCGTACCCGGTGGCGGTGGCGACCTTCACGGCACTGCTCTCCAGTCGTGCCGAGTTGCTGACGTGGTCGATGCTGCCGTCGCTGATATTTCTGAGTTTTATCGGCGGCCTGCTGGCCTACGCGATCCTGATCGGTGTGGTCGGTGCCCAACGTGTGCGTACGGTGTATCAACGTCACGAAATCCTCATTACGAGGCTGTGCGGCGTGATGTTTATCGGGTTCGCCATCAACGCTCTGGCGCACGCATTGCCAGGCCTGTTTGCAAGCAAACCCGCCTGAATCAGCAACGACCGTTCGTCGCACTGCAAAGTTTTTTCTAAACCTTTGCCGCATGCAAAATTCGAATCCAGGGCAAGGAGCCGTTCCCTTGCCCCTATTTTTGCCCTGGAGGAACCCATCATGAGCCGCATGGCTATCCGGTTACGCACCGCCAGTTTCGCGATGCTGCTGGGCCTCGGCGCCAGCAATGCTTTCGCCCAGTCGCCTGCCCAATTCATCGAGCAGGCGTCAGCCAAAGGCATGGCCGATATCGAAACCAGTCGTATGGCGCACGCCAAGACCTCGTCCCAGGAAATCAAGGATTACACCATTGAGGTGATCAACGAGCGCACCCTGGCCAACCAGCATCTGGCGGCGATCGCCAAAAAGCTCGACCTGCCGGTGGCCCCGCGGGAGAAGATCGTCGACAAGGCCGAAACCCTGATGCCCGAACTCAAGGACGGCGACTCCTTCGACGCCGCCTATATCGCGCAGCAGGTCAAGGAAAACGAAGACGCCATCGCCCTGTTCAAGCAGGAAGGTGCGGCGTCGGATGTGCCTGAGATAAAAGCGTTGGTGGACGAGACGCTGCCCAAGTTGCAGGAGCGCCTGGAAAAAGCCCGGGCCCTGGCATCGACCTACGGCAAAGACCACCAGGGCGACGGTTGAAGTGGCCCCTTGAAATGAAAACGGCGGTTGGATCATCTCCAACCGNCCGCCGTTTTTTTATGCCTGGTTCAAATCGGTTTTCGGCGGCGCCGCGTCGTCGGCGGCGGGGCCACAACTGCTGTTGAGGCTCAAGCTGCCGGCTTTGCCGATATCGCGATATTCCTGGCGCAGCTTTTCAAGCTCTTTACGGTCCAGGCCGTCCAGGCTCAACACGGCGTTCTGGGCATCCTTGGACACACGCAACAGCTCGTCGATCTTGATATGCAGAATGTCGTTGTCGCGGTTCTGTGTGTTCTGGATCAGGAACACCATCAGGAACGTGATGATGGTGGTTGAGGTGTTGATGATCAATTGCCAGGTGTCGTTGTAATGAAAGTACGGCCCGCTCAGGCTCCACGCCAGAATCAACGCCACCGCCGCGTAGAACGTACGGGGGCTGCCGGCCCAGCGCGATAGAGTTTGGGAGACAGCGGAGAATTTCATGACTGTTTTTCCTCAAAAGGGGGGTGATGAAAATACTGACCGCAACGGGTCGCTGAAATTTCTTTTTACAACTTGGCCTTCGGACCAAAGCAGGCATTTTTCTGCCCGGGTTTTAGGAGCGCGCCTACGGCGCTGCGAAGCCATGGGCGCAAGACTGGGTTTTTGACCTGGACAGTCCTTATGTACGCAAAGGCCGCTTGTGACATACCCGCGCTTTATTACTTGACCGAAGATCATTTTTTCGCGGCGACCTGCGCGGTGTACCGTCGACATGCCGCCGGTATCAATACCTATCTTGCCGAGGAAAATTCCATGCCGTGGAATACGTTGTTCATCCGCGTGGGCTGCGCGCCCCTGCGCGAAACGACGCCGGTGATTCTGCAGCTGATCCGCCGTACCGCATTGCCTATACGCATCGTGACGCCTGAGGTACAGGTCGACGGGTTACGCGACGCGCTCACCGGGCTTGGCTTTGAGCCTGCCGAAAAGAGCACCACGATGGTTCACCCCTTGGCACGCTGTGCGCCATCGATTAGCGAGGAGGCCGTGCAGATCAGCCTGACGCGTGACTTGAACAAGTGGGCGAGCCCGCTTGGCAGTGCGTTTTCGATATCGCCCGAGACGGTCGCCCATTATCAGGCCCGGCATCAGCGGGCGCTGGACGCCGATGAAGCCCTTTATCACTTCATCCTGTCCGTCGAGGGGCAGGTGGGCTGTGCGTTGACCTTGTCAGTGTGTGAGGGCCAGGCAAGGCTCAGTGACGTCGGCACGCTGCCCGGCTTTCGTGCCAGAGGCTATGCCACGCGATTGATCCAGTCGGCCCTGCTTCACGCCTCGGGGCTTGGGGCACGCAGGTGTTTTCTCGAGGGGTCGATGATGGCTGTCCCGCTGTATCAAAAATTGGGTTTCCAACGATTATTCGACTGCGTGGCTTTTGTTCGCGGGCCTGTGCCAGGCCCGTGATCAGAACGCCAGTGTTGCCTGGCCGCGATCCTCCAGTGTCAACAGATACTGCTTGGCTTCAAGCCCGCCGGCAAACCCTGTCAGTGCCCCCGAAGCCCCCACGACACGGTGACAGGGCGCAATGATCGAGATGGGGTTACGCCCGTTCGCCGCGCCTACGGCGCGCACGGCGTTCGGGTTGCCGATCTGCCGGGCTATCTGGCTGTAGCTGCGGGTTTCGCCGAAGGGGATGGTCAGCAAAGCCTGCCAGACTTGCCGCTGAAAATCAGTGCCGCAGAAATCCAGTTCCAACTCGAAACGATTGCGCGTACCCGCGAAATACTCCGCCAGCTGGCGCTCTGTTTCCAGGAGTACCGGGCTGTCGTTGGCTTCGTGCAACTCACCCAGGCGCACCCGATTTTCCCGTTCCGTTTCCCAGAGCACGGCACCGAGCTTGCCATTGCGGGCTACCAGGGTGAGTTGGCCGACGGGGGAGGGTATGAATTTGCAGGCGTATGACATGGGCTTGATCCTTGAGGCTGTGCGGTGCAACTATCCGCGCAGTGAACCCTGGGAGAAACCGGTTTCTTGCGGTCGGCAGGACGCTGCTTAAATCAATGTCGCTGATACTCGGAAAACGGGTCCGACAATAAATGTAGCTTAGAGCGTCGCGTTCAGCGAAAACGGAATGCGCAATCCACCAATCGGCCCTTCGCGTACCCCGCACATCTCGTCATGCACGCTGTGTTGCACCAGCACGCAGGGAAACGCGGGCACCCCTTGCAGCAGGTCGCGCAAATGGGTGGTGGAGCGGATGCGCAGTGGCTGCCCGTCATCGCCCTGCAGCGTTTTTTCATCGCGATCCAGCCGGACCCGTGCCAGATACAAGCCACCTTCCAGCGACAGCAATTGCAGCTCGCGGATCTCGCCGTTCGCGGCCAGCTCGGTCAGCATGTGCACATTCATGAATTGCACCTCATTGGACGCCGACCTGGGCGTGATCGACCGGTTGATCAATGTGTTTTGCTACCCAGTGCACAATACTTGTACAGAATTTTATATTTGTACAGTTTTCTGGGGCGGCGCGAACACAGCCGTTATCGGCCCTTGAACGCCAGGCATAAAAAAACCGGTCACAGGGACCGGTTTTTATGCTTCCCGTGTCATCCGTGGCATGACAGGAGAACCTATTTGAGTGGAGCGGGTAGAGGGAATCGAACCCTCAACTAAAGCTTGGGAAGCTTTCGTTTTGCCACTAAACTATACCCGCTCAAAGCGGCTGACTTTGTACCAGATGTTCACCCGGATTTGAAGTTTTTCTTCGAAAAAATCGCACGTTGCGCTCGCGCCGCCTGCCGAATAGGTGGCGCCACTGCAGGAGCCCGCTCCTGCAGTGGGTCTGATGTCAGACCGCAAAGGCGTGTTGCGTCTGACCTGGCTGGTAACGTAAGCGACTCACCGGCCGCTGCCCTTTCAAAAAGCCCACCACCGCGTCCCGGCTGTCCCGGCACGCCGCTTTATGCTCCATATCGAGGAAATGCCCCGTCGCCTGAACCGTGCTGAAGCTGCTGTTTTTAACATGCTGGCCGAACAGCCTGGCATCGCCTGCGCTGGTGTACTCGTCCCACTCGCCGTTAACGAACAGCACGGGAATGTCGATCTGCCTGGCTGCCTTGAGGTAGCACGACCGGTCGCTGTTGAGCACCTGGCTGATGTGGAAGTGCATCTGTCCGTATTCATGCTCGGCCAGGCCGCTCACGTGCTTGTGGTTGAAGCGCTTGAACAGCGACGGCAAGTGCTTGCCCAGGGTGCTGTTGACCAGGTGGCCGACGCGGTCGCGGTCCAGGTTGCCGAGGTAGTCGACGCCGCGCTCCAGATAATCACGCATCGGTGCGTTGATCACCGGGGAGAACGAGCTGATCACGGCCTTTTCGACGCATTGCGGGCGTTGAGCGAGGGCGAACAGCGTGGCGGCGCCGCCCCAGGAGAACGAGAGCACGTGTTCGGCGGCAAAGCGGTCGATGAGCTCCAGGAGGATCTGGCCTTCGACTTCCTTGGTCAGCATCCGCTCGTGGCGGTTGTGTAGTTTGGAACGGCCGGCATAGGGCTGGTCGTACAACACCACATTGAATTGCGGGTACAGGCTTTTCACGGTCTGGGCGAAAGAGGCCGTGGTGGCCATCGAGCCGTTGACCAGGACGATGGTTTTTTCAGCGGAATCGGCGCGATAGAACTCCGTGTAAACCCGGTATTGACCCTGTATATCCAACACAGCGATTTCTGGCCTCATGTCGTAAGACTCCTGGCAAGCGGGTAGGGCGCGCAAATGACTGTGCACGAGCTTTATGACAGGTAGGCATACGCCTGGAAGCCGAGCGCCCATGTCGGTCCGATTGCGGCTGGCCGACAGCGGTCGTCAGACGAGACGGATTTCCTCGTCAGTCAGCGCCCGATACTCGCCCGGCGCAAGCGCTGCATCCAGGTGCAGCGGCCCCATGCGCTCGCGATGCAGGGCAGTCACTTTGTTATCAAAATGCCCGAACATGCGTTTGACCTGGTGATAGCGGCCTTCGATGATGCTCAAGCGCGCCGTCCTGGGGCCCAGTAACTCCAGTTCGGCGGGTTGAGTGATGAGGTTTTCGAAGGCGAAGTACAGGCCCGCCCTGAAGACTGCCGCATAGTTCGGGCCGATGTCCTGCTCGGTTTCCACCCGATACACCTTGGGTAACTTGGTCGCCGGTTGCGTCAGGCGCCGCGACCACTGGCCGTCATTGGTCAGTACCATCAGCCCGGTGGTGTTGTAGTCCAGACGCCCGGCGATATGCAGTGCGTCCTTGTGCGGTTCATCCAGCAGATCGAGTACCGTGCGGTGTTGCGCATCGCAGGTAGCGCTGACGCACCCCTGCGGCTTGTGCAGCATGAAATAACGCGCAGGTTTGCCCGGCTGCAGCACCTCACCGTCCACGCGCACGCTGCTGAACGTGCGCACCTCATGAAGCGGGTCGCTTACCGTGGCACCATCCACCGTTACCCGGCGTTCGGCCAACAGCAGCCGCACTTGCTTGCGATTAAACCGTGGCAGGTTACTGAGGAAGCGATCAAGGCGCATCGTGGCGGCGCAGCTGTTGGTCCACTTGGGCGCAACGCGGGCACAGGCAGGCCTGGTTGCGCAGTTCGTCGGGCAGCGCCTGGAGCACCGCCGGGTCGATGGTGACGCTGTAGCACCAGCAGGCCTGGCCGGCCGTGCGCGGGTCGGCCAGGCTGCAGTCGTTACGGGCACCGCAGGCGGGGCAAAGGGTCGGGGTGGTCATGGGCAGGTCGGGCTGTATCGGGCAAGGTGTGCGTGGCCTTGCACGATACAGCGCCGATGTGCGCCAAGCTACTTACAGCTTGAATTTGCCGACCAGCACACTGAACGAGGTGGCCAGGCGCGACAGGTCCTGGCTGGAAGCGTTGGTCTGATGTGCGCCGGCGGCGGTCTGGGTCGACAGGTCCTGGATGTTGAGCAGGTTGCGATCGACTTCACGCGCCACTTGGGCCTGTTCCTCCGAGGCGGACGCGATGACCAGGTTGCGTTCGTTGATCTTCGCCACACTGGCGGTGATACGTTGCAACGCTTCGCCGGCATTCTGCGCCAGCACCTGCGTGTTGTTGGCCCAGCTCAGGCTCTTGTTCATCGCGGCTACCGCGCCGTCGGCGCCGACTTGCACTTCGCCGATCATTTTTTCGATGTCCACCGTGGACACTTGGGTGCGATGGGCCAGCGCGCGCACTTCATCAGCTACCACCGCAAAGCCACGGCCTTGCTCACCCGCACGGGCCGCCTCGATTGCTGCGTTGAGGGCGAGCAGGTTGGTCTGGTCGGCAATCCCACGAATCACATCGATCACCTTGCCGATTTCGCGGACCTGACTGGCGAGGCCTTCCACCGACTTCGTCGAATCGTTGATCTCTACCACCATCGAATTCATGCCGGAAACGGCCTGTGCCACTTGCTCACGGCCTTCCTCGGCTTCGGTGGTCGCCTGGCTCGAGGCCTGCGAAGTCGATACGGCGTTGCCGGCCACCTCATCAACGGCTGCAGTCATCTGGTTGACGGCGGTGGCCGCTTGTTGAATTTCATCATTCTGGCGGGTCAGGCCCCGGGTGCTTTCTTCGGTGACCGCACTCAGTTCTTCAGCGGCCGAGGCCAGTTGGTCGGATGCGTTGGCGATTTCCAGCAGGGTGTGTTTCAAGCCGCCCTGCATGTTCGACAGCGCCACCAGCAACTGCCCGGCTTCGTCGGTGCGCTCGGTGCTGATGGTCTGGGTCAGGTCACCGTCGGCAATGCGTTGCGCGCTCGCCACCGCTTGAGCGATGGGGCGGGTGATCAGGCGCGTGATCAGCACGCCGACGATAATGGCGATGATGAAGGCCAGGACGATGCCGCTGATCATCCAGGTGAGCGCACTGTCACGCAGGGCGTCGGCGGCGACTGCGCCTTCCTTGATCTGGCGGTTGTTGGATTCGACCATCACGCGGATCAGCTCGCGGGCCTGGCGGAACAGTTCATTGTTGGTGGTATTGAGCTCGGTGCGTGCCTGCTCGACCTGGCCCTTGTCGAGCAGGCTCAGGATGCGTTCCGAGCTACTGAGGTACGTTGGCCAGATCTGGTCGAAGGTGTCACCCGCCGCCCGCTCGTCATCTTCCAACGGCGTGGCGCGGTAGGTGGTGTACGCCGCCTGGCTGCGTTTGACTTCGTTGGCGATATCCTGGCGCACGCGGTCGCGGTCCTGCTGGGCGACGTCACCGTTACCGGCATCGAGCAAGCGGTACAAACCACGGTTGTGTGCCACCAGCCCATTCAGGGTGGCAGCTGTGTTGCTGACCGACACCAGGTTGTTGGAGAACGTTAATTCCAGCGCTGCGGCGAGCCGCACGACCCCTTTGATACCCAGCAGGCCGACACCGAGGGTAATCACGGAGCAGAGTAAAAATGAGAGCAGCAGCTTGGTAGCAATTTTCATGGCTTGAATCCGGCGGTAAGTAACGGGAGGGCGCACACCAAGGCCTCCGTGGCGCTGTGCAGTATCACAATGACATCATTGTAAGCGACAAAGTTTCGCCTCTGAATAAAATACTGAATCGATACAGCTAACGTATGCCGGCGTACCGCTGGTGATGTATCAAGTTGTTACTGAAACGCACCAGATTCTGCTTTTGATGTCATACGTTCTGTCATTCAAGTAAATTCTGAATGACGCCCTCCAGCGTCGCTGGAGGTGCTCTTCCGCGGTCCGGGAGGCCGCCATGTATCGACGACTGCTGCTCACTGCATTACTCGGCCTGACCCTGTCAGCTTGCGTGCCCTATTACGATGGAGGTACCACTTACTACCGCTCCGAGGTCTACACCGCACCGGCACCCGCCTATTATTACGGCGGTCCTCGTTACTACGGGCGCAGCTACTACACACCCGCGCCACGCTACTATCCGGCTCCCCGTTATTATTCGGCGCCGCGTTATTACCAACCTGCGCCACGTTACTACCCAAGGTCTGCCTATCGGCCGTATCCAAACCAGGGATGGGGAGACAATCGGTGGGGCAACGGCGGGCACGGGCGTGGTGGCGATCACGGCGGTGGGCGCGGAGGTCACCGCTGAAAAAGAGGTTTTGAATAAAGCGGCGCATGATGCGCCGCTTTTTTTTGCCCGCCGTTTGTCGGTACTGTCAGAAATAACAGCTGGCGTTGAGGCCAAAGATATATTTCACTGCGGGAAAAGCAGTGTGGTTATCGAAGGGGGCTCTATGCTCAAACACGTGATGTGCATGCTTTTACTGGTCGTCTGTATGGCTGGCCAGGCGCAGGGCAACCAGTTCTGTCCAGACAAGTCGAAGATCCAGACGGGCACGGGTTATTTCCAGTACCAGGCCAGCGGCGTGCTGTGGCAAGGTCCCAAGGTTGAGCCCGGCGAGTTCATACATGCCTTCTCGGGCGCGGTGTTTGCGCCGCAGAAGGGTGATGATCGGCGCAGCGGGCTGGTGGAAAAATGTGTGTACACCAATCAGCGCGACGAGCTCGTGGTATTGCGCCCGTGCCTGTCAGACGTAGCCAGCAGCATGTCGTTGGCGGACAGCCTGCATTGGGAGCGCGATAACACTTCGTTCGACCAGCTGGTTTATCTGTGCAAGGAAAATCAACCGGGTAACTGTGCCTTTAACATCAAGGATAACCGGCGATAAGCTGTCAGTAATCGGAAAGATCTGCCAGAGGATTCCTACCTTCCCATGCCTTGTTGAAGTGCGCCTGCACCACCGCCTCGGGAATTGTATTGATATCCGGCCAATGCCAGCGAGGCGCCTGATCCTTATCGATCAGCCTTGCCCGTACGCCTTCGGCAAATTCCGGATGGCGGCAACAATTGAGGCTCAGCGTGTATTCCATCTGGAACACTTGCGCCAGGGACAAATGACGGGCGCGGCGGATCTGCTCCCACACCAGGTGCGCCGTCAACGGGCAGCCTTCACTGAGAGTCTTGCCGGCGCGGGCCAGGAGTGGGTCAGCGTGATCCTTGAGCAGGCTCAACGCGCGCCACGCACTGGCCACGTCACCCACATCCAGCCATTCGTCGATCTGCCCCCGGCGTGGCATCCATTGTGCTTCGGGTAGCTGGTCGACGGCGTCCTGGGCCAGGGCCTTGAGCAAGCTGTTGAGCTGCATCGCGGTCTGTTCCTGCCAGTTCAGTTGCAGCAGGCCATCGAGCAATTCGTCTTGCTGGTCATCGCGCAGGAAACGGTCGGCCAGGCCCAGGTCCAGGGCATCACGGCCGTTGATATGGGCACCGGTAAGGCCCAGGAACAAACCCAGCTTGCCGGGCAGGCGCGAGAGAAACCAGCTGGCGCCCACGTCCGGGTACAAGCCGATGCTGATTTCCGGCATGGCCAAACGGCTGCTGGGGGTCACAATGCGTACGGACGCACTCTGCAACAGGCCCATCCCGCCGCCCAGCACATAACCGTGACCCCAGCAGATCAACGGTTTTGGGTAGGCATGCAGGCGATAATCCAGGCGATATTCAGCGGCAAAAAATTGCGCGGCCAGGGTAGGCACGACGCCAGGTTGTTCCCGGCAGGCCATTGCCAGGCTGCGCACTTCGCCACCTGCGCAGAAGGCCTTGGGGCCGTTGCCGCGCAGCAATACGCAGACGATCGTCGGGTCCTTGGCCCAGGCGTCCAGGCGTTCGTCCAGGGCCAGGATCATCGGCAGGGAGAGGGCGTTGAGCGACTGTTGCGCATCCAGGCTGGCGATGCCGATGCGGGCGCCGTGGTTGCCGGTGAGTTCTTCGAAGTGCAGATTCATCGTGACCTCAATCCAGAAGGTGAAGGGTCAGTATGATCGCTCCGTGGGAAAGTGCCGGGGGTGTGTCAGATCAATTGACAAGCGGGGTCGGCTTTCCTAGGGTTCGCCCATTGTTTTTCACTCGATGACCTCATCATGACCGACGGCGACCGCATCAAACTCGAACCCAGTTGGAAACACGCTCTGCGCGAGGAGTTCGACAAGCCCTACATGGGCGCACTGCGCGAGTTTCTGTGCCAGGAACACGCCGCAGGCAAGGAGATCTATCCGCCGGGCCCGCTGATCTTCAATGCGCTCAATTCCACGCCGCTGGACAAGGTCAAAGTGGTGATCCTCGGGCAGGACCCGTATCACGGCCCCGGCCAGGCCCATGGTTTGTGCTTCTCGGTGCAACCGGGCGTGCCGGCGCCACCCTCACTGGTCAATATCTATAAAGAGCTCAAGCGTGACCTGAATATCGACATCCCCAACCACGGCTACCTGCAAAGCTGGGCCGACCAGGGCGTGCTGATGCTCAACACCACCCTGACCGTGGAGCGCGCCAATGCCAACGCCCATGCCGGCAAGGGCTGGCAGTTTTTTACCGATCGGGTGATCGAGGTGGTCAGCGAGCACCAGCCGCATTTGGTGTTCCTGTTGTGGGGCGCCCATGCCCAGAGCAAGCAGAAGCTGATCGATGCCACCAAGCACCTGGTGCTGACCTCGGTGCATCCGTCGCCGTTGTCGGCGTATCGCGGGTTCCTCGGGTGCGGGCATTTCAGTCGCACCAACAAATTCCTTGAGCAGAACGGCGAGACGCCGATCAACTGGATGTTGCCGCCCGTTTGATACGATCGCGCGGTGGCGCATCGTTCTTTGCTTGGCCCTCTCCCTGGCGTGTAAGTCCATCGGTCACGCCGGGTACCTGTTATATCTGACAGTATCCGCCGCACTTTTTTGCGCATTCAATAAGTAGCCAGACCTGAGCGTGCCGACCGCCTCGGTCGATTACCGATTGATTGTTCAAGGAGGCGTGGATATGTCTGATTCGAACTCACCCACACGACACCAGCACGCTCTGCGGCCGCGAACTCGAGGCGCAGATGACCCGACAATACTGGAACTGGACGCTCCCAATCCTTCCCAGGCATTGCCCCTGGAATGGGACGAAGCGGCCAGGACCTTACCGCTCAAGCTCCATGATCAGAAGCTGGAGGTCACGATTGCGAAGGTCTGGCCATTCAATCTCCATGAGAAGGACATGGAGACGACGGTGGAATATCGTTGGGACGATGATCCGGTGCACACCTTTTATATTCACGGCCCATACGACCCTGACACGGTATTTCCGTTGGTGCAGTGTCTACCCAAGTCGATTCTGTCGAGCGGCGGTATCAGCCGTCTGACAGTCAGGGTCAGCGCGCCTTTGATCGGCGAAGCCGACTCATTTCCTACCTTGGTCAATGTCGATAAAACGCCGCCCAACGGTGGCAACCCTGGCCCGCAGTTGCAGATTGATGACGAGGCTCGTGATGAGCTTACCGATGACTATCTGGTCGGGCATGGAGGCTTGCCTGTCGAGCTGGCGCGTTGGTTCGATATGCGCATTGGGGATATGTGCCACTTCTTCTACGCAGATCTGCCAAATTTGGGCTTTGCAGGCACGCTGTTCATCACCAGAGCACACGTCCTCGGCGCGCCCATCCGGTACGTCATTCCCGAAGCGCATGTGCGTGCCAGTGGCCGGGGTGAAAGGTTCGCTTCCTGCCGGCTTGAAGACCGAGCTGGGAACGTCGGGCAGTTTTCCGACGAGATCACGCTCAAAGCCTCCCCGGTTGTTTTGCCGGATCTGCCACGCCCCTTTATTGAGTCGGCAGAACTGGACGGGTTAGTCACTCTGGAAGATGTCAGGCAGGGGTTGGCGGTCACCCTCGCGCGCATAGGTGAGGCAGAGGCGGGGGACGAGATTCATCCCTTCTGGAATACGCATGCCCTTGAAATCAAGCCGATTGGAGAAGTGCAGACGTGGCCGATTCCCGTGAGCGTGCCGTGGTCTATTGTTGCGGTGGGCGGTTTCTCGACGCGCTACCCATTGCGTGTGCGCTACGTTTATCAGCGAGGCACTGCCTCCAAGGATTCGCCGGACAGCTTCTATGAAGTCGATTTGAGGGTAGCCGGCCCTGACCCAAGCGGGCCTGAACCGATCAATCGCAAGTTGGCCCTTCCGATTGTGAAAGGCGTGACGGGCGACAATATACTGACCTCCGCTGACAGCCCGGGGCCCGTGCCTGTTGAAGTGCTCTTATTTGTAAACCCCACAGTGGGCGAACACCTGGAACTGTGCTGGAACAGCGATGACCGTATCGTTGCGAGCTATGACGTGCAGCCGGGCGATAGTGCCGGGAAATTGATCACCTTATGGGTTTCGTGGGCAGTGGCATCTTCCATTGCCTTGGCCGAGGTCTATTACTGGACAGACAACGGAATAAACCGACAGCGCAGTCCTTCCGCTTCGGTACGGGTGCGTCTTGATACGCTGACAGGGTTAAAAACTCCGCTACTACTCAATGACAACGAATTGGGCTTTATCGCATGCGGTACCAAGCCGGCACCTTATGAGGGCGTATATATCGGCATCCCCTGGCATGCGGTGCATTTCGAGCCTGGCGACTCCGTGCATTTATATTGGGCAAGTTACCCGACGACTAACGGTAGTGGTAAGCCGTTCCCAGGCAGTGACGTATCTTTTGAGCATGAACTGACCAGTGATGATCGCGACAGGGGCTATGCGCACATTCGCATTTTGCCCTTCGACTTGATCACCGCGCCGGGATTGGTGCCGGGATTTGGCTCGGCGGTCGTGCAGTACCGATTGTTCAAGAGAACGGGGGACACTGGCCTGTCTCCCAGAAAACTTATCTATATTGACTTGAAAATAAGTGGCGGCGGAACTTGCCTGGGGCCGCATGACGGCAGCGTATGAATGATGGTGTTTATTAAAGGGGCGAAAGCCCCTTTTTTTATGCGGATGAAAGAGTCCTTTACAGGATGAAGGGTGAGTCGGGGTCCAGAGGTTTAGATTGAATGGAAGTAATAGTGTGGTTTTTTTTATGGGATGGCTATTAAAACACTGCCCAATTTATGCGTTCTAATTGGAAGCATATTTTGTATGAGTACGCAGCTGTCAAGTTTGACAGGCTGTGCCGTGTGGGAGAAGGGGGTTTAATTAACCGGTCAATCGTCTCGTGCGGCTGGCGATCAATGTGCACCGTCTCTTACTCAAAGGAGTTTGTAGCAATGGCTAAGTTGAACCCAAGCATCAGTCCATTAACGGAGCCTGTACCTCATGGGCTTGCGCCTCCCGCATCGCGAGCTGTGAACGACATTAGAGTCACCAATGCCCTGCCGCCCGCACCGGGTCTGCCGCCTAATCTGATGGAAACTATTGTCGCGCAAACCGTAGGGGTTAATATTGAGATTGATATGTGGAAGGATACATTTCCTACTCCTGGCACTAACCCGGATGAACTACAGGTTTCTGTTAATGGTGTGCCCTACGGAAATCGCATCCAATTTCCCAAACCATTGGAGGACTTGACGTGGCCCTATAAAACAAACATCAAGGGCGACGATGTAGCCAATCACGGGGAGTATCGCTTAAGTTACGAGATTTTTTTGGGGCCAGGTGGTAATGAGCCGTCCGGCACCACGTTGGTGAACGTCGATACGGTTGGCCCTGCCGGCGGTCTTCTATTGGACGCAATCACCTTATTGGCGGGTGCAGCGGACGGGAAGGTGACGCTGAGTTCTCTGGCAGCCAATGGCGATCAGTTGACCTGCAGAGCCCCGGGGCGTTTGATTGCGCGTCCGCTCGATTCACTTCATATCTATAAAACTTATACGGATGCCGATCCGATAAAAGTAATAACAAACTTACCGGTGGACACATTGCCCGTCGAATTTTCGCTGACCAAAGATGAAGTTGTCGTCGGCGGTACGCGGTTAGATCGTATGGCGTTTCGTTATTTTGACTATTCAAAAAATTCAACCATTTATCCGCCAAAGCTGAGAGAAATTGAGTATATATTGACACCGCAACCGGAGAATTTGAGCGATCCGGCGGTACCGGCGGCGCCGTTGGATCTTCGGGACGCGCAATTGAAATTGGCAGAAGTGCATATTTTTGGCTATGACAATTTCAGATCCGGCCAGATCGTACAAATCGAACTCGATAGTGCCCTCGGTAGCCAGGTATTCCCGCATACATTGCTTACCGAGCCTACGCCCGCTGACCCCGCAAAAATTGAAATTCCCTGGCTCGTTCTCGTCGCGATCTATGGAGTCACCGGGCCGGGCACTGCCAGCCTTCGCTACCGCGTGGTAGAGGGAGGGAACGCTTCAGCGTGGTCCAACACGATCACGGTGGCTGCGGACTTCAGCTCCGCTGCCGGACGCCCTGACGATCCGGGCCCGGTCAGGGATTACCTGCCGTTGGTCACCGTGACGTCCAGCGAGGGACTTACCAATAAAATCGGGCCTGGCGACACGGGTAACGCGACGGCTGAATTTAACGTGTATACGGGCGCGGTCGCGGGACACAAGCTTCAGTTTTACTGGGATGGTATACCAATTTACCCCGCCCCTCGTACCGTGACTCAGACGGACATAGACTCCGGAAAATTCACCGTCATTGTTACTGCCGCCGTCATCGCACAAGGCGCAAACGGACTGGGCAAGAAGGTGTGGTACAGCCTGACGAATGGGGTTAACTCAAACGTGGACACCTCCCTGGCGACGCTGGTCGATGTGCTTGCCAGTGAGCTGCAGAACGTGACGGCGCCGGAGTTCCCCAAGTCTGTCAATGCAGGCGGCGGGATTCGCTCGATCAGTTGCAAACAGTTTGTCGAGCTTGGTATCGATACGAGCATTGTGGACACGGTCAACTTGAAACAGGGTGACACGATCAGGCGCTTCTGGACCCTTTACGGAGAAGGACTGACGTCCACCAACAAGCTTGTCGAAGCGGAAATATTGCCGCCGATTGTCGTCGCGAATGATCATAGCCTGCCCGGCGGTGGGGAGTATTTCCTCGTGGACTTTGCCACTTATGTGCAACCGGCAATTTTGGGCCGTGTTGAATTCTATTACACAATACTCAAGGCCGACGGCGTCACACAGGGCAAGTCACCGACGACCGTGCTTTATGTGAGCCGGCGCAATGCCGATAACAGCGTTTGCGGCGCCCTGCCCGCTACTCCTTAAGGGCATCAATATACGAACCGTCATTGGCAGTACTGACGGTTCGTATCCTTCGCTCGTTGTAAATACCTATCCGCTCTAAACTTGCTACCTACGCATATTTAGGATTAGTCCTACGGTTACAGGGACTTTACCTACATGAACCTATCCGTCTGATACGTACCCTTGCCGCTTCTGAAAGCCTGAGTCGATGGTCCTTAAATCGCTTGGCTTGTTCAGTCACCGACTAGAGGTACTTATCATGATTACTGAAACAACATTTTGTCTTTCTCGCTTATCGCTGGCTATCAAAGTAATGGCTGCGATGCCCATGGCGTTCGTGGCCACACAGGCCAACGCAGTGAACATCAACCCAGGCCAGAACGTGGTGATAGACGGCTCCTCGCAGAATGATCGCTATGTCGTCAAAGAGGCGACCCTGACCTCCAATGGGGCGTCGATGGTGGGCGTCCAGGCGCATGACTCCACGTTCATCATGAATGGCGGCACGGTCAAAAATACCGCGGGCAAGGAAGTTGGCGTGGCGCTTTATGGCAGCAAGGGCACGCTGCGCGATGCTTCTGTATACAGCAGCGGGGCCGCAGGCATGATTGTCGGCACTCAATCGAATCGTGGCTCGACGGTGGAGGTGTCCGACAGCACGATAACCGGTGGCACAGATGGCATCCTGCTCAGCGGCTCCAGCACGTTGTTCTTGAACAACACCCAGGTCAGTGGTGCAAAAGCCGGCTTGAGCGCGTACGACGGGCAACTCACCACCCAGGGCGGCCGGATATACGGCGGCACCAACGGGATCGTGGCGTATCGCTTGCCCACGGTGGACAACCCCTCGGTGTTGAATCTCAACCAGACCGAGGTGGTGGGCGGCACAGGCGCCGCCATCCTGGTGGACTATCCCGGCGGCACCCAGATCAATATCAACGATGGCACCACCCTGGTTGGCGGTAATGGCAACATGCTCGAAATCGACCATGGCGGTGCAGCCGATGTGAATGTGTTCAACAGTGCGCTGAGCGGTAACGTTCAGGTCGGCAAAGACAGCGTCCTGGACTTGAAGATGGATGCCGCCTTCATGAATGGCGATATCGTCAACAGCGGCGGCACCGCCAACGTTGGTCTGAACAACGGCTCGGTGCTGACCGGGCGCCTGGACAATGTCGACAAACTGTCGGTCAACAGTGACGCCACCTGGGTGATGGTCGACGGGCAGCAGGCACTCAATGCGCTGTCGATGAATGGCGGCAACGTCAAGTTCGGCGATTCGGGAGCCTTCTATAAGTTGGATGTGGACAACCTGTCCGGCACGGGCGGTACGTTCATCATGAAGGCCGATTTTGGCCAGATGACCGGTGACTTCCTGAATGTGACGGGCACCTCTTCCGGCGATCATCAACTGCTGATCGCCAGCACGGGAGCGGACCCGCTGTCCGAGCGCCTGCAAATGGTCCACACCGCCGACGGTGTCGCGAACTTCAGCCTCGTGGGCGGGCGGGTCGACCTCGGCACCTATTCCTATGACCTGGTGGCCGACAATCAAAACCATGACTGGTACCTCGACCCGGAGAACAAGGTCATAAGCCCCAGCACCAACTCCGTGTTGGCGCTGTTCAACGCGGCGCCAAGCGTCTTGTTGGGTGAAATGACTACCTTGCGCACGCGCATGGGTGAACTGCGTTTCAATGGTGGCCAGAGCGCCGGCTTGTGGACCCGCGCCTATGGCAACAAATATGAAGTGTCCAACGACAAGACAGGCCTGGGCTATAACCAGAGCCAGCGCGGGTTCACCCTGGGCGCGGATGCGCCGCTGGAGGCCGGCGACGGGCAATGGTTGATCGGTGTCATGGCCGGGCACAGCCAATCGGACCTGGACCTGAACCGGGGCAGCAAAGCGACCATCAACAGTTACTACATGGGTGGCTATGCAACCTGGCTGGACAGCGAGAGCGGCTTTTACTTCGACGGCGTGCTCAAGTTCAACCGCTTGCACAATGAGTCCAATGTCGCCATGAGCGACGGCAAGAAAAGCAAAGGCAACTACACCCAGAATGCCACCGGCGCTTCGGCGGAATTCGGCCGGCATATCACACTGGATGATGGTTACTTCGTGGAACCCTATGGCCAGTTGTCGGCGGTGATCACCCAGGCCCAGAGCTATACGCTGGACAACGGCCTGAAAGCCAAGGGGGACCGCTCAAGTTCGGTCATCGGTGAAGTGGGGGTGACTGCCGGCAACAACATCCAACTCGACAGTGGCGGCATTCTGCAGCCCTACTTGAAGGCCGCCGTCAGCCATGAGTTCGACCAGAGCAACAAAGTGTTCGTCAATGACAACTCGTTCAACAACGACCTGTCGGGCTCACGGCTGAAGCTTGGCGCGGGTGTGGCGATGTCGGTCTCCCAGCAATTGAGCGTGCATGCGGACCTGGAGCGCAGCGTGGGCAAGAATATCAAGCAGCCGTTGGGTATCAACGTCGGGTTGCGCTACGCATTCTAAGTAGCGCGGGTAACCTGGGCGGGCGCCTCCATGGCGTTGAAGGAGGTGCATTCCGTTCGTCGGTCAAGTTTCAAACCTGTCAGATATGACAGTAGGCGGTTATTTTTTTTGACGCTAACTGGGTGGGCATTCTTTTATAAGGAGATTCCCATGGGTTATTCGTTGAAGAGCAAAATGACGCGGGCCGTACCTGGGGTGCTGGTGGCGGCAGGGTTGGCTGTGCTGCTCGCTGCCTGTTCCAGCAGTCCTGAAGAGATAGGCGTGGAGGGTTATCCAGGTGTGGACCCAGCCTGCACCAGTGCGGGCTACTTCAAAAGCGTCTCGCCGGGTTGGTATTACAGGTGCCTCTATCGCACAAGTAGCCAGCGTTGGGAAAGGTATCCGTATCAATGCCCAGCCGGCCAGGAATTCAATCAAGCCAAACAGAAGTGCGAATAAAATAAATGATGCTTGAATAAGCCTCTCTTCCTTACGGCTGAGAGGCTTTTTTTGTTTGCTGTATAAGGGCGCCGGGTGGCGTTGAAGTGCGTATTGAATAACGTCCGGGAACGTTCCGCGCAACATCGCCACTCGGCACCGCTTCTGAAAATGAAGCTATTTAAGTTCTTCCACGAAAATATCATCCAGTGAAAAATCTGCCGGTGAGTACGTGCTTTTGAAGTAGATACGTATCGGCAAGTACTGAGACGGTGCCCCGGCAGGCAACGCAAAGTCCAGTTGGTAGGTGTGCCAATTACCCTCGTGAACATAGACGAAGTTTTTTGACTGACTACCAAACTCAACGAACACCTGGGGTTGGTAAGGGGCCAGATCAACTTTCATTTTGAAGCTGATACGGTAGGTTTTGCCGCTTTTGATTAGAAAGGTTTTAATCACGCCAGGCGCCAGAGCCGTGCCGTTGGGCAGTTTTGCATACCAGTAATTATTGTTATTGAAGTTCCTGATCACGCCGAGCCCATTGATCAAATTGGCCCAGCCATTCCAGAAGGACACTTCAAAATCCGTGAAGTCAGAGAGGCGCAGCGCTTTGATGGAGTAAGTACTCGATGGAAAGGGCGTCGCGTCCGCTTCATATTTGCTGCGGGTATACCCCACTGCGGCCGTCACCTTAACCGTGCTGCCCTCCGGGAGTGCCGTGAACCAACCGATTTGCGCCGGCTCGCGAATAATCCCGCGTTCGGCCTGCTCTTGAGTGACGAGGTGGCCGTTAAGCAGCGTCAACGGTGTTGACGCATCCGTGCTATGGCATTTGAGCCAGATCGGTTGGTCTTTCGCGCTGAGCAGCCATTTTGTCAGGTCCACCCAGCAGTTGAAGGGGCTGACTGTATTAAGGTCTACGACTGAGCCCGATTTCAAACCGTTGAGTGTGGGCTGCGGCAGCGGATTGCCGCCCGGTATCTCATCGAAGCCCAGGACTCGCAGGTTCAATACCCTCGAGTCACGGGTGGGGCCGTTGTTTGTTACGTGGTACTGAATGCGCAGAACGCTTGCGAGGTGGTAGGCCAGTACCCAGTTGGGAAACACAAATTGCACATAGCCTACACTTGAGTTGCCGTATTGAGGCTCAATGGTTGGCAGCGCGATACCGGGCCTGCCTATCAATTCCAGCTTGATGAGGTCCTTATCGGACATTGCAAACTGTACTCGAACGGTCACATTTGGCGTGCCGTCGGCAACCCTCGGATCAATCGTAGCGTTTTCGTCGTCCACGGGCGTGCTGTTGAAGACAAAAGGTGCGGGTAAATGCCGTAATGCGAAGACGCTCATAGGCACGGTTTTTGAAAAGCGCGTTGCAACGCCTGGGCGCGAGCGTTCGTAGAAAATATCCATATTTTGATTGGGCAGGATGTCCTGGCGCTTAAGGGTGAAGGGCAGCGGCCGGTCTTTCCAGGAGCCTGAGACATAGAAGGGTTGAGGTGCAGGGCTTACGACGTTGCCTTGCGCATAGAGGGTGATCGTATCCCTCTCTTTGATATCGCTATGGGCGTCGACCTCAATGTTGGCATCACCAGTGGATTGGTTCGCATCAAACACGTAACCAGGCGGCGGTGCCTCATGCACCGTCGGTTCGGGCAGTACCGCCGTGGAGGCGCCTACATAAACCGTTGTGTCCGGGGATAGCCGTGTTCCCTCGCTATTCTGACGGGTATATGAGGCGGTCAGGCTGCCATCTGCCAACTTGGCAATATCACCGTCGGGGCCATTGATAATCGAGAACAGCACATTGCCTGTGCCTGCATTTTTGGATTCTTCGTAGTAGTAAAACTTGCCGTTAGGGTAGCGCCCCAACAGTATCAGCGTGATGCGGTCAAAGAAGTCCTGTCCGTGATATTTAGAGATGTCGATGTTAACGATGAGGGTATCGGCAGGCAGTGTTCCATCGACAGCCTCCCTGAAAATCGGGGCGTGGAGCCCACCGGGAATGGCGGTGCCGATCACACTGACCGTCGTGATGAGCGAACCTCTATTCGGCGCGCCAAAGCGGACTCGCTCATAGCGAAGTCGAGCCTGGCCTCCGATCAACGGTACCAGGTCGCTGACCGGGCATGGGATCCTGAGCTGGCGCGTCGTGGTGGATGTCAGTGGAGGGGAACTGTAGGTTTTCCTCACCGTTTGCCCGTCTGCCGTCCTGCCGGTGAGGGTCACCTTGATCACGTCGCCCAACGCGTAGCCGTTACGCGCGATGGGAACGATGATGGTCACGCTATCGCCACTGACCTCGTCGAGGTTGAGAATGTCTTCTGGCGCCTCATCGAAGAAACAATGGGGCAACAATGGCTCTGAACCGTCGTTCAGGTATACCTCGAGAAATTCGGGCACCGACCAGCCATCCGAATAGTTTCCGCATTCGTCAATCACGTTCCACTCGACGACGTGAGCGCCGCTGCCGATCTGGTACCAATCGTCAAGGCGCAACCTGAAGACAAGGTCGTCATAGCCATCTGCTTCTGGCTGCGACACCGTGTGCTCAAACACGGCGTCGCCGATTTTCAGGCGAACACTATCGCGCACTGCTCGGTAGGTGCGTGGTGACAATGAGGTATCGGCGGGGTAGTAGGGGACGCGAATGTCTATGCCGTTTCGGGCGTCCTCCTCTGTAACGCCAAGTTCGAGGAATTCCGGAGGAATGATCGGCTTGGGCAGGTTCGTGTTTACAAAACTGTTTCCGTCCGGGTTGTCCCCGCCGGGTTTCACCTTATCGACCTTCAGCGCGAGTTTCTTTGTTTCCCCCACCGCATTGCCCAGGCGTGTCACCCTGATGAACACCGGGTAGACATTTGCGTCGGTGATCACACTTGGCGGTACGAACAGCACAATCAACTCAGCGTTATCCACTTCATGCGGGTGGATGGTGGTAGAGGCGACGGGATTGCTCAGGTTGCCATAGTACAGTGCCACGAGATCCAGCGCTGCCATCTCCAGAAATGGCAGCAGGGCGAACAACAACCCCTCCTTATGCGATGTTATCGCGGCAAGATTGATACCTGCATCGACACCTTGCACCGGTTGGGTGCTTGCGGGGATGTACAGTGCCAAATCCTGGAGGGGAACCTTTTTGAAGGCTTGTGTTGAGTTCAGGGATACGTCGGACGGGCGTGGCACCAGGTAAAGAGGGTCGATGAACGTACGTCGCACTGGCGGTGGCTTTTGCGGGGGCAGCGTGCTTGAGTAGGGCGCCAGCAGTGAGCGGCCCTCTGGGAGGTGGATCAATTTCTGGTCTGGATTTCCGGAAAGCTCTTTGTCGTTATCCATGGTGGAACCCTCTGCAGTCAGTGAGGAACTCATGTCTACGGCCCAACTACTGAGTGGGAGTAGCTGCGCAGAGGTGTAGCGCGGAAGTCGGGGAGCAACCAGCTGTGAGAATTGACAGTGCCGACAAGTGGTAACGGCCCAAAGGCGGGCCATTACCGTCGCGCAGGATCAGGGTTGGCGGTTCCAGTGACGGAAAAGGGGTTCGGCGAGGAATAGGACGAACAGCAAGCGCATCACCTGCATGGCTGTCACCAACGGGACGGACAATTGCAGTGTTTCGGCGGTAAGGCTCATCTCGGCAATGCCGCCCGGCATCATGCCCAGGGTCAACGAGCGCAGATCCAGGTGCGTCAGTGCACTCAGGCCCACGGCCGCCAATGTCGCCAGTACCATGGTCAAGACTGTGCCGATCAAAGTGCGGGCCATGAACGACGGCGCCCGGCGAAAAAACTGACGGTTGAAGTGACAGCCCAAACCGCTGCCGATCAGCCATTGGCCGATCTGGCTACCGCCATCGGGCAGCCCGATATGCAGGTCAAACACCACACTGGCCGTTGCACTCACCAGCAATGGCCCGAACAACCAGGGGTTCGGCTGACGCAAGCGCTGCCAGCCCCAGGCTACCAGCGCGCCGATCGGAAACAGCATCAACAGCCAGGGCCAGCTCACCGGTGCCGGATGAAACTGCGGCGCGCCGCCGCCCAACACATACTTGAAAATCGCCGGTACGCACAGCACCACCAGCAGCACACGCAAACTCTGGCCGGCGGCAACACGGCTAAGCACCGCGCCGTTTCGCGCGCCGAGGTTGACCATCTCGCCGGACCCGCCCGGCATGCTGGAGAAAAACGCGGTGGCGCGATCTTCGCCACTGCGGCGCATCAGCCACACACTGACCACACTCGACAGGCTGGTGACCAGCGCGCCGAAAAAGATCAGCCCGAAGTGGCTCATCACTTGCTCGATCACCACCGGTGTGAAGTGCAGGCCGATGCCGATGCCCACCACCCATTGGCCGCATTTGCGCCCGCCGGGGATTTCCGCCAACTGCCACGGCGTCAGGCAACGCACCAGGATGATCGCCAGCAACGAGCCGACCATGTAGGGCAAAGGCCAGCCGACGAGGCTGGCCAGGTAACCGCCGGCCAGGCCGACCAGCGGTGTTCCCCACCAATGTTTGAAGGTGACCTCAGACATCGGCCACGGCACGACGCTGCAGGGCGCGTTTGCGGTAGATGCGTACCAGCGGGAACATCAGCATCAGTGCGGTCAGTACCCACACGCCAAAGGTGATCGGGCTCGACCAGAGGATTTCCAGTGCGCCGTTGGAGATCGACAGCGCGCGGCGCAGGTTCTGTTCCATCAGGCCGCCGAGGATAAAGCCGAGCAATACCGGCGACAGCGGGAAGTCCAGCTTGCGCAGGATGTAGCCGAAGATGCCGATCCCGACCATCAGGAACAGGTCGAACGTGGTGGCGTGAACCGCGTACACACCGATCGCGGTAATGATGGCGATCACCGGCACCAGCGCCCAGTTCGGCACGGCGAGGATACGGGTGAAGATGCGGATCATCGGGATGTTGAGGATCACCAGCATGATGTTGGCGATAAACAACGACGCGATCAGGCCCCAGACAATGTCCGGTTGCTGTTGGAACAGCAGCGGGCCGGGCGTGATGTTGTACAGCGACAGGGCGCCAATCATTACGGCGGTGGTGCCCGAGCCGGGAACGCCCAGGGTCAGCATCGGCACCAGTGCGCCGCAGGCGGAGGCGCCGATCGCGGTTTCCGGGGCGGCCAGGCCACGCATGTCGCCCTGGCCGAATTTGCCGCCGGCACCGGCCAGGCGTTTTTCGGTCATGTAGGCCACGGCGGACGCCAGGGTTGCACCGGCACCCGGCAACACGCCCATGATGAAACCGAGCAAGCCGCAGCGGATGTTAACCACGAACACCGCACCGGCTTCCTTGAGGTTGAACATCATGCGCCCGGTGGCCTTGACCGCTTCCTGGCCACGGTGGGTTTTTTCCAGCAGCAACAGGATCTCGCTGATGGAGAACAGGCCCAGCACCAGCACCACAAACTGGATGCCATCGGTGAGGTGGATGTTGTCGCCGGTAAAGCGGTACACGCCGCTGTTGGCATCGATGCCCACCGCCGAGAGGAACAGGCCAATCAGCGCTGCCACAAAGGTCTTCAGCGGCTTGTCACCGGCCATGCCGCCCAGGCACACAATCGCGAACACCATCAGTACGAAATACTCCGCCGGACCGAAGGCAATCGCCCATTTGGCCAGCAGCGGTGCGAACAGCACCATGCCGCAGGTGGCGATAAAGGCACCGATGAACGAACTCCAGGCCGACAACGACAGTGCCACGCCGGCCAAGCCTTTGCGGGCCATCGGGTAGCCATCAAGGGTGGTCATTACGGTGGAGGCTTCGCCCGGAATATTGAGCAGGATCGAGCTGATGCGACCGCCGTATTCGCAGCCCAGGTACACCGCCGCGAGCAGGATCAACGCCGACTCGGGTGGCAGGCCCAGGGCGAATGCGATGGGGATCAACAGCGCCACGCCGTTGATCGGGCCCAGACCCGGCAACAGGCCGACCACGGTGCCGATCAGCGTGCCGCACAGCGCGGTGATCAGGTTGTACGGGCTCAGCGCGACGCCGAAACCCTGGCCCAAATAACCAAAAGTATCCATATCAGTTCTCCAGAACGTCGAGCAGGCCGAGGGGCAGCGGCACATCCATGGCTTTATCGAACAGCAGGTACAGGCCGATAGCCATGAGGCCAACGATCACCACGCTGGGCATCCAGCGGCCGCCATACAGGCGCGCCATCGGGATGCCGATCAACATGCTGCTGAGGATGAAACCCAGGGATTCGAAGGTGGCGGCGAACACGAGCAACAGCACCACGCAAATGCCTATCTTGATCAGGGTGTCGCGGTCCAGCGCCGGGTCTTCTTCGGTGTGTTTGGTGGGCTGCGGGCGAAACAGCATGTAGATCAGCGCCAGGCTCATCAGCCCGAGCATCAGCAGCGGGTAGGCGCGCGGCCCGACCGGCTCGTAGGAAAACGCCGCCTGATACGGCCAGGCCATCAGGGCGAGGCCGGCGCAGGCCAGCAACAGCACGGCGGCGAAAATGCGTTGTAAGAGCATAGAAAACTCCAAGGCCCCTCTTGCAGGAGCGAGCTTGCTCGCGAAGAACGTCAACGGTAACGCGTGCTGTCTGGATGCACGGGGTGTCTTTGACTTCTTCGCGAGCGAGCTCGCTCCTACAGGGGCATTACACAAAAGAGGGGGCGTTTACTGGATCAGGCCGAACTCTTTGGCCAGCACTTTGTAGTCAGCCACCTGTTTCTTCACGTAGGTGTCCAGCTCCGGGCCGGTCATGGCGAAGGGGAACAGCTCGCGCTGGTCACGCAGCTTGGCGAACTCGTCGGAGGCCAGCAGTTTGTCGAACGCCTCTTTCCACCAGGCGTAGTCGGCATCGCTGACTTTTGGCCCGAGGTAGAAACCGCGCACCACAGGCCAGACGATGTCGTAGCCTTGCTCCTTGGCGGTGGGGATGTCTTTCATTTCCGGCTCGTCCAGGCGCTGCTCGGAGAACACCGCCAACAGGCGCATGTCACCGCTGAGGATGTGCGGCATGGAGTCGGAGATATCGGTACTGCCCACCTGAATGTGGCCACCGAGCAACGCGGTGGCAATTTCGCCGCCGCCTTCGAGTGCGACGTAACGCAGCTCGCGCGGGTTGATCCCGGCCGCCTTGGCGATCAGTGCGGTTTGCATCCAGTCCTGACTGCCGACCGTGCCGCCCGAACCTATCACCACGCTGCCTGGATCTTTCTTCAAGGCTTTTACGAGATCGTCGAGAGACTTGTAGGGCGAATCACTTTTCACCGCGATAGCACCGTAGCTGGTACCCACTGCGGCGAGCCAGCGCACGGCGCTTTCATCGAAACGACCAAACTTGCCCTGGGCCAGGTTCAGCAACGAACCGCTGGACCAGGCCACCAGGGTGCCGGCATCCGCAGGGCGCTGAGCGACCACCGCGTTGTAGGCCACGGCACCCACGCCGCCTGGCATGTAGGTCACACGCATTGGCTTGCTCAAGAGCTTCTGGTTGACCAGCGCGCTTTGCGCCAGTTTGCAGGTCAGGTCAAAACCACCGCCCGGGGAGGCCGGGGCGATGCATTCAGGGCGCTTGGGTTCGTCGGCGGCCAGCAGGTGGCCGGCAAACAGCATGCAGCCGGCGGCGAGGGCGAGCTTACGTAGGGGGAACGTCATGTGTGTCTCCAGTTATTGTTCTTATTTGGCGAAAACGCTTCGAGGCGTTTTTCGGGTGCTATCGCTCAATAGCCTGGCAGGCGTAACCTGCCGTCGCCCGATGCTAAACGGCGAAGCTTTCAGTATCCTTTCAACTGCCTTTCACGGTTTTCGGGCTTCACAGGGCAGTCGGCGCCTGTAAACTGCCTCGCAAAGCGTGGCGCCGACCACCCCGAATAAGGTAGAAATCCATGCGCGTCCTCCTGGTTGAAGACCATTTGCAACTGGCCGAAAGTGTCGCCCAGGCGCTCAAGAGCACGGGGTTGACCGTCGACGTACTGCACGATGGCGTGGCCGCGGACCTGGCCCTGAGCAGTGAGGAATACGCCGCGGTGATCCTCGATGTAGGGCTGCCGCGCATGGATGGTTTCGAAGTGCTGGCACGCTTGCGCGCCCGTGGAAAAAATGTGCCGGTGTTGATGCTGACGGCCCGCAGCGATGTAAAGGACCGCGTGCATGGCTTGAACCTGGGCGCTGACGATTACCTGGCCAAACCGTTTGAACTGACGGAACTCGAAGCGCGGGTCAAGGCGTTGCTGCGGCGCAGCGTGTTGGGCGGCGAGCGCCAGCAGGCGTGCGGCGTGCTGGTGTACGACCTCGATACGCGGCGCTTCACGGTCGGTGGTGAATTGATGACCCTGACCTCTCGTGAGCAAGCCGTGCTTGAGGCACTCATTGCCCGGCCTGGTCGGGTGATGAGCAAGGAGCAACTGGCCTCCCAGGTGTTCGGTCTCGACGAAGAAGCCAGCCCCGACGCCATCGAAATCTACGTGCACCGCCTGCGCAAGAAGCTCGATGGCCAGCCCATCGCCATTGTCACCTTCCGTGGCCTCGGCTACCTGCTGGAAGCCCGCGATGCATAAGCCCCGCAGCCTGCGCTGGCGCCTGCTGTGGAACCTTGCGCTGTTGCTGGTGCTGCTGATGCTCGCCAGCGGCATGAGCGCCTACTGGAACGGTCGTGAAGCCGCCGACACCGCCTACGACCGCACGCTGCTGGCCTCGGCGCGCACCATTGCCGCCGGCTTGACCCAGGTGGACGGCACGCTCAGCGCCAATGTGCCTTATGTGGCCCTGGATACCTTCGCCTACGACAGTGCCGGGCGTATTTATTACCAGGTCAACGACATCCACAAGCAGCTGATTTCCGGTTATGAAAACCTGCCCGGGCCGCCACCCGGCACCCCGCGCACTGACGATTACCCGGCCCTGGCGCGGTTCTACGACGCTGTGTATCAGGGCCAGCCGGTGCGCGTGGTGAGCCTGCTCAAGGCTGTCTCCGAGCCGAACATGAACGGCATGGCGGAGGTGCGTGTGGCGGAGACCGACGAAGCCCGTGTCGCCATGGCGCGCAGCCTGATGGCCGACACCTTGTTGCGCCTGGGCATGCTTGCCATTGGTGCGTTGCTGCTGGTGTGGTTTGCCGTCAGCGCGGCCTTGCGCCCGTTGGAGCGCCTGCGCACGGCGGTGGAAGAGCGCCAGCCCGACGACCTGCGGCCCTTGCCGCTGGTGGAGGTGCAGGATGAGTTCGGCCCGCTGGTGCGCTCCCTCAATCATTTCACCGAACGCCTGCGCGGCCAGTTCGAACGCCAGGCGCAGTTTATTGCCGACGCCGCCCACGAGTTGCGCACGCCGCTGGCCGCGCTCAAGGCCCGCCTGGAACTCGGCCTGCGCGCCGAAGAGCCGGCCACGTGGCGCAGCACCCTGGAAACCGCCGCCCAGGGCACCGACCGTCTCACTCACCTGGCTAATCAGTTGTTGTCCCTGGCCCGCATTGAAAACGGTGCCCGGGCCATTGCCGAAGGCGGCGCGCAGCTGCTCGATCTCAGTCAACTGGCCCGTGAGCTGGGCATGGCCATGGCGCCGCTGGCCCATGCGCGCGGCGTTGCCCTGGCGCTGGAGGCGGACGAACCGGTATGGCTGCGTGGCGAACCGACGCTGCTCAACGAGTTGCTGAGCAACCTGGTGGACAACGCATTGGCCCACACCCCACCGGGTGGCAACGTGATTTTACGGGTGACGGCGCCGGCGGTGCTGGAGGTCGAAGACGATGGCCCGGGTATCCCGCTGGAGGAGCGGGACCGGGTGTTCGAGCGATTTTATCGACGCAGTCAGCAGGGGATGGGGTCCGGTCTGGGGCTGGCGATTGTCGGCGAGATCTGCCGTGCGCATCTGGCGCAGATCAGCCTGCATGATGGCGCGTCGGCGGGCTTGAAAGTGCGAGTGAGCTTTATTGCCGGCGATCAATAGAACATTGAGCGTGCTTCATGCAGCTCAAGGTGCAGTTTCTCGCTGGAGGGGTCGAGCCGCAGTTTTTTCATCGCCGGCACGCTCGCCATGTCGACTTTCGCCAATGGATGTTCCGTGTTGTGGTGACAGAACAGCACGGCGACCTGCACCAGGTCGATGTAATCGAGCGGGCCGCCTTCGCGTTCCAGGTTCAGGTACTGGCCCGGTAGTTTTGCCAGCATTTCCGGGAAGTCCCAGCCACTGAGCAACTTGTCGCCCAGTATCGGATGGATGCTGTCGATCACGTGGTTAAGGCTGACCGGATCGGACAGCAACTCGTAATGGTCTTCGGCGTAGGTGAGGATCGGCAGCACGCCAATCTGGTGCACCAGGCCTCCCAGGGCCGCCTGGTCCGGCTTGAGCTGGCTGTGCCGGCGACACAAGGCATAGCTGACGCCGGCTACTTCAAGGCTGCGGCGCCACACATCGCGCATTTTCTGTTCCACCACCTCGGAGCGGGCGTGGAAGATTTGTTCCATGACCAGGCCGATGGCCAGGTTGCTGCTGTAATTGGTGCCGAGCCGCGTGATGGCGGTGTGCAGGTCGGTGACTTCCTGAGTCGCCCTCAGCAACGGGCTGTTGACCACTTTGATCAGGCGCGCCGACAGGGCCGTATCACGACCGATCACCTTGCTCAAGTGGCTGATGCTGATCTCCGGGTCTTCGGCGGCCTGACGAATCTTCATGGCCACCTCCGGTAATGTCGGCAGAACCAGGTCATCGTTGTCGATGGCCTTCACCAAAGCCTGTTGGACTTTTTCCGCCAGCTGGTTCATTCATGCTCTCTAGGGTGTCGCAAAAAAAGGTGCAGCGATCAACGCTGGATCTCGCGATCGCGATCCAGCGCGTAGGGCAGGTCGAGCAACTGCAGGCCAGGGCCTTCCAGGCTGCCTAAACGGATGTCGCCATTGTCGGCAGCTTCGGCTTGCAGCACGGCGAGAAGTTCAATTGACTGGTCAGCTTTTGCCGCGATGACCACTTCGCCGATCGAACTGTTATGGCTGGGAGCAAACAGTGCGGTGCCTGGCTCGGGCAATTGGGCCGCAACCAGGCTCAGGCGGTACAGGCGGCGCTTGAGTTTGCCGAGGTACTGCATGCGCGCGACGATTTCCTGGCCGGTATAGCAGCCTTTCTTGAAGCTGACCCCGCCCACGGCTTGCAGATTAAGCATCTGCGGGATGAACAGTTCGCGGGTCTGCGGCATCACCTGGCCGATGCCGGCGCGAATCTGGCCCAGCAGCCATTCGTTCAGCTCGGCTTGCGGCAGGGTGGCCGCCAATTGGCTGAGCAGGCTCTCGGCGTGTTCGACGGGTGCCCAGAGTTCAGCGCGGCCCGGCGATACACGGATGGCGATCAGCGTCTCGGTGCGCACCACGCTGTCGGTCTCCACCGGTAACGCCAAACCAAGGGCGGATAAGGCCTGATCGGCATGCGCCAGGCCAAAACGCACCCACGCGGCGCTTTCATCGGTGAGTTTGGATTTGGAGAACACCGCGTATTTTTTCAGGTCCGCCAGTTGCGGTTCGAGCAGTTCGCTGGCCATGGCCAGGAGCACGCCGTCACCTTGTAACAGGATGCGAAAACTGGACTGCATCCGGCCTTTTTGCGTGCAGCGCGCGCCCAGGCTGGCCTGGGTGTCACTCAGGTAATTGAGGTTGCAGGTCAACTGGCCCTGCAGGAACTTGGCAGCGTCAGCACCGCGGACGGCAAGAACGCCTTCGTGGGTCAGGGAGCAGAAGAAAGCAGAGTCGGCCATGGGTCATCGCAGGTTAAAAAGTCATGGGTGCATCATAGAGGGGCGCCCGGCAAATGCATAGTTTCCATGGGGCGCGACCAAAGCCGACTGGTCCGGTGCCGTCGGGCCTGTATACTTGCGCTCTATTTGAGGAGCGTTCCATGGTCGAAGATGTAGAAATCAATCGCCTCTACTGGCACAGCCGTCGTGGCATGCTGGAATTGGACGTGTTGCTGGTGCCATTCACCAAAGAAGTCTACGCAACGCTCAACCAGGTGGACCGCGACCTTTACGTGCGACTGCTGGAATGCGAAGACCAGGACATGTTCGGCTGGTTCATGGAGCGCGCCGAATCGGAAGATCCGGAGCTGCAGCGCATGGTTCGGATGATTCTGGACCGTGTCCAGCCCAAGTAACCGTTTTGAATGCCGCTGGCAGGCCTCACGGCTGTTGCTGGCGGCGTATCTGTTCGCCCAGCTGTTCGCGCTGGGTGCCTGCCTGGTGGTCGACCTGCCTTTTGCATCCCTTGGCCTGCTGGTGTGCCTGGCCCACGCCGCGTGGGTGTTGCCGCGACATATCCTGCTGACTCATCGCTCGTCGATTCGCGGCCTGCGCCGCGATGACGATGGCTGGCAAGTGTTCAGCGCCGAGCGCGGCTGGCACAGCGTGCAGCTAAGGCCCGACAGCCTGGCGCTGCCGCTGGTGGTGGTGCTGCGTTATCGCGTGCAGGGTGAGCGGTGGGTGCGCTCCCTTTGTGTGCCTCGCGACTCGCAGAGCGCCGATATGCATCGGCGCCTGCGCGTACGCTTGAAGTTCAGTCGCCGTAGGTGGCTGGCACCAGAATAGTGTCGCGGGCCTCGGGCAGCATCTGCGGGTAGTCCAGGGTGTAATGCAGGCCCCGGCTTTCCTTGCGCTCCATGGCCGAGCGAATCATCAGTTCGGCGACTTGAGCCAGGTTGCGCAGTTCGATCAGGTCGCGGCTGACTTTATAGTTGCTGTAGAACTCGTCGATTTCATCCAGCAGCAAACGCACCCGGTGCTGTGCCCGTTGCAGGCGCTTGTTGGTGCGCACGATCCCCACGTAGTCCCACATGAAGCGCCGCAGCTCGTCCCAGTTGTGCGCGATGATCACGTCTTCGTCCGAATCCGTCACCTGGCTGGCATCCCAGCGGGGCAGGGCGGCCGGTACCGGGATGCGCGGCAGTTGTTCAAGGATGTCCGCCGCTGCCGAGCGCGCGTACACGAAGCATTCGAGCAGCGAGTTGCTGGCCATGCGGTTGGCGCCGTGCAGGCCGGTGAAGCTGGTTTCGCCGATGGCGTACAGGCCGGGCACGTCGGTGCGGCCATGCTGGTCGACCATCACGCCGCCGCAGGTGTAATGCGCGGCAGGCACCACCGGGATCGGGCCTTTGGTGATGTCGATGTTGAAGGTCAGGCAGCGTTCATAGACGGTGGGAAAGTGCGTCTTGATGAAGGCCTCCGGTTTGTGGCTGATGTCCAGGTAGACGCAGTCGATACCCAGGCGCTTCATTTCATGGTCAATGGCGCGGGCGACGATGTCGCGCGGCGCCAGTTCGGCGCGTGGGTCGAAGCGCTGCATGAAGCGTTCGCCATTGGGCAGCTTCAAGTGCGCACCTTCGCCGCGCAAAGCCTCGGTGATCAGGAAACTCTTGGCCTGGGGGTGATACAGGCACGTGGGGTGGAACTGGTTGAATTCCAGGTTCGCCACTCGGCAGCCCGAGCGCCAGGCCATGGCGATGCCGTCGCCGCAGGCGCCGTCAGGGTTGCTGGTATAGAGGTAGACCTTGGCTGCGCCGCCCGAGGCAAGGATGGTGAAGCGTGCGCCATAGGTGTCGACTTCACCGCTGGCGCGGTTCAGCACATAGGCCCCGAGGCAGCGCTCGCCGGCAAGGCCCAGGCGTTTTTCGGTAATCAGGTCGACGGCGACGCGCTGCTCCAGCAATTCGATATTGGGCCGTTGGCGGGCTTGGTCGAGCAGCGTCCTGAAGATGGCGGCGCCGGTGGCATCGGCGGCGTGGATGATGCGGCGGTGGCTGTGGCCGCCTTCACGGGTCAGGTGGAACTCGAATCCACCGTCGTCGTTGCCTGCATGCTCATCGCGCGTGAAGGGCACCCCCTGGTCGATCAACCATTGAATGGCTTCCCGGCTATGCTCGACCGTGAAGCGCACCGCGTCTTCATTGCACAGGCCGCCGCCGGCATTGAGGGTGTCTTCGACATGGGATTGGACGGTGTCGGTGTCGTCCAGCACGGCCGCGACGCCGCCTTGCGCCCAGAATGTCGAACCGTTGGCCAGGTCGCCCTTGCTCAGTACGGCAATACGCAGATGGCCGGGGAGGGTCAGCGCCAGGCTCAAGCCGGCGGCACCGCTGCCGATCACCAGGACATCGTGTTGAAACTGTTGGCTCATTGAATGGATTCCGCAAAAAGCGATCCGGAGAGGAGGCGCAAGCAGGACGCCTGGATCGGCGAATCAAAGGGGCACACAGGCCACTAGTATATAGAGGGGTGGAGCGGCACAATAGCCAGGCATTCGTGGCATTGTGAGATTACGGTGCACAGCTTCGGTTTCACAGCCAGTCAGCGAGCGGGAACTTTTTGCATAGACTCCGACTCAATAGCAGGTTGCCCGAAAGCTGGGAAGACGTTGTGTTTATTGGCCCGTCGGGAGCATTGGACGCGTCAGAAGACCGACGACAAGATTATTCGCGCAGCCGGCGTTGCCTGAGCTGCGTTTTTCGTGTGTGCCAAATCAGTGCGTGCCGGAAACTTGCTTGAAGGGGGAGAACTTTTGCGAAAAGCCCGAGTCTATGTTTGCAAGCCTGATCGTTTAGTTATGCAAGCCTCCTTCGAGTACAACGAGGAGTGTTCATGCTAACCCAGGAAGAGGATCAGCAGCTGGTCGAGCGCGTACAACGCGGCGACAAGCGCGCATTTGATCTGCTGGTGCTGAAATATCAGCACAAAATTCTCGGGTTGATCGTGCGGTTTGTGCACGACACCCATGAAGCGCAGGACGTTGCACAGGAAGCCTTTATCAAGGCATACCGTGCACTGGGCAATTTTCGCGGTGATAGCGCGTTTTATACGTGGCTGTACCGCATCGCCATCAACACGGCGAAGAACTATCTGGTGTCTCGCGGTCGCCGCCCACCAGACAGTGATGTCAGTTCAGAAGATGCTGAATTCTATGATGGTGATCACGGCCTCAAAGATCTCGAGTCGCCGGAGCGTGCTTTGCTGCGCGACGAGATCGAGGGAACCGTTCATCGAACGATTCAGCAACTGCCAGAAGATTTGCGTACGGCGTTAACTTTACGTGAATTCGATGGTCTGAGTTACGAAGACATTGCGAGCGTCATGCAATGTCCGGTGGGGACTGTGAGGTCACGGATTTTCCGGGCCCGGGAAGCCATCGACAAAGCCTTGCAACCGTTGTTGCAGGAAAACTAAAGACAGCGGCGACAGCCAAGAGAGGAACCGCCATGAGTCGTGATGCCCTGCAGGAATCGCTGTCCGCAGTGATGGATAACGAAGCGGATGAACTGGAACTTCGTCGAGTGCTCAACGCATTTGATGATGCCCAAACCCGTGATACCTGGTCTCGTTACCAAGTCGCTCGGGCGGTGATGCACAAGGATCTTCTAATCCCTCGTCTGGATATTGCTGCGGCCGTTTCTGCCGCGTTGGCCGATGAAGCCGTTCCGGCAAAAGCTGCTCGTGGTCCATGGCGTAGCCTGGGTCGTCTGGCAGTCGCTGCTTCGGTGACCGTCGCCGTACTGGCCGGTGTTCGTCTGTACAACCAGGACGAAATCGCAGGTGCCGAACTGGCCCAGCAGACTCAGCAACCGGTCATGGCCGGTCCGCAAGTCAAAGGCCCGGCTGTACTGGCTGGCTACAAGGAAAGCTCTGACACCGCCGGCCCTATGGCTAACGGTGTGCTTCAAGGGCAATCCGGCTGGCAGGATCAGCGCCTACCAGGCTACCTGCGCCAACATGCACAGGAAGCAGCTGGCAAGAACGCTGAAAGTGCCCTGCCATACGCTCGCGCAGCAAGCCTGGAAAACCGCTGAACCGTTAAGGAGCCCTATGCGCGCCATACCGCTCCTTACGCTTTTGCTCAGTAGTTGGTTTGCACTACCCGCCCACGCCGATGAAGCCCAAGACTGGCTGACTCGACTTGGGCGTGCAGAGCGGCAGCAAGGCTTTCAAGGTACGTTCATCTATGAGCGTAACGGCAGTTTTTCTACCCACGACATCTGGCATCTCGTCCAGAACGGTCAGGTCCGGGAGCGTCTGTTGCAGCTCGATGGTTCTGCCCAGGAAGTGGTACGGGTAGAAGGGCATGCACAGTGCGTCAGCGGCACACTTGTTGCCGGCCTGGGCAGTCCCCGTGACGCCGCGGCACATTCGCTGGACCCACAAAAACTCAGTCAATTCTATGATCTGGCCGTCATCGGCAAATCTCGCGTGGCCGGTCGTAATGCGGTTATCGTGTCGATTACTCCGCGTGACCATGACCGTTATGGCTTCGAGCTGCACCTGGACCGTGAAACTGCATTGCCCCTCAAGTCGCTGTTGCTCAGTGAGCAAGGGCAACTGCTGGAGCGCTTTCAGTTTGTGCGATTGAATACCTCCGCCCCACCCACTGAGCATGATTTGCAGCCCAGCAGCGAATGCACCCCTGTCGCGATTGATCATGGCAACGCCGTGCAGGCGCCTGCCTCGAATGCGTGGCACCTGGATTGGCTGCCAGCTGGCTTTGAGCTGACGCGCAATGCATCGCGCAAAGACCCTCAGACAAAATCCACCATCGACAGCTTGATGTATGACGATGGGCTTGCACGTTTTTCGGTGTTTCTCGAAACCACCAACGGTGCGAGCGTGTCGCAGACGCGTACTCAGCTTGGGCCTACGGTTGCGGTATCCCGGCATTTGAATACGGTGGACGGCGAGATAATGGTGACGGTGGTGGGGGAAATCCCGATCGGCACCGCCGAGCGCGTCGCATTGTCGGTGCGCGGTGAAAAGACCGCAGCCAAACCGTGAGTCGTTAATCCAGTGTTCATCCTGATCTTCCACTCTGCCCCCATGCCAGGGTGCCTGCCGAGAGCATGAAATGTCTGGATCAGCATTTTCACTTGCAAAAAATCCTTATGTTTTTTATAGGTCAGGGCTTCTCGGCCCTGGCCTTGTTTGTTCGCGGAACAAAAAATGTCGGTCGCGGTTTTCGGTGTTTTTTGAACCCTGTCGCTCAACCCTGCTCGTCGTAACGGGAGCTGTATGTCGATACCACGTTTGAAGTCTTACCTATCCATAGTCGCCACGCTGCTGGTGCTGGGTCAGGCCGTGCCCGCGCAAGCGGTCGAACTGCCTGACTTCACCCAACTGGTGGAGCAGGCCTCGCCTGCGGTGGTGAACATCAGTACTACGCAGAAATTGCCGGATCGCAAGGTGTCGAATCAGCAGATGCCGGACCTGGAAGGCCTGCCGCCGATGCTGCGCGAATTCTTCGAGCGAGGCATGCCGCAACCCCGCGCCCCGCGCGGTGGTGGCGGTGGCCAGCGTGAAGCGCAGTCCCTGGGTTCGGGGTTCATCATTTCGCCTGACGGCTACATCCTGACCAACAACCACGTAATTGCCGATGCCGACGAGATCCTCGTGCGCCTGGCCGATCGCAGTGAGTTGAAAGCCAAGCTGGTCGGCACCGATCCACGTTCGGACGTTGCCTTGCTGAAAATCGAAGGCAAGGACTTGCCGGTGCTTAAACTGGGCAAGTCCCAGGACCTGAAAGCGGGCCAGTGGGTCGTGGCAATCGGTTCGCCGTTCGGGTTTGACCACACTGTCACCCAGGGCATCGTCAGCGCCATCGGTCGCAGCCTGCCAAACGAAAACTACGTACCGTTCATCCAGACCGACGTGCCGATCAACCCGGGCAACTCCGGTGGTCCGCTGTTCAATCTGGCTGGCGAAGTGGTAGGGATCAACTCGCAGATCTACACCCGCTCCGGTGGATTCATGGGGGTTTCTTTCGCGATTCCGATCGACGTGGCCATGGACGTCTCCAATCAGCTGAAGGCCGGTGGCAAAGTCAGCCGCGGTTGGCTGGGTGTGGTGATCCAGGAAGTGAACAAGGATCTCGCAGAGTCGTTCGGTCTCGACAAGCCTGCGGGTGCGCTGGTCGCGCAGATCCAGGATGACGGCCCGGCTGCCAAAGGTGGCCTGCAGGTCGGCGACGTCATTCTGAGCATGAACGGCCAGCCGATCATCATGTCGGCCGACTTGCCGCATCTGGTAGGCGCGCTGAAAGCGGGCAGCAAAGCCAAGTTGGAAGTGATTCGGGACGGCAAGCGCCAGAATGTCGAGCTCACTGTTGGCGCAATCCCGGAAGAGGGTGCGACCCTGGATGCCCTGGGTAACGCCAAGCCGGGTGCCGAGCGCAGCAGCAATCGCCTGGGCATTGCCGTGGTTGAGCTGACGCCTGAGCAGAAGAAGGCCTTCGATCTCAAGAGCGGTGTGGTAATCAAGGAGGTCCAGGATGGCCCAGCCGCCTTGATCGGCCTGCAGCCGGGCGATGTGATCACCCACCTGAACAACCAGGCAATCGATAACACCAAGGAATTCACCGACATCGCCAAGGCGTTGCCGAAGAATCGTTCGGTGTCGATGCGTGTGTTGCGTCAGGGGCGTGCCAGCTTCATCACCTTCAAGCTGGCCGAGTAACCTTCCAGCCCAATAAAAAGCCCCGCCATTGAAGGATGGCGGGGCTTTTTTGTGGGCGATGGGTTTAGCTCATCATCCCTTTCACCAGGCGTTCCTGTTCGATCAACTCACGCTGGCGCGCATCGATTCGCGAGGACAGCGGGAAGTTGTTGCCGGCGCGACGCTTGGCAAAGTCCAACTGCTGGATGGCTTGCTGGAAATCGCCCACCAGGGCGAAGTATTCGGCGCGCGCCTGATGCAGGCCAATGATATTGCCCGACAAACCGCGCGTTTCGGCGACCTGATACCACACGTCCGGATCATCCGGGCGGGACTTGAGCAAGCCGTCCAGGGCTTTTTCCGCATCGGCGGTACGGTTTTGTTTGAGCAGCAGATCGACGCGTACCTGGTTCAGTGGATAGTTGCTGGGGTACTGGGTCAGCATGCGGTCGGTGCGTTGTTGGGCGTCCGGCATGCGATTGCTGGTGATATCCAGCTCGATCTGCGCCAGGTTGTAGGTAATGTCGTTGGGCGCCTTGGCCAGCAGCGGCGCCAGGCTTTCCCGTGCTTCCTTGAGCTGGGTGCCCTTGATCTGGGCGATGGCCAGGCCATAACGCGCCACATCGTTTTTCGGGTTCTCATCCAGCTGTGCCTGGAAACGCTTGGCGGCCAGGCCCGGCGTATCTTCATACTTCAGTTGCACCCGCGCGCGAATCAACTGATAGCGCAGGCTGTCTTCCTTGCCGCCAGGCTTGGCTTGTTCCGCGCGGTTGCGGGTGTCGGCGATTCGCGATTCGGTGACCGGGTGCGTCAGCAGGAATTCCGGTGGCTTGGCATCGAAACGGTACTGGCGCATCAGGCGCTCGAACATGGTGGGCATGGAGCGCGGGTCATAGCCGGCTTTCTCCAGGTTGAGGATGCCGATACGGTCGGCTTCCTGCTCATTCTGGCGAGAGAATCGACGCTGTTCCTGGATCGCGGCGGCCTGGGAGCCGGCAATCGCGGCAATGCCCGCATCGCCGGCGCCGGCCGCGGCGGCAATGATGCCGCCGAGCAGGGCAGCCATCATCGGGATCTGCATGCGCGACTGCGCTTCCACGCCTCGGGCAAAGTGGCGCTGGGACAAGTGCGCCAATTCGTGGGCCAGCACCGATGCGTATTCACCTTCGGTCTGGGCATTGAGGAACAGGCCGCCATTGACCCCGACGATCCCGCCGGGTGCGGCGAAGGCGTTGAGCTGCGGGCTGTTGATCAGGATGAATTCCAGGCGCCGGTCGTTGACCTGGCTGGTTTCCACCAGCTTGTACACGCTGGTTTCGACGTAATCCTTGAGCTGTGGATCATTGAGCTGCGAGACCTGGCCGCGCAGATAGGCCAGCCATGCGCGGCCCAGTTGGTATTCCTGTTGCGGCGAGACAATGGCAGAACTGGCGTCGCCGAGTGACGGCAGCTCATCAGCGAAGGCCGGGGAGGCCAGCAGGCAGGCCAGCGTCAGCAGGGTAGGGCGCAAAAAATTCATGCACAAAGCCTTTCGACAAAGAGCTTACTGTAGCCGGACACTGAGCTTCGGACCAGATATTCTAAGCCGCTCAAATGTTTGCCTGGAGTAACACCATGATCGACGCTGTCGCCTTTGACGCCGAACTCGATGCCAGCGGCCTCAATTGCCCGTTGCCCTTGCTCAAGGCCAAGCTGGAACTCAATCGACTGGCCAGCGGTGCCGTACTCAAGGTTACCGCCACGGACGCCGGTTCCCAGCGGGACTTTCGCACCTTTGCCAGGCTGGCGGGCCATACGCTGGTCCAGGAAGAAGAGGCTGCTGGTGTGTACCGTTACTGGTTGCGCAAGGCCTGATCGCCTTGTAAGCGCCAATCAGGCCTTGTTCAGCGCCTGCGCCGCCGCCAACACCGCGTCCACGTGCCCCGGCACTTTCACGCCGCGCCATTCCTGGCGCAGCACACCTTCGCTGTCGATCAGAAAGGTGCTGCGATCCACGCCCAGGTATTCCTTGCCGTAGAGCTTCTTGAGCTTGATTACATCAAACAGCTGGCACACCGCCTCGTCCTTGTCGCTGATCAACTCGAAGGGAAACGCCTGCTTGGCCTTGAAGTTCTCGTGAGACTTCACGCTGTCACGCGACACGCCGAACACCTCGGTGTTGGCGGCCTTGAACGCTGCGTACTGGTCACGAAAGCCCTGGCCTTCGGTGGTGCAGCCCGGCGTGCTGTCCTTGGGGTAGAAGTAGATCACCACTTGCTTGCCCTTGAGGGCTGCGAGGCTGAAGGTCTGGCCGCTGGTGGACTGGGCTTGGAAATCGGCTACAGGTGTGTCGATGGCTACCGGCATGAGTCCTTCCTTACATTGGGTTCTGTGGGCGCCATGGTTCGATCAGCGCGTCAAGGTTCAGGGCATCGGCGAAGTCCAGGAACTGGTCGCGCAACCAACTGATCTGCACGCCGGCCGGCAAGGTCACAGTGAAGGTGGCATTGAGCATGGTGCCGCCTGTTTGCGGCGCCTGATAGGTGTCGCAGGTCAGGTTCTCCAGCTCGACGTTGTGGTCGATGAAGAACTGGCACAGCTCGTTGACGATGTCCGAGCGATAGGCCGAGCTGACATACGCCACATAAGGCAGGGCCTGCGGGCGATTTTCCAGGGCGGCGCTGCGCACTACATTGACGGTGAAGTCGTGCTTCTTGGCCAGGCCCGGCAGGCCGGTCTCAAGGCGCGCCAGGGCGTCCCAGCTACCGGAAATCTGCAGCACCAGAGCGCTGCACTCGCCATGGCGGGTCAGGCGCGAGGTCACCACGGCGCAGCGGTTCTCATGGCTGGCGCGGCACAGGACGTTGGTCAGCTCCATGGGGTTGGCGCCGAGGGCACTGATAACAAGGAATTGTTCGCGAACTGTGGGGGTGGACATGCAGCCTTCCTAAAGCGATGAGCGGTCGATACCGCCAGGGCGGTACCGATCAAAGGATCAAGGGTAGCGAAAAGCGTCGCCAAGGGCTAGGAGGTGGCGTTTTCATTGCGTGAACGACCTGATTCAGACGCTGCTTTGGCCCAATGATGGCATTGCCCGTCGTTTAGTTGCGCCATAACGCATCCTCGCACGGTACTTCGCTTGTACAAGCATCTTGGCGCCAGTACCATTACGGCTCTCTTTTTCCGGCAGGAGCGGTTGCATGATTGCGGGCAGTATGGTGGCACTGGTCACACCCATGGATGCACAAGGTCATCTCGACTGGGACAGCCTGGGCAAACTGGTGGACTTCCACCTGCAAGAAGGCACCAACGCCATCGTGGCGGTCGGCACCACCGGTGAGTCGGCCACCCTCGACGTGGAAGAACACATCCAGGTGATCGAGTTCGTGGTCAAGCGCGTTGCGGGCCGTATCGCCGTGATCGCAGGTACCGGCGCCAACTCGACGCGTGAGGCGATCGAATTGACCCGCAATGCCAAGAAGGCCGGCGCAGACGCCTGCCTGCTGGTGACGCCGTACTACAACAAGCCGACCCAGGAAGGCCTGTACCAGCACTTCAAAGCCATCGCCGAAGCCGTCCAGATCCCGCAGATCCTCTATAACGTACCGGCTCGTACCGCGTGCGATATGAAGGCCGAGACCGTGATCCGCCTGTCCACCGTGCCGAACATCATCGGCATCAAGGAAGCCACGGGCGACCTGCAGCGCGCCAAGGACATCCTGGCCGGCGTCAGCAGCGACTTCCTGTTGTACTCCGGTGACGACGCCACCGCCGTGGAACTGATGCTGCTGGGCGGCAAAGGCAACATCAGCGTGACCGCCAACGTCGCCCCGCGTGCCATGAGCGACCTGTGCGCTGCCGCCATTGCCGGTGATGCCGTGACCGCCCGCGCGATTCACGAAAAGCTGATGCCGCTCAACAAGACACTGTTTACCGAATCCAACCCTATTCCCGTGAAATGGGCGCTGACTGAAATGGGCATGATGCCGGACGGTATCCGTCTGCCGCTCACCCGTCTCAGCGAAGCCTTTCACGAACCGCTGCGACAGGCCCTGCGCCAGTCCGGCGTCCTGGTTTAATTGAGGAAGCACTACGCATGAAGCGATTGGCCGGACTTTCCGCACTTGCCTTGATTATCTCCAGCACCAGTGGCTGCGGTTGGGTATGGGGCCCGGAAGGCTACTTCCGTGACCGTGGCAGCGATTACCTGGAAGCGCAAGCAACCAAACCGATGCAACTGCCGCCTGACGTGAACGTCGCCAAGCGTCTCGACCCGCTGCTGCCGATTCCGCGCAATGTCGCCGACGACACCGTCAAGGGCGAATATGTGGTGCCACGTCCGCAGCCGATCACGGCAGTGGCCGATGCGAGCGACTACAGCCTGCAAAAGAGTGGCGACAACCGCTGGATCGTGGCTCAGCGCCCACCCGCCGAAGTCTGGCCGGTGGCGGTGCAGTTCTTCCAGGACAATGGCTTTCGCATCGACGAGCAGCGCCCGCAGACGGGTGAGTTCACCACGGCGTGGCAGCCAGGCCGTGAGTTGTCCGCCAACATGGCCCAGCGCCTGTTGGCTGGCGGTGTAGCCGCCGACAGCGAGGCCCGTGTGCGTGTGCGCATCGAGCCAGGCGTACAGCGCAACACCAGTGAAGTCTATGTGGTCAGCGCCGAGCGCCCTGCCGGCAGCACGGCCAGCGTCGATTTCACGCCGCGCTCGGTCAATACCGGTGTCGACGCCGCGCTGGTCGACGAGATGCTGGCCAGCATGAGCCGCATCTCCGAGAAGGGCGGCTCGGTTTCCCTGCTCGCCGCACGTGATTACGACACGCCCAGCCGCGTCAGCCTCACCGAAGATGGCAGCGGCAACGTGGTGCTGAACCTGGGTGAAGACCTGGACCGTGCCTGGGCCAGCGTAGGTCGCGCACTGGAGCAAGGCCCTTGGCGCGTTGAGGACATCAACCGCAGCCTGGGTCTTTACTACATCAACGTGGCTGAAAAGGCCGAGAAAAAAGACGACGAGCCAGGTTTCTTCGGCAAGTTGTTCGGCAGCCAGCCGACCAAGGAAGAAGTCGAGACCCGCGCCGAGCGTTATCAGGTTCGTTTGAGCAAGGTCGGCGAGAGCGTGCAAGTCACCGTCGAGAAAAACATCAACACTGTCGCGCCAGCTGAAACAGCGCGCAAAGTATTGGGTGTAATTCAGGACAACCTGGGCTGATCCGATGCGTTTTGCTGTTCTCGGTAGCGGTAGCCAAGGGAACGGCACGCTGGTCGCCCATGACGACACGTACATATTGGTCGATTGTGGTTTCTCGTTAAGAGAAACCGAGCGGCGCCTGCTGCGCCTGGGGGTTCACCCCGCGCAGCTGAGCGCGATTCTGGTGACCCACGAACATGCCGACCACGTGCATGGCGTGGGTTTGCTGTCTCGACGCTACAATCTTCCGGTGTACTTGAGTCGCGGTACCTTGCGCGGGATGCGCAAACCCATTGAGCCCGCAGGTTTCCTGGCCGGTGGCGAGCAGCTGCAGATCGGTGCCCTGAGCATCAGTGCCGTCGCCGTCGCTCACGACGCGCAGGAGCCGACGCAATATGTATTCAGTGATGGTGAGCGACGCTTCGGCGTGCTGACCGACCTGGGTTCCTACTGCGCGAAAGTGTTGGACGGTTACCGCGACCTCGATGCCTTGATAATCGAATCCAATCACTGCCGAGACCTGCTGGCTCGCGGTCATTACCCCTACTTTCTCAAGCAGCGGGTGGGCGGCGAACTGGGACATTTGAACAACCATCAGGCGGCGTACCTGGTGTATGAGTTGGGCTGGCAAGACCTGCAACACCTGGTCCTGGCCCACCTGAGCAGCAAGAACAACCTGCCGACGCTTGCCCGGCAATGTTTTGTCGACACCCTCGGGTGCGACCCGGACTGGCTGCAACTGGCCGATCAAGATTCAGGGCTCGACTGGCGCCACATCGCCTAGCCCACCTCACTCAAAGCGGAGCCCATCATGGAAAAACGTGAAGAACTCTACCGCGGCAAAGCCAAGTCGGTATACAAGACCGACGACGCCAACCGCCTGATCCTGCTGTTTCGCAACGACACCTCGGCGTTCGACGGCAAGCGCATCGAACAGCTTGATCGCAAGGGCATGGTGAACAACAAGTTCAACGCCTTCATCATGCAGAAACTCGAAGAAGCCGGTGTTCCGACCCAATTCGACAAACTGCTGGGCGATAACGAATGCCTGGTCAAGAAGCTCGACATGATTCCGGTCGAATGCGTTGTGCGCAACTACGCCGCCGGCAGCCTGGTCAAGCGCCTGGGCGTGGAGGAGGGCCTCAAGCTCAACCCTTACACCTTCGAGCTGTTCCTGAAGGACGACGCCAAGGGCGACCCGTTCATCAATGAATCCCACGTCGTAGCGTTCGGCTGGGGCACCGCTGAACAACTGGCACGCATGAAAGAGTTGTCCCTCAAGGTCAACGACGTGCTGAGCAAGCTGTTCGACGACGCCGGCCTCCTGCTGGTGGACTTCAAGCTCGAATTCGGCGTATTCCACGATGGCTCCATCGTCCTGGGCGACGAGTTCAGCCCGGACGGCTGCCGCCTGTGGGACAAGGACACCAAGAAGAAGATGGACAAAGACCGCTTCCGCCAGGGCCTCGGTGACGTGATCGAAGCCTACGAAGAAGTCGCCCAGCGCCTCGGCGTACCGCTTTAATCGACGCAAGCATCTGATAGCACGGAAAAAAATCGCCTTTGGGGTTTGCTTCCGTGATACACACTGTTATGATGCGCGCCGTTGGAGAGATGCCAGAGTGGCCGAATGGGACGGATTCGAAATCCGTTGTACCTTCACCGGTACCTAGGGTTCGAATCCCTATCTCTCCGCCATTACATGAAAAAGCCCCGTAGCTGCATAAGCTACGGGGCTTTTCCGTTTGGGGCGTCTTTTGGGCTATCAACCCACGGTTAGCTCAAGCGCTCATTCGCCTTGCGATAGGCCTGATCGTGCTCCCGCTTATCCACGGCCACCACGACGACTGTAATTTCCTGATCGATCACTTGATAGACCAGTCTGTAGCCGCTACTGCGTAATTTGATCTTGTAGCAGTCAGGGAGTCCATGCAGGCGATTGGCTTCATTGCGGGGATTGTTCAGAGTCTCCGCCAGCTTCTTCTTGAACTGCTGACGGAGGGTGTCGCCGAGTTTTTGCCATTCCTTCAATGCGCGCGCATCAAAATCAAGGCTATAGGTCATCTAACGAAACCTTCACTCGCTGGGTCGATGCTAAGCGTTCACGTACGGTGGCCATCAAGGCTTCATCTTCCTCCGTCATCAGCACGGGCTTAAATGGCAGCTGACCACGCTCGGCTACGTACTGCAGCGCCTGACGCATCAGCTCGGAGGGCGTGACGCCGAGCTTCTCCAATTCGAGGTAGGCGCGAGCTTTCAGGTCGTCATCAATACGAACGTTGATAGATGCCATGGGAAAGGTCCTCGTGTAATGACGTTGGTCATTACATTGAGTCAGATGCGTCCCTTTGGCAAGTCTGTCTGGACATACGGCAATCGCTTTCATTCGTTGACCCTACTTTTTTCCCTTCGGTTTTGCTGACGGCTTTTTATCCGTTTCCTTAACCGTCTCTCTTGGCCTTTTCTTTGCCTCACCCTCTGTCACGTATTCCCCTGTGACCGCATCGCGATATCTCGTTGGCATATAAGCTCCCTGGCAGGTACGTCGCCAACCCGGCGACTCTTTTGAGGCTAGCTTAGAGACCTGGATGCTCAAGTTTCACTGCGGGAATTCTCGTTACCAAGACTTTCCGAAATAGCCGCTTACGTTGTGTGGGATCGGCAGTTTCCGAGCAGGGTTGCGTTGGCTGGGGCAGGGCGCTAACCTTCCGCCGTCGCCCTGATGGCGACCGGTTTTGACAGACCGATTTACAGGTGTACAACCTCCATGCGATTACAGACGTTTGTGCTGTGACGTCGTTTTATGGCGGCTGTGCGTGGGGCATCCTCGGGTGCGCCGGGTCCTGTATACCGGTCTGTCAACCCGCGCATAGCTGCCACCTGATTCTGTTTGACAGCGGGATGTGGCAGCTCCCATTACATACAGGAGCTACACAATGAACATGAGCAACCTCGATTCTGCTTCCGAGTTTTCCCCTCGTAAAATATTTCACGTAGGTGCAGATGTCGGCACCGAAGAAGCCCTGACAAACACCTCCGAAATTCTTTCCTCCGCTCTCCAAACTGCCTACCAATGCGCCGAAGATCCGGACAGTACTCAGTCACCCGTGATCATGGGTCTGGCTCAACTCATCGAGAATGCCCAGTCGCTGGTCGACTCAGTCCTTGAGCGTGATTTCCCGACAGCGAAATAAACACCAGTTTTTGAAACAAAAAAGCCTGCCGAGCTCAATGCTCAGCAGGCTTTTTAGTGTGTCCAGGCTCGTCAGGCCGGCTGCGCCACCAGGCGATTGCTGATGTTACGCCCCAGCACCAGCACCGTGACAAAACCTGCGCCCACCAGCGCCGTGGCCAGGCTCAACAACACCGAAGTGCCCAGGTGGTCTACGATCTGTCCACCAAAGAACGAGCCCAGCGCAATGATCACCTGGAACAGCGCAACGAATAGCGGCATGCCACGTTCCACATCCTTGGGTGCGACCACGAACATCCAGATACTGGCGCACGCCGGGAAGGCGCCGAAGGCGAAGCCCCACAGCGCGATCAGCATCGTGGCGCCGATCATGCCGGTGGCGAAGTAGGGGAACAGGGCGGTGCTGGTGCCGATCATCAGCGCGACCAGCAGCAGGGTGTGACGCACGCTGCGGTTGGCGGCGAAACCGGCAAAAATGTTACCTGCCACACCGGCCACGCCAAACATCAGCAACAGCGAACCGATCGTCGGCCCGTCGAAGCCGGCGCTGTTCTTGAAGAACGGCGCGACATAGGTGTAGGCGGCAAAGTGCGCGAGGCCGATCAGCAACACGGCGATCAGTCCGACTCGGGCACGTGGGTTGATAAACAACGCCGGCAAGTCACGCACGAGGATGGCCTTCTCCGGGTAGAGTCGAGGCAACAGGAAGACCTGCGCCAGCAGTACCGGTACGCCCAGCAGCGCGGTGACCAGGAAGGTCATGCGCCAGCCCATCAGGCCACTCAACCAGGTACCGACCGGCACGCCCAGTACGGTGGCCAGGGTCACGCCCATCATGATGATCGAGGTGGCTTTCGCGACGTCCACTCCCCTGGGGGCCAGGCGGCCGCTGAGGGCGATGGCCGTCGCCCAGAAACCACCGATGCTGATGCCCAGCAATACGCGGCCGAACAGCAGCAGGCTGAAGTCGCTGGCCAAAGACACCACCAGGTTGGCGATGATCATGACCAATGTCAGGCCGATCAGCAGATAACGGCGATCCATCTTGCCAATGATCACCGACAGCAGCGGCGCCGCGAGAGCGGCCATGATACCCGGCAGGGTCACCATCAGGCCCGCGTGGCCGGCGCTGATGCCGAGATCGCTGGCGACGTCGTTGAGCACGCCCACGGGCAGAAACTCGCTGGTCACCAGGGCGAACGCGCCCACGGCGACCGAAAGAATCGCCAACCACTGCTGTTTGACACTCTGTTGATTATGTTCGGGAAGGCCGCGAGGGGCCTGGCTGGCATTTGGCATGGCGTTCAGTTCCGGGGTGAGCGTCGCCTGAAGTCAGGCGAGGGGGAGGGAATTTGGAGGCGATTATAGAAACCAGTTGTGGTAATTGAGCAGGCGCTCGGTTCGATAGTAATCATCAGTGCAATCGATGCGACTGGATTCAGTCGTTACGGCCTTAGATTTCACGCATTTTTTATCGGCCGGATCAGGCTCTCAGCCGGAATTCCAAACATTTCATGTAGTTTCCAAATCATTGGCAAAGTGAGTGCGCGTTTTCCATTAAGCACTTCATAGACCCGGTTTTGACGGCCAATGGCGGGCACCAGGTCTGCTGCCGAAAGACCAGACTGTTCCATTCTGAAACGAATGGCGTCGACGGGGGTGGGCAGGTCAACCGGGAAATGCTTGGCCTCATAGGCTTCAATCAGGGTGATCATCACGTCGAAGTAGTCACCTTCTGGCGTACCGGGTTCCGGTTCGTCATCGAACAGTGGGGAGACTGACTTCAGTGCGTCTTTATAGTCCTGCTCGGTATGGATGGGGCGGATATTCATGGGTTACTCCGTTTCAACAGTGTCGGCGTCAATCGCGTCGTACTGCTTATGCGTACCGACGAACTTGATGTAGAGAGCGCCGTAGCGATAGGCCACTGCGACCACGAGCCGGTAGTCGTTGCCTTTTATATTGAAGACGACTCTGCGGCTCTTGAGGACGCTTGCATGACGAAACTGTTCCTTGATGTCAGCCGGGGCGGACCAGTCCGCGTTTTTCGCCTCATCTATCCAAGCCAGTAGCGATTGCTCGGCGTCCGGGTACTTGCGCCAAAAGGTTTTGAGTTGGCTGATCGCGATGATTCTCATGAGGAAATCCTAGTCCCGTGATGGGACTTGTGCAAGCTCGTATTATTGGTAACGGTTGTTTTTGGATAGCCGCCTTAGGTCAGAAAAGGTTTTGCCGCATAAGGAATCTCCGTTGTAACGGTGAAGGAATACGTTCCGAACCCAGTATTGCCCTCAAGTAGCTTTTTGCTCGTCAACAGGTCAAATAACTCCCTGATATTCATGACAATTAATTTCCCTTCAAGCTACGCTCTAAAGTCCCGCCTGCGCAGGCCGAAACCCTCTCATACGACGTCATATACCTAATAAGAGATCTCCTCGAAATGTCCCTTCGCAACCTGTCCATCGCTCGCCGTGCGGGTCTGGGTTTTGCCTTGATCGCTTTGCTCGTGGCCCTGCTGGGTTTTTTTGCCCTGTCGAACATGGCCAGCATCCGCGCCAGTGCGGTGCAGGTTGAAAGCGGGCTGGTGCCCAAGATGCGGCTGGTGGCGGACATCCGCGAAATAATGCTGCGCATTCGTACGATCTCTTTGCGCATGGCGCTGGACCCGAATCCGGCAGGCATCCCGCAATACCGCAGCCAGATGGACACTCGCAGCCAGGACCTGACCAAAAAGCTGGCAGAGCTCGATGCGGTCATCGATACCCCGCAAGTGCGCGCGCTCTACGATCAGTTCCAGGGGTCGCTGCGTCAGTACCAACAGGGCCTGGCCCAATCCTTCGTGCTTGCCGACAAACAGCAGGGCGCCGAGCTGAACAAGTTGCTGCTGGTGGACATGAAAACCGTGATCGATGGCTCCGGTACGCAGCTCAATGCGCTCGCTGACTACTACAACGCGCAGATCAACCAGCAGGGCCAACTGGCCGAGTCGCAGTACAGCCGCTCGCGCACCATGGTGTTCGGCTTCGTACTCCTGGCCGCTCTGAGTACCGTGGCACTGGCCTGGTTGTTGACGCGCAGCATTGTCGGTCCGCTGAGCCATGCGGTGCGAGCTGCCGAAAACGTGGCTCAAGGCGACCTGACCCAGACGGTGGACGTGACCGGTGACGATGAAGTGACGCGTCTGCTGGTTGCGCTCAAGACCATGCAGGCCAATCTGCGCGGGACGTTGCAGCTGATCCGCCAGTCGGCGGGGCAGATGGCCGCATCCGCCACCGAGTTGAATGGCATTACCGACCAGAGCAGCCGCAGCCTGCAGAAGCAGACCGCCGAAATCGAGCAGGCCGCTACCGCCGTCAACGAGATGACATCCGCAGCGGACGAAGTGGCGCGCAACGCAGTGTCCACCTCTGAATCCACGCGTGTTTCCAATGAAACGGCGCGCGAAGGCCAGCATCGCGTTGGCGAAACCGTCAGCGCCATCCAGGCCCTGAGCACGAACATAGGTGAAACCTCGAAGCTGGTGCAGAACCTCGCCGAACAATCGCGTGATATCGGCAAGGTCCTCGATGTGATTCGCTCCATTGCCGAACAGACCAATCTGCTGGCGCTCAATGCCGCTATCGAGGCCGCGCGGGCCGGTGAATCCGGGCGCGGCTTTGCGGTCGTTGCCGACGAAGTGCGCGCGCTGGCACATCGTACCCAGCAATCGACGCTGGAAATCGACCAGATGGTCACGGCCATGCGCACAGGGTCGGACCACGCGCTGACCTCAATGCAATCGAGTACCCAGCGCGCCACCGATACCCTGGTCCTGGCCGAAGGGGCGGGTGGCGCATTGAGCCAGATCACCGACTCCATCGATCAGATCCACCAGCGCAACCTGGTAATTGCCAGCGCGGCGGAAGAGCAGGCGCAAGTGGCCAAGGAGGTCGATCGCAACATCGTCAACATTCGCGACTTGTCTGCCCAATCCTCATCCGGGGCTGGGCAGATCAATGGATCGAGTCGCGAGCTGGCACAGTTGGCGGCTTCGCTGAACGAAGCGGTGGCCCGGTTTCAGCTGTAGTCAGCGGCGCCAGGGCTTGCCTCCAGGCCCTGGCGAATCTTCTCGAGCAGTTCATCGATATGGAACGGCTTGGTGATCAGGTCCATGCGTTCACCCAGGAAGTTTTGCCGATTGGCTGCATTCTCGGCGTAGCCGGTCATGAACAGGATCGGCAAATCATTGCGCAGGCCACGGGCGAAGTCCGCCAGTTCGCGACCGGTCATGTAGGGCAGGCCGACATCGGTGAGCAGCAGATTGATCGTCAGGTCAGTCTCCAAGCGGGCAAGCGCTTCGTCACCGTCGGCGGCCAGGCTGCAGCGGTAACCGGCGTCTGCCAGTACTTCGGCGACAAAGCTGCGCACTGAAGGCATGTCCTCGACGATGAGTATGTGTTCACCGTTGCTCTTGCCCGGTTTTGCAAACGTCCTGGTGGTTACCGATGCAGGACCTTCTGCGGCCGGAAGCATGATCGTCACTTCAGTGCCCTGGCGGGTGACGCTGCGGATCTGCGCATCGCCGCCGGACTGGCGGGCGAAACCGTAGATGGTCGACAGGCCCAGGCCGGTGCCCTGGCCCACTGGCTTGGTGGTGAAGAAGGGATCGAACACCTTGTCGATGACGCTGTGCTCGATGCCCACGCCGTTATCGCGTACCGACAGCGCGATGTAGGGACCGTCTTCCAGCTTGAGGTTGCCGTTGGAGTAGGCAGGGTAGGTGGTCACCCAGATATTGCCGCCTTTGGGCAGCGCATCGCGGGCGTTGATTACCAGGTTCAGCACTGCACTTTCCAGCTGGATCGGGTCGACCATCGCCACCGCAGCGTTGTTGGTCAGCTCCAGTTTCAAGGTGATGTGTTCGCCGATGGTGCGCACCAGCAACTCTTCCAGGGAGCGGATATGCGCATTGATATCGATGGGCCGCGTGTCCAACGGCTGCTGGCGGGCGAAGGCGAGCAGGCGGTTGGTCAGGCCGGCGGCGCTCAGGGCTGAACTGAGTGCGGCGTCGGCATAGCCCAGGACCTTATCGGTGCGCTGGCTTTCAATGCGCTTCTTGATCAGCTCCAGGCTGGTGATGATACCGGTAAGCAGGTTGTTGAAGTCGTGGGCGATGCCGCCGGTGAGCTTGCCCAGGGCGTCCATTTTCTGGGCCTGGAGCAGCTGCGCCTCAGTGCGTGCCAGGCGGGTCGCCGCGTTGGCGAGTTCGGCCTGTTGATGACGCTCGCGATGGCGGTATTCAGTCACGTCCTCGACAAATACCAGGCTCAGCTCGGCACGGTCATAGGGCGATATCTGCCATTCGGTTTCGCGCAGCTGGCCGTCGACTTTCATCTGCAACGTGCCTTTCCAGCGTTCGCCGGCCGCCAGGCGCAGGCACAGTTCCTGGATAACCGCATACTGGTCGCCGGCGAAGCATTCAAGCAGGGCATCGGGGTTGAGGTTGTCGTGAATCAACTGGGCGAACGCGTGGTTGCACTCGTGAACCTTCAGTTGCGCATCCAGCACTGCAATCGGCGCGCTGATATTAAAGAAGATTTCTCGAAAGCGTGCCTCGCTTTGCCTTAACGCGTATTCGGTGTCGCGCACGCGCAAAAGGGTGCGCAGCGTCGCCAGCAGGACCTCGGGGTCGATCGGGTGGATCAGGTAGGCGTCGGCCCCGGCGTCCAGGCCGGTGATGATGTCGCCGGTCTCGATGGACGCCGCCGACACGTGCACCACCGGCAGCAAGGCGGTGTTCGGGTCGGTACGCAAACGGCGCACGATGTCGAAGCCACTCATGTCCGGCAGGTTGACGTCGAGGATCAGCGCATCAATTTTTCCCGTGGCGATCAGGTCCAGCCCCTCCTGGCCCGTGCCGGCTTCGAGCACCAAGTAGTGATGGCGCTCGAGGCGTCGGCGCAGGGCGTAGCGCGTGGCGGCATTGTCGTCGACGATCAGCAGCTGGATGTCACGTTTCATCGACGTTCTCGCTGGCAATGGAGAGAGGGATAACTACAAAGAACAGCGAGCCTACGCCGGGTGTGCTTTCAACACCGACCCTGCCGCCCAGCAACTGGGCAAAACGCTTGCACAGTGACAGGCCCAGGCCGGTGCCGCGCAGGCGTTTCTGCAGCGGTGAGTCGATCTGGGAAAAGTCTTCGAACAGGTTGTTGTGTAACTCGGCGGGTATGCCCAGGCCGGTGTCCTGCACCGCAAATCGGATCTCGTGTTCGCTCTCCATGCGCGCCGAGACCCGCACTTCGCCCAGCAGGGTGAATTTCAGGGCGTTGGAAATGAAATTGCGCAGTATTTGCGCGAGTTTTTTGTCATCGGTATAGAGCTTGGGCAGGCCGGAAGGCTTCTCGAAGATCAGGTCGACCGATGATGCGTCCACGATGGGGCGAAACATTCCGCGCAGCGCCGAGAACATGTCGAACATATCGAACCAGGCGGGAGAAATAGTGATGCGCCCGGCCTCGATCTTGGCCAGGTCGAGCAAGTCGTCGACCATCTCGCGCAATTCGCGCGCCGAGCTGGCGATAAACCCGACCTGGGTGTGTTGCTCCGGGCTCAACGGGCCGTCCAGTTCGTCGGCAAGCAGGCTGGTGATACTCAGGATCGAGCCCAGGGGCGTGCGGAACTCATGGCTCATGTACGACAGGAAACGGCTCTTGAGGTCTGACGCCTCACGCAGTTGGTCGGCTTGCATGTCCAGTTCGGCATACAGCGCCAGCACGCCTTGGTTGGTTTCATCCAACTCCGCGCGCAGGGCATCCGCTTCCTGGCGCAGACGTTGGATTTCAGCGGCGAGCGAGGCGGTGGTTTCAGCCATCGATGGCCTCCAGGGCAATCACGAAGACAGTAACGTCGTCCCGGCCGCGGCAGAAGTCACGGTGCAGGATGGCGGCAATCAGGGCGGGGTGGCGGTGGACGAGCCCCGGATAGTCCGAAAGATTCCAGCGTGATTGCAGGCCGTCGCTGTACAGGATCAGCAACTGATCGGCCACCTGAGCATAGTCGAAGGGTTGGGCCTTGCGAAACTGCACGCCGATGATACCCGGGTGGGAGGCCAGGCCGCGCGGCTTGCCAGGCCCGATCAGGCTGCCGCCGATATTGCCGATGCCGGTAAACCTGAGTGTCTCGGCCACGGCATCGTACTGGGCCACCGCCATGGCGGCGCCACGGGTGCCGTTCATGCCGATGTGCATATCGCTCATCAATACCGTCGAATCCATGAAGGCATTCTGTGCAAACACCTCCTCTCCCGCTCGGGCTGCCTGCTCGGCGTATTCGCCATGGCCGAGCCCGTCGGCCATCATTACGCTGAACCGCCCAGGCTCGATCGCGAGGTGCCAGGCATCACCGCAGTGGGGGTCGTTATGCAGGGAGTGCTGGCTGACGCCATAGCGAATATCGCGGGTCGTTGCGGCACGCGGCATCAGCCTGGCCAGTATCGCTGCGCCACGCTGATCGGCATGGGCATCGAACACCTGCGCCAGGCGCGATATTGCCCCCAGCCCGATGCCCTGGGTGCCCCCGGTGGAAAAACCGTCCACCAGCCCGCTGTCGATATCAAAGCCCTGCCCACGGTCGATGGCGATCATTTCGACGCCGCCGTTGCCGGTGGCGCGCAGGTGCAACTCACCGTGCGTGGCATGTTTGAGGATATTGCTGGCAAGCTCGGTGGCGACCAGCGCTACGCGCCCCGCATCGGTCTCATCGAAGCCCAGCGACTCGGATAAGTGCTGGGCCGTGCGCCGGGCGTGGCCGATCTGGCTGGTATCTTCAATCAACAGCACGTGCGTGAGCGCGCTGGGAATATTCAGGCCCATCGGGTGATCGTCACGCGGGTACCCTTGCCAGGCTCGGTGTCCAGTTCAAACTCGTCCACCAGGCGCTTGGCTCCGGTGAGCCCAAGGCCCAGACCACCGCCGGAGGTCCAGCCGTCGGTCATCGCCAGCTTGAGGTCGGGAATGCCCGGCCCTTCGTCGCGAAACGTGAGGCGTACGCCGGGGCGGTGGTCTTTCTCGAGCACTGCCCAGTCCATGTAGCCACCACCGCCATAGACCACGGTGTTACGCGCCAACTCGCTGACCGCCGTGACCAGTTTGGTCAGGTCGATCAAGCGCATGCCGCAGTCCTGGGCCAGTCTGCGTACCAATTGTCGAGCCAGCACAACGTCCTGTTCTATCAGCACAGGGTGCGTGCCGCTGCTGGCTTGGTTCATGAGTGTTCTACCCGTTCGCGCAACAGCTTCATGCCGCGCTCGACGTTGAGTGCGGTCGCGACGCCGGGCAGGGTCATGCCTAACTCCACCAGGGTAATGGCGACCGCAGGCTGCATGCCGACCAGTACGGTTTGTGCATCCATGATCCGGGACAACCCGGAGATGGTGCCGATCATGCGGCCGATGAAGGAGTCGACCATGTCCAGCGCCGAGATATCGATAAGCACGCCGCGCGCCGAGGTGCGGCTGATACGCTCGGACAGGTCGTCCTGCAAGGTCAGCGCGAGTTGGTCGTGCATGTCCACCTGGATGGTCACGAGCAAAAACTCGCCCATCTGCAAAATAGGGATGCGTTCCATGCTTAAACAGCCTTGGTGATATTGACACCCAGGCGTTTGAGCGCCAGAGCCAATGCATCGGCGAGGTTGGCTTTGGTCACCACACCCTGAAGGTCCAGGCCCAGGTGCACGATGGTCTGGGCGATCTGCGGACGCACGCCGCTGATAATGCAATCGGCACCCATCAAGCGGATGGCGGTAACGGTTTTCAACAGATGCTGGGCCACCAGGGTATCCACGGTTGGCACGCCGGTGATATCGATAATGGCGATCTCCGCGCCGGTGTCGACGATCCGCTGCAGCAGCGATTCCATCACGACCTGGGTGCGTTGCGAATCCAGGGTGCCGATCATCGGCAGGGCGAGTACGCCATCCCACAGCTTGACCACCGGAGTGGAGAGTTCCAGCAGTTCTTCCTGCTGGCGCTTGATCACCGACTCACGGGATTTCTGGAAGGTGCGGATGGTGTGCATGCCCAGTGCATCGAGCAGCTCGGACATTTCCCAGAGTTGTTCGCCCAGTTGCGCCGGTTGTTCGGCGTACTCGCGTTGCAGCAACGCAAACAGGGGGCCCTTGAGGGCGAAAATGAAGCTGGCGGTCTGTTGCGAGTCCTGCCCGGCCAGGGCACGGCTGTGGGACAGCTTCTCCAGGAATACTCGCGTTTGCGCCCAGTTTTCGTGGTTGGTATTTTGCGAGCCGCCCTGGTGCAAGGCGGCGCTCAGCAGTTCGAGGAATTCGCGGGTCTGCTGTTTGACATCGTCACCCTTTACGTTACGCGTGGCACCCGAAGCCTCAAGGCTGGTGTTCCATTCGTCAAGGAGAGCGTTACGGTTTTCATGCAGCGCCTGGATTGTGTTCGTTTGCAGAGTTGCCACGGGTAACCTCCTTGAGTGCCTTGAATAAGCTGCACGCAATTTATACTAAACCGCAGGATTTAGAAGTATTTCGAGTGCTTTCGTATCGAACTTGCGCAGGTTTCGCCTATGTCGAACGCAATGACGGTGCTGTGTCGGTAATGCGTGATGCGCAAGTCAGTCAGCAGGTCGTCACGGCGCGTGCCGCGCAAGGGAAACAGAGAAAAGCTTTCGCAGTGGCTGATGAGCCTGTCGACAAAGCGTGCAGCCACTGCCGCAGAGGCTGCCTCGCTGATGAAGTCTTCAAGCGCATCGAGATGAGCCAGGGCTTGCGGTGCGAAAACCACCGAATAGCTCACGGTTTACCTGGGTTTTTTCGCTGGCGTCCAGCCGCCATGTGTTCGCGAACCTGCTCGGTGGACAAGGCCCGCTCAGGCTCTGCCTTAAGGGCAGCAGCCGCAGACCCGACCCGGTCCGCATGGCATCCTGCCCGCTCCCATACGATAATGCCCGCCACGTCGTCCATCCTGGCTTGCCTTCCGTGATCATCAACTTCGACCTCAATGACCTCCAAGCCTTCCGTGCCGTGGTAGACAAGGGCAGTTTCCGGGGGGCCGCCGAGGCCATCCGAATCTCGCAACCCGCGCTCAGCCGGCGCATCGAAAAGCTCGAGTCGGCCCTGGATGTAAAGCTGTTCGAACGCACCACGCGGCGAGTCAGCCTGACCATGGTTGGCCGTGCATTTCTGCCCCAGGTCGAACGCATGCTCGACGACCTGGACATCGCCTTGATGGGCATCAGTAACGTCGCGTCCACGCGCATGGGCAATGTCACCATCGCCTGTGTGCCGTCCACCGCGTATTACTTCATGCCCCACGTCATCTCCGAATTCCACAAGCTGTATCCGAAGATTCGCCTGCGGGTGCTGGATGCCAGTGCCGGTGAAGTGTGCAATGCGGTGGAAAGTGGCGAGGCGGATTTTGGCGTGAGTTTCAGCGGCAGCCTGGCCGATGAAGTGGAGTTCGAGCTGTTGCTGCAGGAACGCTATGTGCTGGCCTGTCGTCGTGATCATCCGTTGGCCGCGCGTGAAAGCGTGACCTGGACCGAAGCCTACGAGCATGACTACATCACCGTGGACAAAACCTCGGGCAACCGCTTCCTGCTGGACCAGGCCCTGCGCGGTGTGCGGGTGAAAAAGCCGAGTATCTGCGAGACCCACCACGTGACCACGATGATCGGACTGGTGGAGGCGGGGCTGGGGGTGGCGATGGTGCCGTCGATTGCGATGCCGGCGTGTGAGCACCTGATTCTGGTGAGTGTGCCGTTGGTGGAACCGCAGGTGATGCGCAATGTGGGCTTGATCAAGCGCCGCGGGCGGACATTGCCGCCGGCGGCGCTGGAGTTGGAGCGGTTGGTGCGGGAGATGCCGTTTCGGTCAGCGTGACACCGAGTCCAGTCCGGTGGATCGCACCACCGGTTGTGCCTCGGGCGATGCCATGAACTGCAGTAATGCCTTGGCCTCTTCCGGGTGTTCGGCGTTGACCGGGATGCCCGCCGCAAAACGCGTGACGGACTGCACGTCTTCCGGGATCTTGCCGACGAACGTCACGCCCTTGACCGGCAACAATTCCGCCACCTGCTGCAAGCCGACTTCGTAGTCACCCTTGGCCACCTGTTCGCCCACCGGTACGCGTTCGATCATGGTGCCCTTGGCCGGCATGCCGAGCTTCTTGAACAGTTCCTTCTCGACATACACGCCGCTGGCGCTGTCCGAATAGGCAACGGATTTGGCCTTGCTCAGCACGGCCTTGAGCTCGGCGTCAGTACTGATCGCAGGTTTTGCCGCGCCTTCCTTCACCACCAACCCGATCCGTGAGTCGGCCAGTTCCACGCGGGACGCGGGGTCGACCTTGCCTTGTTTGATCAGCTCATCCAGGGCGTAGCCGACCATGATCACGACATCGGCGTGTTCGCCACGGGCCAGGCGGTTGGGAATCGCTTCCGGCGCCTTGCCCATGGACGGTCCCAGGACCGTGTCCAGGGTGTCACCGCTTTGCTTGGCGTATTGCGGGCCGAGCAGTTTATAGGCGGCCGTGAAGCCGCCGGAGGTCATCACTTTGAGTTCTTCAGCCTGGGCTGACAGCGCCAGAGCGGCGAGGACCAGGGCTGTGAGGGTGTTGAACAGCGGCTTCATTGCGCAGCCCCCTGCATGACCTGGCCACGGGTGTTGGCGCGGCGATACAGCGCCAGGGTGGAACACAGGGCGCACAGTGCAGCGAACATCATCCAGTAGGCGGGCGAGGCCTTGTCTGCGGTGATGTGGATGAACCAGGTCGAGATGGCGGGAGTGAAGCCGCCGAAGACGGCGGTTGCCAGGCTGTAGGCCAGGGAGAAACCTGCCACGCGCACTTCCACCGGCATGATTTCCGTCAGCGCCGGGATCATTGCGCCGTTGTACATACCGTAGAGGAAGGAGAACCACAGCAGGGTTTCCAGCATGTGTGCAAAGCTTGGTGCGTTGACCACGTAGGACAGCGCTGGATAAGCCGTGAGAACGGTCAGCACGGTCATGGCTATCAGCACCGGCTTGCGGCCGAAGCGGTCGCTCAGAGTGCCGCCGATCGGTAGCCAGACAAAGTTCGACACCGCCACCAGCAACGTCACCAGCAGCGCGTCGGAGGTGCTCAATTGCAGCACGGTCTTGCCGAAGGTCGGTGCGTACACGGTAATCAGGTAGAACGCGGTGGTGGTCATGGCCACCATCAGCATACCGCCGATGACCACGGTCCAGTTTTTCACCAGGGTGGCCATCACTTCACGCATGGTCGGGCGGTGCTTGCGCTTGGCAAACTCCTCGGTTTCCTGCAGGTTACGCCGCAGCACGAAGATAAACGGAATGATCACGCAACCGACGGCGAACGGAATGCGCCAGCCCCAGTCTGCAACCACCGCCGGCTCCATCCACACGTTCAAGCCATAGCCCAGCGCGGCGGCAACCACGATGGAGATCTGCTGGCTGCCCGACTGCCAGCTGGTGTAGAAACCCTTGCGGCCCGGTGTGGCCATCTCGGACAGGTACACCGACACACCACCCAGTTCCGCACCGGCCGAGAAGCCTTGCAGCAGACGACCCAGCAGCACCAGCAACGGTGCCCACAGGCCAATGGTGTGATAACCGGGCACCAGCACGATCAACAATGTGCCGCTGGCCATGATCGACAACGTCACGATCAAGCCTTTGCGGCGGCCCACGTCATCGATATAGGCACCCAGAATGATCGCGCCCAGGGGCCGCATCAGGAAGCCTGCGCCGAACACGGCAAAGGTCATCATTAATGATGCGAATTCATTGGCGGCAGGGAAGAAGGCGGCAGCGATGTAGGTGGCATAGAACCCGAACAGGAAAAAATCGAACTGTTCGAGGAAGTTGCCCGAAGTAACGCGCAGTACGGCGCCTACTTTCGAAGGGGCAGCCGCAGGCCGGGAAGGGCTAGTCATGGTTTTGTGTCTCCAGCGTTCTTTTTAAAGTGCTTGTTTCGCTTAAGACTAGGGATAGTGGCTGACACATTTAGAAATGATAAGTGACAAATTTGGATAGATTGATGCGCATGGGCTATCAATTCAACGGATCGTCTGGAGGGTTGGTCCTGTTCTGCGATACGACCCCCCATAGAAACCGATGCATCGACCGACATAGACGCCGCCCCGTTGCCTTTCTAAACTGCGGCTTGTCGTGGGGAAGGGGCAGGCGCCGATGAATCGCAATGAATTACGCAAGGCCGATATCAACCTGATGGTGGTCTTCGAAGCGCTGATGCTCGAGCGCAACGTGACGCGGGTGGCGGAGAAGCTGTTTCTCGGCCAGCCGACCATCAGTTCGGCCCTGAACCGTCTGCGAACCTTGTTCAATGACCCCTTGTTCATTCGCGTCGGCCACCGCATGGAGCCCACCGCGCGCGCCGAGCAAATCATCCAGCACCTGTCGCCGGCCCTGGATTCGCTGTCGTCGGCCTTGAGCCTGACCCACGATTTTGACCCGTCCATCAGCACCATGACCTTTCGTATCGGCTTGTCCGATGACGTCGAGTTCGGCCTGTTGCCGCCGTTGCTGCGGGCGCTGCGCCAGGAAGCGCCGCAGGTGGTGTTCGTGGTGCAGCATGTGGATTACTGGCGCATTCCCGACCTGCTGGCCTCCGGCGATATCACTGTCGGCATCACCCAGACCCGCGGCCTGCCGGCGAATGCCAAGCGCAAGCTGCTGCGGCATATCCGCCCGTGCCTGTTGCGCGCCGATGCGTCCGACACACCGCTGACCCTCGATGAATATTGCGCACGGCCCCATGTACTGGTGTCCCACACCGCCAACGTGGCCGGGTTTGCCGATGAGTGGCTGGCCGAAATCGGTCGCAAGCGGCACGTGGTGCTGTCGGTGCCGCAATACAGTTCGCTGCCGGCGTTGCTTGCCGGCACTGACATGATCGCCAGCCTGCCGGACTACGCGGCCCAGGCCATGGCCGCCGGCGGGAACCTGTTCTGCGAGGCGTTTCCGTTTGAAACGCCGACCCTGGACTTGTCGATGGTCTGGCTCAGCCACGTCGACACCGACCCGGCGGAACGCTGGATGCGCTCAAGGCTGGAGGCGTTCATGAGTGATCGCGGGCTTGCGCTCCCGGGGTAACGCGCAGGAAAGAAGCAGCGGCAAGCTGCAAGCGCCAAGTCAAGGCGACCGCACCGCTTGCCGCTTTTTCAGCTCGCCGCTTTCAGCTTGCCGCTTGCCGCTTCATCCTCACACACCTTGACCACCTGCTCGCGAAACCAGGTATTGGCGCTGTCCTGTTCGCTGGCCTGGTTCCATTGCATGTCCAGGGTGAAGCCCGGCAAACCCTGCGGGGCTTCGCAACACCCGTACGCAGAGGTCGGCGCCAGCAGCTTTTGCACGCGGCGTGGCAGGGTCACGATAAAGTCGGTGCCGCTGATCATCTTCAACGCCGCGCTGTAGCTGTTGGCCCGCGCGATCACTTGGCGTTTGTGCGCCTGGCGCGCCAGCCAGCCGTCGATCATGTTGGTGGCGGAGGTCCACGGCGTGGGAAACACGTGGCGCCGCTCGACGAAGGCTTGCAGGCTGAACGTCGCTTCCCGCGGCGCCGAGCGTTTGTCGAAGACGCACACCAGGTCGTCTTCGAGCAGCATTTGGCGCTTGAAGTCTTTATGGACGCGGTGAAAGTTCGGGCCGAAGCCGATCACCAGGTCCAGGCGGCCTTCGCGCAAGTCGTCGGCGGGAATGTCGGCTTCCAGCTTTTGCACATTGACGATCACCGGCAGGTCGGCGCGGTCGAAGTTTTTCAGCAGGCGCGGCAGGATCAGGTGTTCGAAGTATTCCGGGGCGCACACATTGAAAGTCACGGCCTCGCGGGTCGGGTCGAAGGCCTGGCCTCCGGCGTGGCACAGGTTGATGCTTTCGAGGATTTTCTGTACGTGGCCGTACATCGTGGTGGCCTTGTACGTCGGACGCATGCCCGCTCGCGTGTTGATAAACAACTCGTCTTCGAAACTGGTGCGCAGTTTCTTCAGGCTGTAGCTGACGGTGGACTGACTGACGAACAGGGTTTCAGACACGTCGGTAACGCTGCTCTGGTCGTAGACAGCGATAAACACCATCAAGTCCTGCATATCGAGCTTTCTGAGCAAGTTGCTGTTTAGCATCGGTTTCGTCCGTAAACCCTTTGTACCGAATTCAGTACAAGACTGAGCAAAATGTTAACGGAACGCTCGTACCAATAGAAAGCTCTGTAGGACTCTTCTATGTTTTGGGTGAGACAAATACTGTTTACAACACGACCTCAGCGGATATGTCGCGCGTAATGCGTTGGATTGAAGCGCATGACCATCAGCAGCATCACTGCCACTACCGCCGCCAATGACCACCAGGCCCCCTCGAAGCTGCCCAACTGGTCGCGGATCATTCCGGCGATCAGCGGCGACAGGCCCGCGATCAGGTAGCCGATACCCTGCACGAACGCGGTCAGGCCACCGGCGCGGCGCGGGTTATCGAGGTGGTCCAGGGACAGGATCAGGCTCATGGGAAACAAGCCGCCGATACCCAGGCCGAGCAGGCACGGCCAGAGCAAAGTCAGGTGCCGGGGGCTGAGGATCAGGCCAGCGAAGCCGATCAGGATCAGCACCAGCAATACCGCCACCACGCCGCGCTTGTCCCGGCGGCGATTGGCGATGGCGGGCGTTACCAGGCCGGAGACCACTTCCATGGCGGTGAGCAAACCCAGCAGCAAACCGGCATGCTGCTCACGCAAGCCCTGCTCGACGTAATACGGCGCCAGCCACGCCAGCACGCAGGTGTAGCACGCCGTGCCGAAGCCGAAGAACAGGGCGAGCAACCAGGCCCGGCGATTGCCGAAAAACGATGCCTGCGGGCCGCTGTCGGCCTGAGGCAAAGCGGGTAACGCCGAGCGCTGGGCGTACCAGAACACCAGCGCCGGCAGCGCCAGCCCGGCCCACATCGCCAGGCCGATGCGCCAACTGCCGGTGTGCACTTGCACAAACGGCGCAAAAGACGCGGCCAGTGCGGCGCCGCCCATGATCGCGGTGACATACAGGCCCATTAACAATGAAACGTTGTCGCCCGGTCGCGACTTGATCAGCGCCGGCAGCAACGCCTGGATCAGCGCAATCCCGACGCCTGCCGCCATGGCGCTGACAATCAGCTCGAACGCCGAATCCAGCCACAACCGCGACAGTGTCGCTGCGCCAATTACCAGCAGCGACACCACGATACTGCGGTATTCGCCAAAGCGCCGGGCCAGGCCCATTCCGAAGAACATCGCCAGGCCCATGCTCATCACGGGCAACATGGTCAGCAATGCGGCGCTGCTGAAATTGAGCGGCACATCAGCGCGGATCGACGACAGCAAGGGCCCCACGGCCGCCATCGACGGGCGCAGGTTAAGGGCGACCAGCACCACACTGATTATCAGCCACACGGCGGTGGTGGGTTTTGCCTGAACGTTTTGCATGGGCCTGCCTTGGATGAACAAGGGCGAATCAGGCCACGGGAGGGGGAGGCTGGGCAAATGAGAAAGTCATTGGCCCTATTGAAAAATTGCAGGCGCCGGATATGCCACCGTTCAAATGTGGGAGGAGCAAGCCCTAATGCCAGTCTGTAGGAGCGAGCTTGCTCGCGAAAAACGTCAACGATAACGCGTACTTTCTGAATGAACGCGGTGCCTGTGAGTTTTTCGCGAGCAAGCTCGCTCCTACAGGCTGGTATCAGGGCTTGCTCCCGGTGTATCAGTAGCCCACGGTGAAGCGCTGACGCGAGTGCTTCGGCGTTTCCACTTCATCGATCATGGCGATGGCGAAGTCGGCGAAACTGATCGAGCTTTGACCGTCGTCGCTCACCAGCAAATGATCCTGGCCCAGGCGGAATCGACCGGTGCGCTCGGTGCCATCGAACAGGGCCGACGGCGACAGGAAGGTCCAATCCAGTTCCTGCTCTTGACGCAGCACGTCTAGAAACGCTGCTCCCGCACTGGCTTCAGCTTTGTATTCCGCCGGGAAGCCCGGGCTGTCGATCACGCGGCTGCCGTCCGGCAACAGCAACGAACCGGCGCCACCCACCACCAACAGGCGTTTGACTCCGGCTTTTTTCACCGGGCCGAGCACGGCGCTGGCGGGCAAAGTGGCGAAGTGTGCGGCACTGATCACCACGTCGCTGCCGCTCACGGCCTGTTGCAGGGCATCGGCATCCAAAGCGTCCACTTGTTTGACCGTGACGCCTGGGCGTGCGGCCAGTTTGTCGGTATTGCGCGCGATGGCGGTGACGGTATGCCCACGGCGCAGCGCTTCTTCCAGCAGTTGGCTACCGGCACGGCCGGTGGCACCAATGATTGCGATCTTGCTCATGAGGTTCTCCAGTAAAGGTCAGGGTTTAAAACCAGTCACCACTTCATTTCGCCCTTGGCGACTTTGGCGCTCAATTCCAGCGAGCTCTCGTCGGCGAGGTTCGGGTAACGCTTTTTCATGGCCGCGATCAGGGCGGTGGAATCCTTGGCCTGGGCGGTTTCGATGTCGAAGGCCTTGATGTAGTCGGCGGTGAACGCGACCGAGGCGGGCGATGGAGTGCCCAGGTAGTGGCCCGGAATCACGGTGGTCGGCTTCAAGTCTTCAATGCGTTGCAGGGTGGCCAGCCAATCCTTGTGGGACTGTGCAGTCTGGGTATCGGCCATCCAGACGTGGATGTTTTGCGCGACCACTACGCCACCAATCACGGCCTTGATCGACGGAATCCACACAAAGCTGCGGTCCGCCTGCGGGCCGTCCAGGCCGATGACGTCCAGTTGCTGCCCTTCCAGCGTCAGGCTGTGGCCCTCGAGAACTTGCGGTACGAGGGTCCTGGCCGGTTTGTCGGCGCCCATTTTCGGGCCCCAGAACGCCAGCTTGCCGGCGACGGTGGCGTTGATATGGTCGACCACCGGCTGTGGCGCCAGCACTTTCGCGTCGGGAAAGGCGGCAGTCAGGGTGTCGAGGCCGAAGTAGTAGTCCGGGTCGCCGTGGCTGATGTAGATGGTGGTCAGGTGCTTGCCGCTGGCGCGGATTTTCTGCACCAGTTGCTCGGCCTGGCCCTTGCCGAATTGCGCGTCCACCAGGATCGCGTCCCGGGCGCCGCTGACCAGTACCGAGCTGACCGGGAAGACGGCGGCTTCGCCCGGGTTGTACACGTCAAGTTTCAAGTCTGCCGCCATGGCATGAGCAGTGAAGGCCATGGCGGCAGTCGCCAGGGTCAAGCGTTTGAACGTCGAGAACATCGGGGCAGCTCCTGCCTTCGGTAAGGGGTGAACAGAGCTTAGTTGCATAAAACACCACAAAAAATGCGATGCTGGAACATAGTTTGTTTCTGAAATCGGGCAAATCATGGATCGTCTTCAAGCAATGCGCGTGTTTGTCACCGTGGTGGACCTGGGCAGCCAATCCGCCGCCGCCGACCACCTGGACCTGTCGCGCCCAGTGGTCTCGCGTTACCTGGCCGAGCTGGAGGATTGGGTCGGCGCACGCCTGCTGCACCGCACCACGCGCAAGCTCAGCCTCACCGCTGCCGGCAGTGAAACCCTGCCGCGTTGCCGGCAATTGCTGGAACTCTGTGGCGATATGCAGGCCGCCGTCAGCGAGCCCGATGATGCCCCGCGTGGGCTGTTGCGCCTGAGTGTCAGCACCTCGTTCGGCCAGGCGCAGTTGGGCGCTGCGATTGCCGAGTACGTCAGACGCTACCCGCTGGTGACAGTCGACCTGCAAATGCTCGACCGCACGGTGAACCTGGTGGACGAGCGCATCGACCTGGCGATCCGCACCAGTAACGACCTGGACCCGAACCTGATCGCCCGACGCCTGACGGTGTGCCGCTCGGTGGTGTGTGCCACGCCAGCCTATTTGCGCGAGCATCCGGCACCGCAGAAAGTCGAAGACCTGGCCCGGCACAACTGCCTGACCCACTCCTACTTTGGCAAGAGCCTGTGGCATTTCGAAGAGCGTGGTGAACATGTGTCGGTGGCGGTGCACGGCAATATCACCGCCAACGAGGCCGGCACGTTATTGCGCATCACCCTGGCCGGTGCCGGGGTGGCGATGCTTCCCAGCTATGAGGCCGGTGAGCTGATTCGCAGCGGCAAACTGGTGCGCCTGCTGCCGGATGCGCAGCCACGGCAGATGAATATCTACGCGGTATACGCCTCGCGCAAACACATGCCCTTGGCGTTGCGCAGCCTGTTGGATTTCCTGGTGCAGCGGTTTCCCGAAGAGCCTGAGTGGGATGTCGGTCTCTGAAGCGGCATAAGCGCGCTGAATGGTCTGCAATCATGGCAACTTGCCCTGAGTGACCTATGCTTTAAACAGCACCTTGTAGATCCGTGCAGAGGTCTGTGCCATGAGCATTAAAACCAGAAAGTACCTGACGATTTTCAGCCTGTGCGCCTTGGCTACTGCGCTGTATGGCACAGCCGCCTATCGCGTCGAGCAGACGCGAATGCAGCCGGCGGCTTTTGCCATCAGTTGCCACCAAAACCAGTGCGTCCCGCACACCGGCAGTTTCAGCGCCCTGCGTTGATTCTCAAAGCGCCGCGAATCACTATGGGAGTGGGCGTGCCCCAATGCCAGTCTGTAGGAGCGAGCTTGCTCGCGAAAAACGTCAACGATAACGCGTGCTTCCTGAATGAACGCGGTGCCTGTGAGTTTTTCGCGAGCAAGCTCGCTCCTACAGTATCAGGGCTTGCTCCCTCGCGCATTCAGCTCTGCTTCAACTGCTCGCGAAACGCCTTGGGCGAAAATCCCACCCGGCGGCGAAACAGCCGTGAGAAGTTGGTGGGGTCGGAAAACCCCAGCACCTCGGACATTTCATTGATGGTCATGCTGGTGTAGGTCAGCAAACGCTTGGCTTCCAGCAACTGGCGGTCATGCATGATCTGCAGGGCCGGCTGCCCGCCCAACTCCCGACATGTGCCATTGAGATGGGAGACCGAGATGCCCAGTTTGTGGGCCAGGTCTTCAATCTTGGGGTGCTCGCGGTAATGCTGTTCGACCAGTTGGGTGAAACGTCGGAAATACTCACGGTTGCGCGGTGTCCTGGGGTGGCGGCGCTGGATCGCCTGGCGGCTGACCCACACCAGCAGCACGCTGACCAGGGCGTGCATCATCATGTCCCGAGCCGGTTGTTCGCCGGCGTATTCGTCCTGCAAACGCACGAACAGGCTATTGAGGTAGTCGCTGTCCTTGCCCGCGGGGTAACTGCCGAGGGTGTGCAGGCCATCGACCGTGCTGCCCAGTTGCGCTTGTAAATGGCTGACCAGGGGCGCCGACAGGGTCACCACATAACCTTCGACATCTTCGCAAAAGCGAAAACCGTGCACACACAGCGGCGGCAGCACTTGCAGGCTGGCTTCGTCGAGCGTGGTGCGCTGGCCTTCGATTTCCAGGTGTGCCTGGCCTTTATGCACGTAGAGCAGCTGGCACAGGTCCGCGTGCCGGTGGGGCTGGATCTCCCACTGGTATTCCCGGCTGCGCCGGGAAATGGTTTCACAGTGCAACAAATCGGGCGTCGGCCACTGTTGGCTTTCCCCGTAAAGCTTGAAGACCGGAATCGCGGTGTTGGTCATGTTTTCAATCCGATACTCAGGATAGTGGTGCGGTAATCGCCCCGATTGGCAAAAAGCGCAGGCTTTAAAGCAGTTTTCACCTTCTTATGCTGCTCGCTCAGGTGAAAAATGTCAGCTACACGTCCAATGACAACTCTTTCACTCGTTCGGTTCGGGTGAAGCCAGCAGGCCATAAAAATAATGAAAACGCTGAAAACCCAAGTCGCCATTATTGGCGCCGGTCCTTCCGGATTGCTGCTCGGACAATTGCTGCACAACGCTGGCGTTCAGACCCTCGTCCTGGAACGCCAGACCGCCGACCACGTACAGGGCCGCATCCGCGCCGGGGTGCTGGAGCCAGGCATGGTCGACCTGCTGCGCGAGGCGGGCGTCAGCCGACGGATGGACACCGAGGGCCTGGTGCATGACGGTTTCGCCCTGGCGCGCGATGGCCGACTCACCCACATCGACCTCAAGACCCTAACCGGTGGCCAGTCGGTGATGATCTACGGCCAGACCGAAGTCACCCGCGACCTGATGGCGGCCCGTGCGGCTGTCGGCGCCACGACCTTCTATGAAGCCTCGAACGTACAGCCCCATCACCTCAAAAGTGATCAGCCCTGGCTGACCTTCGAGCATCAGGGCCAGGCCTTTCGCCTGGAGTGTGATTATGTCGCGGGCTGTGACGGCTTTCACGGTGTGGCCCGTCAGTCGATTCCGCCGGAGGCGTTGCAGGTGTTCGAGCGCGTCTACCCCTTCGGCTGGCTGGGCATGCTTGCCGATACGCCGCCGGTGCACCCGGAACTGGTGTACGCCACGCACTCGCGTGGCTTTGCGCTGTGCAGCATGCGTTCGCAGACCCGCAGCCGTTACTACTTGCAGGTTCCGGCACAGGAGCCGTTGGCCGACTGGTCGGACGAGCGCTTCTGGGCCGAGCTCAAAACCCGTCTGCCGGTCGACCTGGCTGAACAACTGGTCACCGGCCCGTCGATTGAAAAAAGCATCGCGCCGCTGCGCAGTTTCGTGGTGGAGCCGATGCAGTACGGGCGCCTGTTCCTGCTCGGCGATGCTGCGCATATCGTGCCGCCTACCGGGGCCAAGGGCTTGAACCTGGCGGCCAGTGATGTGAGCACATTGTTTAGCATCCTGCTCAAGGTGTATGACGAGGGGCGTGTGGAATTGCTTGAGCGCTACTCCGCCATCTGCCTGCGGCGGGTGTGGAGGGCCGAACGGTTTTCCTGGTGGATGACGTCGATGCTGCATCAGTTTCCCCAGGCGGATGACTTCACCCGGCGTATTGCCGAGAGTGAGCTGGACTACTTCATGAATTCCGAGGCCGGGCGCACAACCATCGCGGAAAATTACGTCGGGCTTCCTTACGAGGCTATCGAATAGCCTGCTATCGTATTCAGCATTTGCGCAGGCTGCCGTTGCCTGCGTGCCTTGCTCGAAGGTTGTGCCGTGACCCCTCTCAATCAGTCCGCTCCCGCTGTTCCCGCCGTGCGCAGCATTCTTGCCGCGCTGATGCTGGCGATCTTTCTTGGCGCCCTGGACCAGACCATTGTCGCCGTGTCGATGCCGGCCATTTCCGCGCAGTTCCATGACGTCAACCTGCTGGCCTGGGTGATCTCCGGCTACATGGTGGCGATGACGGTGGCGGTGCCGATCTACGGCAAGCTCGGTGACCTGTATGGGCGACGCCCCATGATGCTGATCGGCATGGGCGTGTTCACCGTCGCCTCGCTGTTCTGCGGCCTGGCGCAGAACATGGAGCAACTGGTGCTGGCGCGGATTATCCAGGGCATCGGTGCCGGCGGCATGATTTCGGTGAGCCAGGCGATCATCGGCGACATCATCGCGCCCCGTGAACGCGGGCGTTACCAGGGCTACTTCAGCAGCATGTACGCGGTGGCCAGCGTCGCCGGGCCGGTGCTGGGCGGCTACATGACCGAGTTCCTGTCCTGGCGCTGGGTATTTTTGATCAACCTGCCGTTGGGCGCGCTCGCCTGGTATGTGGCCCATCGCACCCTGGTGGGGTTGCCGGTGCCGCAGCGCAAGCCGGTTATCGATTACCTCGGCACCGTGCTGATGATCATCGGCCTGAGCGCCTTGTTGCTCGGCATCACCCAAATCGGCCAGGGTCGTGCGTGGCGTGACGATCAAGTGCTCGGGCTGCTGGTCTGTGCGTTGTTGGCGTTGAGCGTGTTCGTCTGGCATGAACGCCGCGCGCGCGAGCCGTTGTTGCCCATGCACCTGTTCGTCAACCGCAGCGCGGTGTTGTGCTGGTGCACGATTTTCATCACCAGCTTCCAGGCGATTTCCCTGACCGTGCTGATGCCCCTGCGTTACCAGACCGTGACCGGTGCCGGCGCCGACAGCGCGGCCTTGCACCTGCTGCCCCTGGCGATGGGCTTGCCGATGGGCGCTTATTTCGCCGGACGCATGACCTCAGTGACCGGCCGATATAAACCGATGATCCTCAGTGGCGCCGTGTTGAGCCCGCTGGCGATTCTCGGCATGGCCTTCAGCGCGCCCCAGGCGGTCGGGCTGACCTCGCTGTTCATGCTGTTGTGCGGCATCGCGGCGGGCATGCAGTTTCCGACCTCGCTGGTGGGCACGCAGAACTCGGTGGAGCAGCGCGATATTGGTGTGGCGACCAGCACCACCAACCTGTTCCGCTCCCTGGGCGGGGCGGTGGGGGTGGCGTGTATGTCGGCATTGCTGTTGGCGTTGTTGCGCGATGCCAGTTTTGCCCACTTGGCCAGTGGCGCGCTGCTGACCGAGGGCAGCTCCGGTAATGTGCTGCTCGATGGGCTCAATGCTGCGCCGGGTGAGGCACGGGATGCGTTGCGGGGGGAGTTGGCGATGACGTTTCGGCGTTTGCTGATGGTGAGTGCGGGGGTCTCGGTGTTGGGGTTGGCGGCGGCTATTGCGATGCCTGATCGGGTGTTGCGGGGGCGTTAGCGCGGCGGCCTTAGAGCCGACCGGTATTTTGTGTCGATCCCGATCCAAATGTGGGAGGGGCGGTGCGACGATTCGACTTGCCCCCGATGGCGGCCTCTGGGCCGACCAGGGTGTTGGATCAGATCGAGTACATATCCGTTTCTGCGGTAACGGCTACTTAGGGTTCCGCTTTTACAGCGGCTCACTTTTGAAAAGCGCAAAAGTAAGCAAAACGCTCTTGCCCCACCACTCGGCACCTCGCTTAGGCTCGGTGTGCCCGAACGCAGGCTTGAATCCGTGGGCCCACGGATTCACGCCTGCGTTCGGCCAGCGTGGTTTAACGGGGCGCCCAGGATCAAAAGCAAAAGCGCGGCGGCCTTAGAGCCGACCGGTTTTTTTGCCGATCCGCAATCCAAATGTGGGAGGGGGCTTGCCCCCGATGGCGGCCTCTGGGCCGACCAGGGTGTTGGATCAGATCGAGTACATATCCGTTTCTGCGGTAACGGCTACTTAGGGTTCCGCT